>NZ_JBEZNF010000018.1:0-199620 GCF_040653095.1 Streptomyces sp. NPDC048057
CCGATCTTCGACCTCGTCGACTACGGCGTCGTGGGCGACCTCCACACCGTCGTCCCCCAACTCACCGACGACATCAACACCCGCAAGAACTGAACCAGCTCACGTCGCGCATCCTGCGACGACGCGTGCACACCGGAGCCGCACGGCCAACCCGCCGTGCGGCTCCGGCCGTTCCCACGGACCGTTGACGGAGATCCAAGCCGCCCGTTAGCTTCGCCATGCGGATCATTGATTCCGGTCAACGGAACATGGGAGGCATGCAGATGGGTCCACAGAAGCAGCCGGCAACCACCCTCGACGCCACCGTCACCAGCGCCCTCGACGCAGCACTCGCGCCGGTGGACGCCGAACTCGCCCGCCGCTACCCCGGGGACCCCGGTACCCGTCAGCCCGTCCACACCGTCTACGTACCCGGCGAGGCGTTCGCCGCCGACACCGTCCGCGACTGGGGCGACCGGGCGCTCGCCGCGCTCGACGAACACGCCCCGGACGCGGCCTCCTTCGCCGCCGTCCTCGGCCTGCCCGACCACCTCGCCGCCCCGGTGCACGACCGGGTGCGGGCCAAGTTGGCGCGCGAGCCGGTCGAGGACCTGCGGATCGACTTCGAGGACGGGTACGGCGGCCGTACGGACGCGGACGAGGACGCCCACGCCGCCCGGGCCGCGCGGCTGGTCGCCGAGGCGTACGCGAACGGCACCGCCGCCCCGTACACCGGCATCCGCATGAAGTGCATGGAAGCCGCCGTGCGCGATCGGGGCGTACGCACCCTCGACGTCTTCCTCACCGGGCTGGTCGAGCACGGCGGACTGCCGGACGGGCTGGTGCTGACCCTGCCCAAGGTCACCTACCCCGAACAGGTCACCGCGATGGTGCGGCTGCTGGAGGCGTTCGAGCGGGCGCACGGCCTGCACGCCGGCCGGATCGGCTTCGAGATCCAGATCGAGACGAGCCAGGCGATCCTCGCGTCGGACGGCACCGCGACCGTCGCCCGGCTGATCCGGGCCGCCGAAGGCCGCGCCACCGGGCTGCACTACGGCACCTTCGACTACAGCGCCTGCCTCGGCGTCAGCGCGGCGCACCAGACGAGCGACCACCCGGCCGCCGACCACGCCAAGGCGGTGATGCAGGTGGCCGCGGCCGGCACCGGCGTACGGGTGTCGGACGGCTCCACCAACGTGCTGCCCGTCGGACCCGCCGCGCAGGTCCACGAGGCGTGGCGACTCCACTACGGCCTCACCCGCCGCGCTCTCGCCCGCGCCTACTACCAGGGCTGGGACATGCACCCCGGGCACCTCCCCACCCGCTACGCGGCGGTGTTCGCCTTCTACCGAGACGGCCTGAAGAAGGTCGCCGCCCGGCTCGCGGCGTACGCGAACCGGGCCGGCTGCGACGTCATGGACGAGCCCGCAACGGCGAAGGCACTGAGCGGTCACCTGCTCCGCGGCCTGGACTGCGGTGCGCTCGATCTCGACGAGGTCACCGCGCTCAGCGGTTTCGACCGGGCGGGGTTGGAAGCCTTCGCCTCCCTGCGCCGCGCCGCACCGACCGTGGTGCGGGGAGGCGCGTAGGGAGGAGCAGGGCGGGCGCCCGCGGCCGGGGTCGGGCGCGGGCGCCGTCGTGCGTCATCGGGGGCGGTACGGGTCAGGGGCGCCAGATGGACAGGTCGTATCCGCCGAAGGCGTTGGGCGCGCAGTCGAAATAGGAAGCGCCGGCATTCATGACCGCCCACTGGCCCGCGTGGGCGCAAGCGCCCAGGGACGAGTAACTGCCCCAGGAGGTCCATCTCATCGGCTGGACGTCGGAGGCCGGTGCGGCGCTGGTCGTGGCGGCTGTCGGGGCGGCCTGCGCTGCCGGAGCAGCCATCAGTCCGGCACCGGTCAGGGCTGCGGCGACGGCCGCCGTGGCGAACATCTTGCGTAGGGACATGACGTGGAGCCCTCCCTCTTCTCGGGCCGTCGGAGCCCGCGCTCCGATGGCTGGAAGAAGATTGGTCCAGACCTATCCAGCGAGACAACGGGAAGTTCACATTCCGTGGCTGATTGGCTGATACATGGAGGATCTGGCCGATAATGTGCGCATCTCGTGAAGATGGCGTCGGGTGACTCGTGTGGAGAGGGTCGCGTTCGCGTCAGGTCTGGACCACAGTCGTGGGGAGGGGCCTTGTGGACAGGTCCTAGCCCGGCGGGATCTCTCCCGAGCCGCGGGGGATCAGCCGGGTCGACAGCGTCAGTTGGGTCGGCTGCTCCTCGATGCCGTCGAGGCGCCGGAAGAGACGTTCCGCCGCGGTGCGGCCGAGGAGGGCCGCGTCCTGGGCTATGACGGTGATGCCGAGGAGGTCGGCGAGTTCGATGTCGTCGAAGCCGACCAGGGCCACCTCCGGCCGGCGCCCCGCCAGCGCCCGCACGGCGGTGACGGTGACGCGGTTGTTGCCCGCGAAGACCGCGGTGACCGGCTCCGGCCCGCTCGTCATGGCGTCGACGGCGGCACGCACCCGCTCCGGCGCGGTGGACCCGAGGGAGACCCATGCGTCGTCGACCGCGAGCCCGGCGTCCTCCATGGCCGCGCGGTAACCGCGGAGACGTTCGACTGCCGTGTGGATGCGGGGCTGGTCGCCGATGAAGCCGATCCGGCGGTGACCGTGCGCGATCACATGGGCGACTCCCGCGCGGGCTCCGCCGAAGCTGTCGGAGAGGACCACGTCCGCCGAGATCCGGCCCGGCGGACGGTCCACGAAGACCGTGGCGACGCCCGCCTTGATCTCCGGTTCCAAGTAGCGGTGGTCGTGGCCGGCGGGGATGACGATCAGCCCGTCCACGCGGCGGGCGCACAGCGCGAGCGCCAACTCCTGTTCGCGGTCGGGGTCCTCGGCGCTCGAACCGTTGATCAGCAGGGCGCCGTGGGTGCGGGCGACCTCTTCCACGGCCCGGCTCAGCGGCCCGTAGAAGGGGTCGGCGAGGTCTTCGAGGACCAGCCCGATCGAGGCCGTGCGTCCCTTGCGCAGCACGCGGGCGCTGTCGTTGCGCCGGAAGCCGAGGGAGTCGATCGCTTCCTGGACCCGGCGCTCGGTGTCCGGTGTGACCCCCGGCTCGCCGTTGACGACCCGTGAGACGGTCTTGAGCCCCACGCCCGCGCGCGCCGCCACGTCCTTCATCGTCGGCCGGTTGCCGTAACGCCGTTCGGGGGTGCGGGGGCGGCCGGACACAAGGGAGGAACGATTCGTTTCGGCCACGGTGCGCAGTCCTGTCGTCATACGGCGTAAGTGGAGGTGCAGCGACGAGCATAGGCCCTGGACAACGTTGTCAGGGGAATAGAGACTGGTGACCCATGTGCAGGTAGGACAAGCCACGGGGGGCCTCACACCGATGCAAAGGGAGCTCGTCGCCGCGCTGGACATCGGCGGCACCAAGATTGCGGGCGGACTGGTGGACGGCGCCGGTCGCGTACTGCTGCGGGCGCAGAGACCGACCCCCGCCCGGGAGGGCGCGGAGACCGTCATGGGCGCCGTGGGCGAGGTCGTCGCCGAGTTGAGGGCGGCGCCCCGGTGGCGACGGGTGAGCGCCGTGGGCATCGGCAGCGCCGGCCCGGTCGACGCGTCGGCGGGCACCGTCAGCCCGGTCAACGTGCCCGGGTGGCGCGACTTCCCGCTCGTCGCCCGGGTCCGTCGGGCCACCGGCGGGCTGCCCGTGTCGCTCGTCGGCGACGGCGTGGCGATGGCCGCCGCCGAGCACTGGCAGGGCGCGGCGCGCGGCTTCGACAACGCACTGTGCATGGTCGTCTCCACCGGGGTCGGTGGCGGCCTCGTCCTCGGCGGTCGGCTCCACCCCGGGCCCACGGGGAACGCCGGTCACATCGGCCACATCAGCGTCGACCTCGACGGCGACCGGTGCCCGTGCGGTGCGCGCGGCTGTGTCGAGCGCATCGCGAGCGGGCCCAACATCGCACGCCGCGCGCTGGAGGGCGGCTGGCGGCCCGGCCGTGACGGGGACGCGTCCGCCGCCGCGGTGGCCGCCGCGGCCCGCGCGGGCGACCCGGTCGCCACCGCCTCCTTCGCCCGCGCGGCCCAGGCGCTCGCCGCCGGCATCGCGGCCACCGCCACCCTCGTCGAAATCGAGATCGCCGTCATCGGCGGGGGAGTGGCGGGCGCGGGTGACGTCCTGTTCGCGCCGCTCAGGCGGAGCCTGCGCGACTACGCCACGCTCTCCTTCGTCCAGAGCCTCGTCGTCGCCCCCGCGCTGACGGGCGCCGACGCCGGCCTGGTCGGGGCCGCTGCGGCGGCGTTGCTCAGCAGGGCGGGCGACACTCCGGCCGCGATCGGCGAGTGATCCGCGGCCCCGCCCGAACGCGGTGCGGTGGATGCTGCCAGCATCGTCCTGCCCGGCACAAGGACGGACAGTGCTCCGATCACTCCATGCGCTGGCTGACGAGGAGAAAGGTGACATACGATCACGCGATCGTCTACGTATCTCCGTTGAAATATGTTTGATCCTGTTGTAATGGATGCGATAACGGTGGCCCGATCTCGCATCGGACCCTTGACGGCGCTCTTCTCGGGGGGTGGGATCCAACCCTTGCGTTTGTTTGTGTTGGGTTGGACCCCTGAGGAGGGGACATGGCGCATGCCCGGTTTAACGGGTCACGCGGTTCAGCGGTGCCCACAAGTGTGACAAGTCATCGGATGTCACGCCGGAGTCTGTTACGCGGCGCGGCAGCGGGCGCGGGAGCCGTCGCCCTGCCCTCGCTCCTGGCCGCGTGCAGCAGTGGCCCGGGAGGTGACGGCAAGACCGTCTCCCTGGGTTCCAACTCCTCGGACGCGGTGCCGAAGAAGGCGTTCGCGGACGCCTTCGCCGCGTACGAGAAGCAGTCCGACGGCCGGAAGGTGAAGGTCAACACCGTCGACCACAACACCTTCCAGGAGAACATCAACCGCTATCTCCAGGGGAAGCCGGACGAGGTCTTCATGTGGTTCGCGGGCTACCGCATGCAGTTCTTCGCCAAGAAGGGCCTGCTCCACGACATCAGCGACCTGTGGGCCGACTACGAGGGCTTCTCCGACGCCCTCAAGGCCCAGTCCACCGGCGAGGACGGCAAGCAGTACCTCACGCCGTACTACTCCTATCCGTGGGCCGTCTTCCACCGGAAGAGCGTGTTCCAGAAGTACGGCTACACCGCGCCGAAGACGCTCGACGAGTACGTCGCCCTCGCCCGCCGGATGCAGAAGGACAAGCTCGTCCCCATCGCCTTCTGCGACAAGGACGGCTGGCCCGCGATGGGCACCTTCGACTACATCAACATGCGGACCAACGGCTACGAGTTCCACAAGTCCCTGATGGCCGGCGAGGAAGCCTGGACCGACCGGCGGGTCAAGGGTGTCTTCGACACCTGGCGCAGCCTGCTGCCGTACTGCCAGCCCGGCGCCAACGGCCGCACCTGGCAGGAGGCCGCGACCAGCCTCCAGCAGCGCGAGACCGGCATGGCGGTCTTCGGTCTGCAGCACCCGGGCGCCCAGTTCCCCGAGGTCGACCGGCCCGACATCGACTTCTTCCCCTTCCCCGAGATCGACCCCGAGCACGGGCAGCAGGCGGTGGAGGCCCCCGTCGACGGCTTCCTGATGGCGAAGAAGTCCAAGGGGCTGAAGAACGACGGGACGCTCGCCTCGGCGAAGGACCTGCTGCGCTGGCTGGCCACGGGCAAGGCGGAGGACGTCTATCTGGCCGGCGACCCCAACAACATCGCCGTCAGCGACCGTGCCGACACCTCGGCGTACACCCCGCTGCAGAAGAAGGCCGCGGAACTGGTCGGGGGCGCCCGGCAGATCTCCCAGTTCCTGGACCGCGACACCCGGCCCGACTTCTCGTCGACGGTGATGGTCCCGGCGATCCAGAGCTTCATCAACGACCCCAAGGACGTGGACGGGCTCGTCAACGGCATCGAGAAGCAGAAGAGGGCCATCTTCGCCAGCGACGCCTAGGGAGTGTCCGGAAAGGAGCGCCGGCCGCAGGACGTCCGCGGCCGGCTGCCCGGTTGCCCAGCAGTCCGACAGCCGGACGTGACCGACTTGGAGTCTGCCCGTGCCGTTGACGCGCACCACCGGACGACAGCCCCCGCGGCCCTCGCAACCCCGGCGCTCCGCGCGCCGGGGCCCGCGCCGCTACACCCGCCGTGACGTCGCCGTCCTCGGCGTGCTGCTGGGCGTGCCGATCCTCCTGGACGTCGTCGTCATCTGGGGGCCCACCCTCGCTTCCGTCGTGCTCTCCTTCACCAGTTGGGACGGCATCGGCGACATCGCCTGGGTCGGTACGGAGAACTACGAGAACCTGTTCACCAACTACCCGGTGTTCTGGCCCGCCGTCCGCCACAACCTCCTCTGGCTGGCCTTCCTCGGCCTCGTCGCCACCCCCTTCGGCCTGCTGCTCGCCGTACTGATCGACCGCGGGGTGCGCTTCAGCCGCTTCTACCAGTCCACGTTCTACCTGCCGGTCGTGCTCTCGCTCGCCGTCGTCGGCTTCATCGCCCAACTGGTCTTCTCCCGCGACCAGGGAGCGCTCAACGCGATCGTCGGCGACGAGCAGAACCCCACCGACTGGCTGGGTGACCCCGACCTCAACCTCTGGATGATCCTGCTGGCCGCCGCCTGGCGGCACACCGGCTACGTGATGATCCTCTACCTCGCCGGGCTCAAGGCCGTCGACCCCACCCTGAAGGAGGCCGCCGCCATCGACGGCGCCAGCGAGACCCAGACCTTCTTCCGGGTCGTGCTGCCCACCCTGCGCCCAGTGAACGTCCTGGTCGGCGTCGTCACCGTGATCGAAGCCCTGCGCGCCTTCGACATCGTCTACGCCGTCAACAAGGGCAGGAACGGCCTCGAACTGCTCTCCGTGCTCGTCACCGACAACATCGTCGGCGAAGCCGGCCGCATCGGGTTCGGCTCCGCCATCGCCGTCGTGCTGCTGCTGTTCTCCCTGGGCTTCGTGGTGACGTTCCTGGTCCAGGAGATCCGTGGGGAGAGGAACCGATGACCGTCACCGCACCCCCGTCCGCCGCCCGCGACGCCGCCGCCCCGGCCCCGTCGCGCCGGCGCCGGGTGCGCCCCGGCCGCCTCGGCGTGCACGCCTTCCTGGCGTCTGTGTCGCTCGCCTTCCTCGCGCCGCTGCTGCTCGCGGTGTACGCCTCGCTGCGGCCCTACGACGAGACGTCCGCGCACGGCTACTTCTCCTTCCCGAAGGAGCTCTCGTTCGACTACTACCGGCAGGCGTTCAGCGACTCGGGCATGACGAAGTACTTCGTCAACACCCTGCTCATCGCCGTGCCCGGGGTCGTCGTCACGCTCTTCCTCGCGTCCTTCGTCGCCTTCGCCGTGTCCCGGCTGTCGATGCGCGGCTCGATCGCGTTGCTGATGCTGTTCACGGCCGGGAACCTGCTGCCCCAGCAGGTCGTCGTCACCCCGCTGTACGTGCTGTTCAACCGGATCCCGCTGCCGTACTGGATGTCCGACTCGATGGCGATGTACGACTCGTACTGGGCCGTGCTCCTGGTGAACGTCGGCTTCCAGATCGGGTTCTGCGTCTTCGTCCTCGCGGGCTTCATGCGCACCCTGCCGCAGGAGATCCAGGAGGCGGCGATCGTGGACGGAGCGGGGGTGTGGACGCGCTACTGGCGCATCACGCTCCCCCTGTGCCGCCCCGCCCTCGCGGCCCTCGGCACCCTCCAGTTCACCTGGATGTACAACGACTTCCTCTGGGCACTGGCCTTCATCTCCGACGGTGACAAGCTCCCCGTCACCTCCGCGCTCAACAACCTGCGCGGCCAGTTCTTCACGGACCACAACCTGCTGGCCGCCGGCTCGGTCATCGTCGCGCTGCCCACCGTCCTGGTCTTCCTGCTGCTCCAACGGCACTTCATCGCCGGACTCACCCTCGGTTCCAGCAAGGGGTGAGCAAGTCCCCGCACATCCTGGGCACACGCCTTACGTAAGGTGAGACGCTTCACGACCCCCGCAGCCGACCGACCGGGACGGCGACCCGGACACATCTCGACCGGTGACGGCCACGATGTCCGGGTCGGGTTACGCGGCGGGGCGTTGTGGGCAATCCACTGTGGGCGAGGGAAGAGGGGGAATCGTGATCGTCTGGATAAACGGTGCGTTCGGTTCGGGCAAGACGACCACCGCAGGCGAACTGGTGGAGCTGATTCCGAACAGCACGCTGTACGACCCCGAGCTCACCGGCGCGGAACTGCACCGACTGCTGCCGGCGAAGCAGCTCGACGAGGTGGACGACTACCAGGACCTGCCCATCTGGCGCCGACTCGTGGTGGACACCGCGGCGGCCATGCTGGCCCAGCTCGGCGGTGTCCTCGTGGTGCCCATGACCCTGCTGCGGCAGGAGTACCGGGACGAGATCTTCGGGGGGCTCGCCGCACGCCGAATCCCGGTGCACCAGGTGCTGTTGAGGCCAGATGAAACGATCCTGCGGGCCCGGATCGAAGCCCGGGGGGAACGCGAAGCACGCGCCGCGAACGGCCCCGACGGAGGCACCGCGGACGCCCGCGGCCCCGGCGCGGGACCGGTGCGGCGCCAGTGGTCGTACGACCGCATCGAGCCCTACCGCACGGCCCTGGAGTGGATCAGCGACGACGCCTTCGTCATCGACAACGGCGCCCTCGATCCGCGCCGGACCGCGCACCGCATCGCCGAGGCGGTGCGCACCGGCGAGGCGCCCGTCTGCACCATCGTCCAGACGCCCGAGCCCGTGGCCGAGACGCTCGCCGCCGGCGTCCTGCTCTTCGACGAGGCGGACCGGGTGCTGCTCGTCGACCCCACCTACAAGCCGGGCTGGGAGTTCCCCGGCGGGGTGGTGGAGCCGGGGGAGGCACCCGCCCGGGCCGGGATGCGGGAGGTCACCGAAGAGTTGGGCCTCGCGCTGGAGCGGGTGCCGCGGCTGCTCGTGGTCGACTGGGAACCGCCGATGCCGCCCGGCTACGGCGGTCTGCGGCTGCTCTTCGACGGCGGGACGATCGGCAGGGCGGAGGCCGAACGCGTACGGCTGCCCGCCGACGAACTGCGATGTTGGCGCTTCGTCGGCGAGCGGGAGGCGGCCCGGCTGCTGCCGCCCCCGAGATACGAGCGGCTGCGCTGGGCCCTGCGGGCGCGCGAGCGCGGCGTGGTGCTCAACCTGGAAGGCGGCGTGCCCGTCGGCTGAGCCCGGCGCCCGGGGCGTACCGCCTCGTGGACCGTCGGAGCCCCGCACGCTGCGGCGCACCGACCGGCCCCGAGGCGTACGGCCCGGGCCCGCCGGCTACTTCGTCGCGAAGTTGCGCAGGAACAACGCCTCCGTCACCGACAACCGCTCCAGTTCCTCGGGCGAGACGGACTCGTTCACCGCGTGGATCTGCGCCGCCGGCTCGCTCAGCCCGATCAGCAGGATCTCCGTCTGCGGATACAGCTCGGTGAGCGTGTTGCAGAACGGGATCGACCCGCCCATGCCCGCCACCTGCATCTCCTGCCCCGGATACGCCACCCGCATCGCGTCCGCCATCGACGCGTACGCCGGGCCCGTGGTGTCCGCCTGGAACGGCTGCCCCATGCCGACGTGCTCGAACGACACCCGGGCGCCCCACGGCGTGTGCGCTTCGAGGTGCTCCCGCAGCAGCCGGGTCGCCTCGTTCGCGTCCTGGCCGGGCGCCACCCGCAAGCTGACGGTGGCCCGGGCGCTCGCCTGCACCGAGGCGGTGGCGCCCACCACCGGCGGACAGTCGATGCCGAGGACGGTCACGGCGGGCCGCGCCCACAGCCGTTCGGCCACCGCGCCCGTACCGATCAGCCCCACGCCGTCCAGCACCTTGGCGTCCGTGCGGAAGGCGTCCTCCGGATACGCCAACCCCTCCCACGGCTGATCGGCCGCCAGCCCGTCGACGGTGGTCGAACCGTCCTCGGCCCGCAGCGAGTCCAGCACCCGGATCAGCGCGGCGAGCGCGTCCGGCGCGGCCCCGCCGAACTGACCGGAGTGCAGATTGCCCTGCAACGTGTCGATCCGCACCCGCAGCAGCGTCATTCCGCGCAGCGTCGCCACCACCGTCGGCAGGCCCGTCTGGAAGTTCCCGGAGTCACCGATCACGATGACGTCGGCCGTCAGCAGGTCGGGGTGCTGCTCGGCGTACCGCTCCAGACCGCCGGTGCCCTGCTCCTCCGACCCTTCGAGGATCACCTTGACGCCGACGGGCACGCCGCCGTCCGCCTTGAGCGCGCGCAGCGCCAGCAGGTGCATGATGAAGCCGCCCTTGCAGTCCGCGGCGCCCCGCCCGTACCAACGGCCGTCGCGCTCGGTCAGCTCGAACGGCGGCGAGAGCCAGGCATCCGGGTCCAGCGGCGGCTGCACGTCGTAGTGCGCGTACAGGAGCACGGTCGGCGCGCCCTCCGGGCCGGGCAGGAACCCGTACACCGACTCCGTGCCGTCGGGGGTCTCGAAGACGGCGACGTCCTGGAACCCCTCGGCGCGCAGCGCGTCCGCGCACCAGCGCGCGGCGGCCTCGCACTCGCTCTTCGGGAACTGCGCCGGGTCCGCGACCGAGGCGAACGCCACCAACTCCGCGAGTTCGGTACGGGCCCGCGGCATGAGGGAGGCGACGGTCTCCGCAATCGTACGGTCGGACATGGGCACGCTCCTCGTGGGTGCGACGTTGGGACGGTGTGTACGGCGAACGCGCGGTCGATCCTGCCACAGCAGGACGGTGGGGCCGCGCCGTAGGATGCCGTCGAGAGCAGCGTGTACGTGTCGGATCGGGAGCGAAACCACATCGTGAGCAGCGAGAACGGTGTCACCGGGGCAGGAGCGGAAGAGCACGGGCACGGCGAGGCGGTGTGGGACGTCGTCGTGGTCGGCGCGGGGCCGGCCGGAGCGTCCGCCGCCTACGCCGCAGCAGTGGCGGGCCGTCGGGTGCTGCTGCTGGAGAAGGCCGAACTGCCCCGCTACAAGACGTGCGGCGGCGGCATCATCGGCCCGTCCAGAGACAGCCTGCCGCCCGGTTTCGAACTGCCGCTCAGGGACCGGGTGCATGCCGTCACCTTCAGTCTGAACGGCCGGCTGACGCGTACGCGTCGGTCGAAGAAGATGCTCTTCGGGCTGATCAACCGCCCGGAGTTCGACGCCCAACTGGTCGAGCACGCGGAGAAGGCGGGAGCGGTGCTGCGCACCGGAGTCACCGTCTCCCGGGTCGAGCAGCACGGCGCCGCCGTGCCGGACCGGCGCACCGTCGCGGTGGTGACGGCGGCGGGCGAGACGATCCTGGCCCACGCGGTGGTGGGCGCGGACGGCAGCGCCAGTCGCATAGGCGCCCACGTGGGGGTCAAGCTCGACCAGGTCGACCTGGGCCTGGAGGCCGAGATCCCGGTGCCGGAGCCGGTGGCCGAGGACTGGGCGGGGCGCGTTCTCATCGACTGGGGCCCGATGCCCGGGAGTTACGGCTGGGTGTTCCCCAAGGGGCGGACGCTGACCGTCGGGGTGATCTCGGCGCGCGGCGAGGGCGCGGCGACCAAGCGCTATCTGGAGGACTTCATCGCCCGGCTGGGGCTCGCCGGGTTCGAACCCGCCGTCTCCTCCGGCCATTTGACCCGCTGCCGCAGCGACGACTCGCCGCTGTCCCGCGGCCGGGTCCTGGTGTGCGGTGACGCCGCCGGTCTGTTGGAGCCGTGGACCCGCGAGGGGATCTCCTTCGCACTGCGGTCGGGGCGGCTCGCGGGGGAGTGGGCGGTGCGGATCGCGGAGGCGCACGACGCCGTCGACGCCCGCCGTCAGGCGCTGAACTACGCCTTCGCCATCAAGGCCGGACTCGGCGTCGAGATGGGGGTGGGGCGGCGGATGCTCGCCATCTTCGAGCGCAGGCCGGGGCTGTTCCACGCGGCGCTGACCGGGCTGCGGCCGGCGTGGCGCGCGTTCACGGACATCACGCGCGGGTCGACGACGCTGGCCGGCCTCGTCCGCGGGAGCGCGGTGGCGCGCCGGGCGCTGGAGACGCTGGACCGGCGTGCGGGGCGGGCGGGCGCCCGGCCGGGAGGCGCGGTCGACGCGGAGAAGGGTGATGGCAAGGGGGACGACAAGGGGGAGATGGAGCCGTCGACCACGGCGTAGCCGGGTGGTCGCGGTCGAGTGAGTGAGGCCGGTCCGGTTCGGCGGGGCTGGTGGGTCCGGTGGGCCGGGTGGGGCGAGGCGGTTCGTTCGGCCTTGTCGGTCTGCGCGGTCCGGTCCGTACGGGCTTCGGGTGTACGGCTCGGGGGCGCCGCGTCGCGGTGGACACCGTTGGGTGGCTGCTGCGGCACGGCGCCTTTGTGCTGTGCCGCCGGTGTGACGCTTGTGGCGCCGGTGCGCGATCCGGGCTTCTCGTGGGTGGCGCCCGGGGTCCGCAGGTTGGGCGTGCGCGTCACCGCGAACCGTCGACGGTGATGCGGAAGACGGGGTGCCGGTGGGCCGCGGCCAGCAGTTCCTCGTCGGTGGAGTTCGCGTCGACGTCGCCGAAGAAGCGCCCGACTTCCCAGCCCCAGCGGCGCAGGTAGTCACGCAGCAGGGCCGGCTTCTCCTCGTCGGTCAGTTCGACGGCGGTGAAGTGCTGGGTCCTGCGACCGAGCGCCAGCCGCCCACCGCCCGCGGCCCGGAGGTTGCGGACCCACTGGGAGTGCCCGCGGGCGGAGACGAGGTAGGTGGCGCCCTCGTACGACAGCGGATTGACGGGGATGCACCGCCACTCACCGCTGGTGCGACCGAGGACGGACAACTCGGCCGTGCCCATCAGGCTGACACCGCGTCGTGCGAACCAACGGACCAGCCCGTTGAGGGCGGTGTCGAGTCGCCCCGGCTTGATGTAGTGACGGTGGCCCTCGGGCTGGGCCTGTGCCGGGGACTTGGCCTGGGGTGTGGTGTGCGTGTGGGGCATGGGGTGCTCCTGTGGTCGTTGGTGTGCCCGCAAGCGCGGCGGGCGGGGTGATGCTTGCTCTCTTCTGAGTGCAGTGCTCCATTCGAGAGCACTGCTCTCGTTTGAGATCGCCGCTCTCGGAGCAACTCCAGTCTGCACGGAGCGCTGCTCCAAAGCAAGAGCAGTGCTCTCGAAATTGGTCAGTGCTCTCTGAGGCGTGGAAGACTGCGGCCATGACGTCGCTCCGTGGGGCCAGGGACCGGGCCCGTGTAGAAGTCACCGCCGCGATCAAGGACGAGGCCCGCAAGCAGCTCGCCGCCGAAGGCGCCGCGAAACTGTCCCTGCGCGCGGTCGCCCGGGAGCTGGGGATGGTCTCCTCCGCCCTCTACCGCTACTTCCCGAGCCGCGACGACCTGCTGACCGCGCTCATCATCGACGCCTACGACGCCGTCGGCGCCGCCGCGGAATCCGCCCTCGCCGCCGCCCCCGCACCCTCGTCCGGGACGCGCTCCGTCCACGTCGCCCGCTGGACCGCGATCTGTTCGGCCGTACGCACCTGGGCCATCGCGCACCCTCACGAGTACGCCCTGATCTACGGGTCGCCCGTGCCGGGGTACAGCGCTCCTCGGGACACCGTCGGCCCGGCCGCACGGGTCGGCATGGCCCTGATCTCCGTCGCCCGCGACGCTTACGCCACCACCGGACTCGCGCTCCCGCCCCTCGACCCCGCTCTGCGCCCCGAAGCGGAACGAATGGCCGCAGAACTCGCCCCCGACCTGCCGCCCGCTGCCGCGTTGGCCTTCGTGACGGCCTGGGCGGAGCTCTTCGGGCTGATCTCCTTCGAGGTGTTCGGCCAGTTCCACCGGCTCGTCGAGGAACGGGACGCCTTCTTCGCCCGGGCCGCCACCCGGCTCGCCCACGAGGTCGGCCTGGCCGAACGGCCCTGAGTCGCCCTGACGACTGACTGCACCGTCGGTTGCGTTGCCCGAGGTGCCCACCGCTACCTGGGTGCCATCCGCGGCTGTGGCCGTACTGCCCAGGGAGTAGGGACGATCACCACACCGGGGTGACGCCGGGCGCATGCGCATCCGTCTAGCGTTGCCGACATGGAACAGCAGCCCGACCGCGTCTGCGGTGGTCCCCTCTGGACGAAGGAGGACGGACCACCGTGGATGCGGCCGTGGGCGCGGCGCCGGGCCGACACCCGGGTGCCCTGGCTGTCCACCCTGCTGATCGCCGCGTTCGTGCTGGTGGGCACGGCGTTCGCGGCCCGGGGCCAGGAGGGCGCGCGGGAGTCCGTGGACGTGCTGGCCCGGGTGCTGTTGGTGACGTTGTCGGCGTGTCTGCTGCTGCGCCTGCGGTGGCCCGTCGTGGCGCTCGTCGGCACGGCCGTGCTCACCTCGCTGTATCTGGCCGCCGGCTATCCCTACGGCCCGGTGTTCGTGCCGGTCCTCGTCGCGGCCTTCTCCGCGGTCGTCGCGGGCCACCGGCGCGCCGCGTGGTGGACCGCGGGCGCCTTCTGGGCGGGGCACGTCCTGCTCGCCCACTGGTGGTACGCGTATCTGCCGCCGTCCGGCGACGGCGCGGCGCCCTGGGAGCGAGAGTTGGTCTTCGCCGCCTGGATAGCGGCCGTGCTCGCCGGCTCCGAGCTGCTTCGAATACGTCGCGCGGAGTGGGTCCGCGCCCAGGTCGAGCGGGCCGCTGCCGCCCGGCGACGCGCCGAGGAGGAACGCCTGCTGATCGCCCGCGAGTTGCACGACGTGCTGGCGCACTCGATATCCGTGATCAATGTGCAGGCCGGCGTCGGCCTTGCGCTCCTCGACCAGAATCCGGAGCAGGCGCGCACCGCCCTGACGACCATCAAGGCGGCCAGCAAGGAGGCCCTCGGCGAAGTGCGGCAGGTCCTCGACAGCCTCCGTGCGCCGGGGGAGGCGCCCCGTGCCCCGGCTCCCGGGTTGGACCGCGTGCCCGAGTTGGTGGAGCAGGCGCAGAGCGCGTCCCTCGCCGTCGCCGTCGAGACCCGGGGCATCGCCTTCGCCCTGCCGCCGGGCACGGACCTGGCCGCCTTCCGCATCCTCCAGGAGGCCCTGACGAACGTCGTACGGCACTCGGGCTCGCGCACCGCCCGTGTCCTGATCTCGTACGCCCCCGGGCGGCTCACCCTGCGCGTGACGGACGACGGACCGGCCAGCGACTCGGAAGCGGGCGGAAGCGGCAACGGCCTGGTGGGGATGCGGGAGCGTGCGGCCGGACTCGGCGGCACGATCCAAGCCGGTCCGCGCCGCGGGGGCGGTTTCGAGGTCTGCGCTGACCTACCGGTGCGACGGAAGGAGACGCTGTGATCCGCGTCCTGCTCGCCGATGACCAGCTGTTGGTGCGTGCCGGATTCCGGGCCCTGCTCGACGCCCAGCGGGACATCGAGGTCGCGGGCGAGGCGTCCGACGGGGCGGAGGCGGTGCGCCTGGTGGGCGAGGTGCGGCCGGACGTCGTCCTGATGGACGTCCGGATGCCCGTCCTGGACGGCCTCGCCGCCACCCGCCGGATCACGGAGGACGGCCGGTTCGAAGGGGTGAAGGTCGTCATCCTGACCACCTTCGAGCTGGACGAGTACGTCTTCGAGGCGATACGGGCGGGCGCCTCGGGCTTCCTGGTGAAGGACACCGAGCCGGACGAACTGCTCCGCGCGGTCCGGGCGGTGGTCGACGGGGACGCCCTGCTGTCGCCCGGGGTGACCCGGCGGTTGATCGCGGAGTTCGCGGCCCGCTCCAGAACGCCGGCCGACGAGGGGCGGCTCGCCGAACTCACCGACCGGGAGCGGGAGGTGATGGCCCTGGTGGGCATGGGCCTGTCGAACGAGGAGATCGCCCGCCGGCTGGTGGTCAGCCCGCTGACCGCCAAGACGCACGTCAGCCGGACGATGGTCAAGCTCGCCGCGCGCGACCGGGCGCAGTTGGTCGTGCTGGCCTATGAGTCGGGGCTGGTGCGCCCCGGCTGGTTGGGCTGACCGCCAGGCTGACCACCCGGTCGACTGCCTGGCCGACCGCTCTCGGTAGCCGCCAGCCCCTCCGGCTCGGGTTGCTGTTGAGGCCCGGCGGGGTGGGGCGTGGTGTCGTCGAGGGGTGGGGTGGTGACGTTGCGGGCCGCATACGCGATGACGGCGGCGCCGGTGGCGAGCGCGGCCACCGTCGTCAGGGCGAGGGGCAGGGAGAACCAGTCGGTGAGGAAGCCGATGGCGGGCGGTCCCAGCAGCATGCCGCCGTAGCCGAGCGTGGATGCGGCGGCGACTCCGCTCGGACCGGCCAGGGCGCCAGCCCTCGACACCGCCACGGGGAAGATGTTCGCCAGCCCGAGGCCGGCCACGCCGAAGCCCAACAGCACCAGCCACACCGTGGGCGCCAGGGCGCCGATGAGCATCCCGGCCGCCGCGGTCATACCGCCGGCGACGAGGGTGCGGGTCTGGCCGAGCCGTTCCAGAAGGAAGGTGCCCGACAGCCGGCCCGCGGTCATGGCCAGGGCGAAGAGCGCGTAGCCGAGTGCGGCGACGCCCGGGGTCGCGCCGAGGTCCTGTTCCAGGTGGAGCGCGCCCCAGTCGGCCATGGCGCCCTCCCCGTACGCGGTGCACAGCGCGATCACCCCGAGGAGGACGACGAAGTTCCGCGTGCGCCCCACCAGGCGGCGCGGGCGAGCGCGGGGCGCGTCGGCGGACGTGGACGGGTGCTCGGTTCTGGGCCCGGGCGCCCGGAGCAGCACCGGTGCGGTGACGGCGGTGACCAGCAGCCCGAGGGCGGCGAGCGACAGCAGGTGCCGGGTCGGCGACAGTCCGCCCGCGATGAGCGCCCCGAGCCCGGCGCCGACCATGCCGCCGAGGCTGTACGCGGCGTGGAACGCGGGCATCACGGGGCGCCCTATGGCGGCGACCAGATCGACGGCCGAGCTGTTCAGGGACACGCTCATGGCGCCGTAGGCGGCGCCGAAGACCAGGAGCACCAGGCCGAGGGCGACCACGTCGGGCATCAGCGGCGGCAGCGCGACCCCGAGCGACATCAGCGCGGCGCTGCCGACGGTGACCCGCAGGCTGCCGAAGCGGTGGCACAGGCGCCCGGTGAGCATCATCGTCACCACGCCGCCGGCCGAGACGCCGAGCAGGGCGAGACCCAGCGCGCTGGCGGAGGCGCCGGTCTGTTCCTTGATGGCGGGGATGCGGACGACCCACCCGGCGAACAGGAAGCCGTCGAGGACGAAGAAGACGGTGAGGGCGATGCGGAGGCGGGTCAGGGACGAGGGTGAGGGCGAGGGTGCGGCGGTGCGTCGGGAGGCTGCACGTGAGGGGCGTGAGAGGCGCAAGAGACGTGAAGGAAGGGACACGACCGACCGTATTTTGTTCAAGTCCGGCACAAATGCAGAATAGGTGTGGTATCCGTTTCGGACAAGATGGCCGAGCGTTCGCGGTCGTTGCCTCCGGTGCGCACCGGAACGATTCCCTGGCGAGAGCGGGGAGACAAGGGACGGTCCGCCCCGGGGAGCACGACCCGACGTCACGAACGGCAGGGATCGGCCTGCGGAGCCGTCCGGCACGGTTCGGGGCCCTGAAGATCATGGGAGACTCGCCACCATGAACGGCAAGGCGACGAGCACCAGATCGAGGCTGGAGAGGGGCCGCAGTGCGCTCGGTCCCGCACTGGAACTCGTCCACACCGGACGTGCGCCCACCCGCGCCGTCCTCACGGCCGAACTCGGCGTCACCCGCGCCACCGCGGGCGCCGTCGCCGCCGAGCTGGCGGCGCTCGGCCTGATCCGCGTCGACTCCCGCCCCGCCGCCGCGACCGGTTCCCAGGGCCGACCGTCCCACCGGCTCGCCGTCGACGACGACGGCCCCGTCGTGCTCGCCGCCCAGGTCCACGCCGACGGCTTCCGCGCCGCCCTCGTCGGCCTCGGCGGCCGGACCGTCGCCACCTCACCCGGCTGTCTCACGGTGGCCGCCGACCCCGGCCACGTCATCGGTGCGGTCGTCGCCGCCGGCGCCGCCCTGCTGCGCGACAGCGGTCGCCGCTGCGTGGGCGCGGGCCTCGCGGTCCCTTCGGCCGTCGCCGAACCGGACGGCACCGCCCTCAACCCGCTGCACATCGCCTGGCCCGCCGGCTCGCCCGTGCGCGACACCTTCGCCGAACACGTCCGCGCCGCCGGCATCACCGGCCCCGCCTTCACCGGCAACGACGTCAACCTCGCCGCCCTCGCCGAGCACCGGCACGGCGCCGGGCGCGGCGCGCACCACCTGCTGTGCGTGGCCACCGGCCACCGCGGCGTCGGCGGCGCACTCGTCCTCGACGGCCGGCTGCACACCGGCAGTTCCGGGCTCGCCCTCGAAGTCGGCCACCTCACCGTGAACCCCGAGGGGCGGCCCTGCCACTGCGGCAGCCGCGGCTGCCTGGACGTGGAGACCGATCCGCTCGCCTTCCTCACCGCCGCCGGCCGGGTGCCCGGCCCCGAGGTCTCCCTCCTCGCCCAGGCCGGCGAGCTGCTGCGGACCGAGTACGACGACCCCGCCGTACGGGCCGCCTGCGCACGGCTCATCGACCGCCTCGGCCTCGGTCTCGCCGGACTCGTCAACATCCTCAACCCCGACCGGATCATCCTCGGCGGACTCCACCGCGAACTGCTCGCCGCCGACCCGGAGCGGCTGCGCGCCGTGGTCGCCGACCGCAGCCTGTGGGGCCGCAGCGGCGGCGTGCCCATCCTCGCCTGCACCCTCGACCACAACAGCCTGGTCGGCGCCGCCGAACTGGCCTGGCAGCCGGTGCTCGACGACCCGCTGAGCGCGCTGGGCTGAGACCGTCGCCCGCCACCCGACCGGGGGCATCGAGGACGGCTCGGCCCCCGCGAGCGGGTAGGCGACGAGCATGAGCCACGAGCCCCCCGGTGCGCCGCCCCACGGGCATCGCCTCCAGCGACTGCACCGCCGGATCGCCTCGTCCTCCGTCGGCCTCGGCTGGAACCGCGGTCGCGAGATGGAACTGCTGCACCGGGCCATGGGCTTCGCCGCGCTCGGCTTCCTCACCCTCGTACCGCTGCTCGTGGTCGTCGCGGCGGCGGACCCCGCAAGCAGCCAGGGCTTCGCACGCTGGCTCGGCCAGGCCCTCGGCGTCTCCGAAGCCTCCCAGGCCCAGGTCGAACGGCTCTTCGCGCCACCGGGCACCGCGCTCCAGCGCACCACCGCCTTCGGCCTCGCCGCGCTCGCAGTCTTCGGCCTGACCTTCGGTTCGGCCGTGCAGACCGGCTACGAGAAGGTGTGGGACCTGCCGACCGCCCGCTGGCACACCATGTGGCGCCACGTGGTCTTCCTCGCGCTGCTGGTCTTCGCGCTGCTGGTGTTCGTCAACACCCCCGCGTTCGGCGGCTCGGGCGTCGGCACGGTCGCCACCGCCGCCCTGGACCTCCTCGGCACCTTCGCCTTCTTCCTGGTCGCCCAACGCCTGCTGCTCGGCGGCCGGGTCCGCTGGGGCGCGCTGGTGCCGGGAGCGGCGGCGACGGCCCTGTTCATGCTCGGGCTGCGGGTCTTCTCCCAGCTGGTGTTCTCACCGCTGATCGCCTCGAACGCGGTCACCTACGGCCCGTTCGGAACCGTCCTCGTCCTCCAGTCCTGGCTGGTCGGCGTCGGAGTCGTCGTGTACGGGGGCGCCTTGGTGGGGCGGCTGGTGCACGAGGAACGGGTGCGCCGACGCCTGGAGCGCAGCGTGCGGTCCGGCCCGGAGCGCAATCCCCTATGACGGGCCCGACCCTCCGGGGACCGCGAGCTGCGGTGGGGTGAGCTGCGGCGCGGCGAGGGTGAACCAGACCACCTTGCCGCCCTCGCCCCGGGGCCGTACGCCCCACGTCTCGCTCACCGCAGCTATCAATCCGAGGCCGCGGCCCGAAGTGGCGAAGAGGTCGGCCTCCCGCACGCTCGGCAGCCGCGGGTCGTGGTCCTGCACGGAGACCACGAGCCGATCGAGCAACAGCTCGATCTCCACGGTGCACTGCTTGTCGGGCTGGGCGTGTCGGTGGACGTTCGTCAGCAACTCGGTGACGCCGAGGGCGGCCTGGTCGATCAGCGGATCGAGGTGCCAGTAGCGCAGTTGCGCCGAGATGATTCTGCGGACCTGTCCGATCCGCGACGGCAGGGCTTGGAGCTCCACCGTGCAGTGCCTGCTGGGCTGACTGATCACGGCTACGACTCCCCGAATGAGGTCCGGAGGCCCGGAGGAGGACGAGGGAGGGAAGACGGGGGAAGCGAGGAACGACGAAGCACAACACAAGGCAACGATGCAGGGCCGACGGATCAGTCCCGTGACCGACCGTCTGCTGATCCGTCCGGCGACCACTGGATCCCAGCGTCACCGTTCATGCACCCTGGGTGATGTGAGACAAGCGTCAACCACTGCCCGAGGTCCCGCAACTCAGCGGCCGTCGTGACGCCGCCGTACGGGCGCACGGGCCGGGAGCGGCCGCTCCCGACGCCCTCCTCCGGGCGCCGCCCCCTGATCTCCCGACCCGTCCGTTGGGCCGAAGGTCCGTAGGACCGGATCAGCCCTCGCTGGCACCCGCCCCGCGCACGGCCTTCAGGAAGCGCCCCGCCACCCTGCTCGCGTCGGCCTCCTCGTCGCGCTGACCCATCGTCAAGCGGTAACGCTTGCCGTTCACCGTCAGCGCCGCGCTGGCCTCGTCGGAGAACCACGTCTTGCCCGCGCGGACCGCGCGCACCGGTGCACTGTCGATCACCCTGCCGTAGCTGGTGAGCAGTTGCAGCCGGCCGTCCTTGATCAGGACCTGGCCGGCCTTGGTGAGTGAGCGCGGCCATCGCTCGATCCGTACGCCAGTGGCCCGGAACTCGGGCTCTGCCATGGCCATCGGGCCCCTCCTCCCCTGTGTGTCACGTCGTCTGATGGCAGTCTGCAACATCCTGGGGCACGGGCACCAGTGGATGACGGCGGCGCTGTGCGCATACGGGTGGTTCCTTGGGGCGCACGGGCCACAAGCGATCCCTATGGATGCCCCAAGCGAATGTTTACGCAGGTGGGGCGCTTAATGTGACGGAAGGGAAGCACAGTCGACGACAGCGGGCACCGGCGCACCCGGACGGATCCGGAGGCGTCGGCGCGGCAGGCACAGGGACGGCGGGCATGAACGGCTACGGGCAGCGCATGACGGGCGAATCGACGACGACCGGCGACGTGGACCGCAGCGACCCCGCCTACCGCGGCTGGTTGAAGGAAGCGGTCCGCAAGGTCCAGGCGGACGCCAACCGTTCGGCGGACACCCACCTGCTGAGGTTCCCCCTGAAGGAGGAGTGGGGCATCGACCTCTACCTCAAGGACGAGTCCACCCACCCCACCGGCAGCCTCAAGCACCGGCTCGCCCGCTCCCTCTTCCTCTACGGGCTGTGCAACGGCTGGATCCGCCCCGACCGCCCCGTCATCGAGGCGTCCAGCGGCTCGACCGCCGTGTCCGAGGCGTACTTCGCCAAGCTGATCGGCGTGCCGTTCGTCGCGGTGATGCCCCGCACCACCAGCCCCGAGAAGATCCGGCTCATCGAGTTCCACGGGGGCCGCTGCCACTTCGTCGACGACTCCCGCCGGATGTACGAGGAGTCCGCCGCGCTCGCGGAACGCACCGGCGGCCACTACATGGACCAGTTCACCTACGCCGAACGGGCCACGGACTGGCGCGGCAACAACAACATCGCCGAGTCCGTCTACCAACAGCTGCGCCTGGAGCGCTACCCCGAGCCCGCGTGGATCGTGGCGACCGCCGGCACGGGCGGCACCTCGGCGACCTTCGCCCGCTACATCCACTACATGCAGTACGACACCCGGGTCTGCGTGCCCGACCCGGAGAACTCCTGCTTCTTCGACGGCTGGACCCGCAACGACCCGGGCGCCACCAGCGACCACGGCTCCCGCATCGAGGGCATCGGCCGCCCCCGGATGGAACCGAGCTTCGTGCCCGGCGCCATCGACCGGATGATGAAGGTGCCCGACGCCGCGTCCGTCGCGGCCGCACGCGCCCTGGACACCGCGATCGGACGGAAGGCCGGCGGCTCCACCGGCACCGGGCTGTGGAGCGCCTTCAAGATCGTCGCGGAGATGGTGGCGGCGGGGGATCGGGGCAGCGTGGTCACCCTGCTCTGCGACCCCGGCGAGCGCTATCTGGACAAGTACTACTCCGACGCCTGGCTGGTGGAGCAGGGCCTGGACGTCACTCCGCACGCGAACGCGATCGAACGGTTCCTCGACACCGGTCGGTGGGCCGACGCCTGAACGGAGCCGGCCGCGACGGCGCCGTCAGTGCGTCGCCGAGTCGGCCAGCCGGCGGTCCAGCGCTCGCATCGCCGCCCGGAAGGAGTACCGCAGGCCCGGCTTCGTCAGCTTCATGAACGCCCGGGCCGCCGGCGGGCCGTCGACGGCGAAGGTCCAGCGCACCCGGCTGCCGCCGGTCGGCCCCGGCAGGATGCGCCACTCCTCGGCGAGGGCCGTCACCGCGGGCGCGTTGGTGCGGTCCACGCGGTACGCGTACCGCGTGTCCGGGTCGTCGGCCAGGACGGTCTCCTCGAAGGCGATCCCCACCCGCAGGGTGAC
Source organism: Streptomyces sp. NPDC048057 (assembly GCF_040653095.1). Lineage (NCBI taxonomy): Bacteria > Bacillati > Actinomycetota > Actinomycetes > Kitasatosporales > Streptomycetaceae > Streptomyces > Streptomyces sp. NPDC048057. The sequence goes on from NZ_JBEZNF010000018.1 coordinate 22,512, forward strand.
GTCCCGGCCGTCGCCGCCGCGGGTCGGGGTGACCCCGGAGACCGCGTCGAACCACCGGGGCCAGTCCGTCAGGTCCTCGGCGAGCGCCCGGTGGACGGCCCGGGGCGGCGCTTCGAGCGCTGCGGCGAAGACCAGGCGCACGGGCGCGACCTCGACGAAGTCGAGTTCCACCGGGCGGAGTCGGCGCGTCATGGTGCGTACCTCCCGAACTGGACGACCAGGTCCGCACACGATAGGCGGCGGGGCGCACGACGTCCTCGGCGGGGCCGGACGAACCGTCACGCACGGCCCCGGGCACGCCCGGAGGCGTCAGTCGTCGGCGGCGTTCGCAGCGAGCGGGGCCAGAGTGCCGCCCGAGGCCAGCCGTGCCGACAGGCGCACCGGGGAGCCCTGGGGGACCGGTACCGCCAAGGTCGTCCCCCGCTCCTCGGCTTCGACCGGGCCCGCAGCCGTGATGCGACTGACCGCACGGCTCCCGGCGGCCAGCAGGAACCACTTCCCCGACGGCGAGCGCCAGTGCGCACCGGCGAGGACGTGCTGCCCGAACCTGCTGCACGCGGCCGTGTCCTCGGCCCGGGCCACCACCGAGCCCGCCGCGCCCGGTGCCGCCGGCGGCTGGAACTGGACCAGCACCCGGCCCCGCCCCCGCCAGGTCTCCGCCCGGGTGCACACCCAGGCGGCCCGCCCTGCGTCGTCGGGCAAGTCCTGGTGCGCGTACGCCCAGTCGTTCACCGACCGCACCCCGGCGCCCCGCAGTGCCCCGAGGAGACAGGCGCTGCGGGCCCAACTCGCGAGCGCCGGCGCACCGGTGGCCTCACGCGGCTGGCGGGCGGGTGCGCCCTCGCCCGGCGGCGGGGTGTGCGTGAGGTGCACCGGCGCCAGGTCCCCGAGGTCGGTGACCAGGAACCTGTGGTCCTCCACGATCCGCTGCGACGACCGCAACTGGAGCGCCGGCCACGACGTGCAGGCACCCTGGGCCGCGGGGGACGGCACCACTGCGGTAACCCCGCCGTCCGCCACCGCGAGCGCCCGCGCCGCCCCGTCCGGCTCCAGCAGGTCGCGCACCGCCGCCTCGGCGATCCACGGCGCCAACAGGTGGCGCGCCCCGTCCTCGCTGCGACCGAGCACGACCGACGCCGCGGTGGTGACGTCCGCGTCGTCCGTACGGGCGAAGTCCAGGGCCGGCGCGCCCGCACCGGCACGCGGCTCGGCGTACCGCACCACCCGCGTGCCGTCGTGCAGGAGGACGACCACCGCTTCGTCGACCGTCCCCGCGTACAGCAGCCGGGCGGGCTCGGCGGGCCCGGTGCGCGTCGTGTCCTTGGTGGCGGAGACCCGTACCGTCGCACCGGGCGCGGCCCAGGCGTCGAGTGCCCGCTGCAACAGCGCCCTGTCGTCCGTGCGCTCGCCGCGCGCCGGCCACACCGAGAAGTCCAGTCGCGCCGTGCCCGCCCAGGCGTCTTGGGGCGCCCGCTGGAGCAGGTCCACGTCGAGCGCCCGCGCCAGGGCCATCGGCCCCGGCGCACCGGCGTGCGCGCCCGCGGGCGACCGGTCGTCCCGCGCCGACAGGTCCACCGCGGCCACCCCGGTCGCCAGCAGCGCGAGGACGCCCCCGGCCGCGGCCGTACGGGACCGCTGACGGCGCCGCAGCAGATCGCTCGGCCGGGTCTGCACCGCACACGGATCGAACTCCGCGGCCCGCAACAGCGCCTCGGCCCGCCCGCCGCCCGACTCCCGCAGCCGGTGCGCCGTCCGCAGCGCCGCACCCGGATCCGCCACCTGGCACTGCGTCAACAACTCCCTGACGTCCGCATCGCAGAGCCCTTCGAGCACCCCGAGCGCGAACGCCGCGCGCGCCGGCGCGGACACCGTCGACAGCGCCTGGTCCAACGCCAACTCCTCCGCCCCGCCGGCGCTCGGGAACAGCCGCAGCCCCACCACCAGCGGCAGCCCACCGTCCCGCCACCACCGCCGGCGCAGCGCACCCCGCAGGATCCGGTGCCGCACCCAGCGGTACGCGGCGGTCTCCACCCCGCTCTCCCGCTCCCCGCCCGTCCCGCCGCGGGCCGTCCGCGGCAGTGCACGCTGAACCGTGGCGTGCGCGGCGAGCACCCGCCGATGGCGCCCCAGGGACGGCGGCAGCGTCAGATAGGCGAGACGTACGAGCCGGGGATAGTGCTCCACGAGGATCGCTTCCGCCTCCTGGATCCCGGGGCGGGCGCCCATTGTGGCGCGGAGGGGCGGCTGACGGTGTGTCGGCATCGGGCGCTGCGCCTTCCGGTACGCGCATCGCATCGCCATGCGCGGATCGCTCTCACTCGTTGCGTCAAACGAGTGGATCGCGGCTCGGTCACCCCCGAGCTGCGCCCGTCCGCCCGGCCGGGCCACCACGGTGCCCGGCCCGTGGGGCCGTCAGCGCAGCACGCCGTCCAGCGCCCGCCCGAAGACCACCCGGCCCACCCGCGCCACCAGGGGGTCCAGCCGCCGCGGCAGCGGACGCAGGCGCAGGTCCTCCGTCCACACCACCAACGAGTCCGCGGCCCCGCGCGGATGCACCTCGATCACCGCCCACCCCAGGACGAGACGACCGCGCTTCTCCAGCCGGCAGCGGCCCGGCGATCCCCCGGCGGGCGGCTCCCACCCGACGACCTCCATCGGGTCGTCGACGGCGATCCGCCCCAGGCCCGAGCGCACCACGAAGACCGTGCCCTCCCGCGTGGGGCCGGCGGTGACGGACGCCAGGGCGGTGAACGGCACCCGGTCCGCGTGACGACCCCAGTCGGTGACCCGCCGCCACGCTTGCTCCGCCGACAGCGCCACCTCGCGCTCCAGCCGGAACGCGGTCACTCGCCCGGCTCGCGCTCTCCCGCGACCACCAGGCCGCCCGGCAGGTGCTCCTCGATCTCCGCGCGCGCGGCGGTCGGCAGGCCCGTGTCCGTGACCAGGGCGTCGACCTCGGTCAGCCGGGCGAAGGAGCTCAGCCCCACCGTTCCCCACTTGGTGTGGTCGGCCACCACGACGACCCGGCGGGCGGAGCGGACGAAGTGACGGTTCGTCTCCGCCTCCGCGAGGTTCGGCGTGGACAGCCCGGCCTTCACCGAGATCCCGTGCACCCCGATGAAGAGCACGTCGAAGTGGAGCGTGCGGATCGCGGTGTCCGCCACCGGGCCGACCAGCGTGTCCGACGGGGTGCGCACGCCCCCGGTGAGGACCACCGTCGCCCCGCCGGGTCGGCCGGGCGGCGCACCGGGCTGGGTGCGGTGGGCGTTGTGGAGGACGTCGGCGACCCGCACCGAGTTGGTGACCACGGTCAGGTCGGTGACGTCGACGAGCTGCTGCGCCAGTGCGTACGCCGTCGTGCCGCCGGCCAGCGCGATCGCCGTGCCCGGGGTGACCATGGCCGCCGCCGCCCGGGCGATGTCCTCCTTGGCCCGCAGCTCCAGGCCCGACTTCGCCTCGAACCCCGGCTCGTGGGTGCTCGCCTCCACCACGGGCACCGCGCCCCCGTGGACCTTCTCGACGACGCCCTGCCGGGCGAGCGCGTCCAGATCCCGCCGCACCGTCATGTCGGAGACGTTAAGCCTGCGGGTGAGTTCATTGACCCGCACCCCGCCCCGTCGGCGGACCTCGTCGAGGATCAACGCACGTCGTTGCTCCGCGAGCAGGTTCTGGTTGTCGGTCACTGCCCAGGCCCGTCCTTCGGTCTCCCGCCGCTCCCGGCGCCGCCCCGCCGCTCGTGCGGCTGGGGGCGCCCATCTTCCCACGGGCCCGTCCACGCCCAGGCGTACGGACTCCGTGACCTGTCCGCCGGGAGCTGTCAGAATCCGGGACCCTGAGGCGTGGCGCGCAGGCGCGCCGGCAGCCGAACCTCCCACCGAGAGAGCGAGTCACCGCAGTGTCCGCTGAAGCGCCCGGCGCGTCCCCGCCCCCGTCCGTCCCGGGGCCCGCGCTCGAACTCCTCGTCCACGGCGTCGGCGGCACGACCCCGCAGGCCATGCTCGGTGACCCCCGCACGGTCCTCGTCTCCGGCGACGAGAAGGCGGCCGTCTTCCGCCGCGCCGAGGACGTGGGTGCGGAGAGCGACCCGGCGCGCGGTCGCGGCGATCCCGTGCCGGAGGCGTACTGCTGGTCCAACCTCACCTCCGGCAACGGCGCACGGGCGCTGTGGCTGCTGCTCCTGCCCTTCATGGTGGCGAACCTCGCGCACTGGATGCGCCCGCGTGCGCGGGGGCGGGTGCGCACCACCCGGGTGTACGGGGCGCTGGTGCGGCTGGTGGCGCTCAGCCTGACCGTGGTGATGACGGCCGCCGCGTGCGAGGTCGCGCTGGACCTGGTGGCCTGGCAGTGCGCCGGGAGCGCGGCGTGCACGGACGGACGGTCCTGGATCGGCTTCCTCGCCGCCGACCGCGGCGGCTGGTGGTCCCAGCCCGGCCGCCGGCTCGCGCTCGCGGCCCTCGTCCCGGTCGCCCTGGTGGGGCTGCTCTGGTACCTGTCCAACCGCACCTGGACCGCGTACGAGTCGCAGCGCCCGCCGCTCGGCGAGCACACCCCCGTCGCCGACGGGAAGCACCGCACCCCGGACAACCCTCAACCTGAAGTCGAGGATGAGGGTGACGGGGACGGCGAGGGCGAGGAGGACGAGCACCCGCACGCCACGGAGCGGGACCCCGGGGCATCCGCGCCCCCCAGGACCACCGTGCGCTTCGCACTGGGCCGGCCCGGGTTCTGGTACGGCCGTCGCCACGTCGCCCGGCTGCGCGCCGCCCACACCGCGGCAGGCTTCCTCACCGTCGCCGCGGCCGTCACCGGCGCCCCGGCGCGCCACGACCGCGGCGGCGAGAGCGCCCTGCTGACGGCGGTCGGCCTCCTGCTGGCCGGCGCGCTGGTGCTCGGCGCGTGCGCCGTGGTCTGGGTGGTGGTCCACCGCGGACGCAGCGAACGCCGCTTCGACGTCCGCGTCGAGCGCACCGCCGTCACCGCCCTGCCCGGCGCCTCGCTCGCGGTGCTCGCCGGTGCCCTGGTCTACGCCTCCTGGTCGCGGCCCGGGTGGGAGTCCCGCGGCACCCTCCCCGGCGAGCTGACCTTCAGCGTCCTCACCATCGGCCAGGGCGTCCTGGTGGTCGCCCTCGCGGCCGTCGCCCTCAGGCTGCACTGCCGCGCCCGCCACCCCCGCAGCGTCCTCGGCGGCCTCGGCGGACCCGCCGTCGCCGTCCTCGCCTGCGCGCTGGGCTCCGTCATGACCGGTGGCACCGCCCAACGGGTCGCCGACTGGCTCGACGGACCGGGCACTCCCGGCATGGACGGCGACGGCTCCATCCCCGGGCCGCCCGTGCTGCTGAGCTGGCAGGCGTCCGTCATCCCCGTCCTGCTCGCCCTGCTGCTGGTGCCCGCCCTGGCCCTGGCCGTACGGACCTGGCTGACGGCCCGTCGGCTCGGCGGCGCCGTCGAGCGGGAGTACGAGCGGTGGGACGGCCGCCTCGAAAGCGGCGACCGAGCCGCCCGGCGCCTCGGCGACACCGGCTGGCGCCCCGACCCCGTCCGCACCCGCCGCATCGCCGGCGCCCGCGCCCGGGCCGGACTCACCGACTCGGCGCCCCTGATCGTCGGCGTCCTCGCCGCGGCCACCCTGCTGCTCGGCGCCGGCGCCGTCTACGGCGCGTGGCGCAGCGACGCCGTGCCCGGCCGCGCCGTCGAAGGCGGCTTCGTCGGGTCCGCCGCCGAAGCCGTCCAGTTCCTGGGCTCCTGGCTGGTCGGCTTCGGCATCCTGCTCTTCGTCACCTGGGGCCGCCGCGCCTACCGCGACCCCTCCGCCCGGCGCACCATCGGCATCCTCTGGGACGTCGGCACCTTCTGGCCCCGGGCCGCCCACCCGTTCGCCCCGCCGTGCTACGCCGAGCGCGCCGTCCCCGACCTGACGTGGCGGATGTCCACCTGGACCGCGCAGACCCGGGCCCACGGCGGCCGGCTGGTGATCTCCGGCCACTCCCAGGGCAGCGTCCTCGCGGCCTCCGCGGTGTGGCAACTGCCCGCCGAGACCCGCGCGCGGGTGGCGCTGCTGACGTACGGCTCACCGCTGGAGCGGCTCTACGGACGGTGGTTCCCCGCCTACTTCGGCCCCGAGGCGCTGCGCGCCCTGCGTGACGAGGTGCACTGCTGGAACAACCTGTGGCGGCCCACCGACCCCATCGGCGGGCCGGTGCGCGTGCCGTCGGGCCCCCGCCCGTCGCCCGACCGGACCGCCCTGAAGGACCCGGTGGCGTACGGCCGCTCCGAGCGGTACCCGCTGCCCGAACCGATCCGGGGACACTCCGACTACCAGGCCGACCCCGCCTTCGCGGACGCCCGCGCGGACCTGTTGAGCCTGATCCCCGGCGTCCCACGACAGGCCGGGCGCCGCAGGGGACCGCGCAGCGGAGCCAACCCCCGCACCGGGCGTCAGGGCAGTTCGGGCAGGTCGTCGGGGTAGAGGAGGGTGAGGGCGTCGGTGTCGACCTCGGCCAGCTCGGCGACCCGGCCGGCGTGCCGCTCGACCATCGACTCGAAGGTCTGGCGCGCGGTGCGGCCGTTGCCGAAGGCAGGCCCCTTCGGCAGCCGGCCGAAGTACGACACCAGCGCCTCGGACGTGCCGTCGGCGAGCCGGTACTCGTGCTCGTCCGCCTGCTGCTCCACGATCCGCAGCAGCTCCCCGGCGCCGTAGTCCTGGAAGGTGATGGTGCGGGAGAACCGCGACGCGACGCCGGGGTTGACCGCGAGGAAGCGTTCCATCTCGGCGGTGTAGCCGGCGACGATGACCACCACCGCGTCCCGGTGGTCCTCCATCAGCTTCACCAGCGTGTCGATGGCCTCCTTGCCGAAGTCCCGCCCGGAGTCCTCGGGGGAGAGCGCGTACGCCTCGTCGATGAAGAGCACACCGCCGCGCGCCCGGTCGAACGCCTCCTGCGTGCGGATCGCGGTGGAGCCGATGTGCTCGCCGACCAGGTCCACCCGGGACACCTCGACGAGGTGTCCGCGCTCCAGCACGCCGAGGGAGGCCAGGATCTCCCCGTACAACCGGGCCACGGTCGTCTTGCCGGTGCCGGGGGAGCCGGTGAAGACCAGATGGCGGCGGACGGACGCGGCCTTCAGCCCCGCCTCCTGCCGGCGCCGGCCCACCTCGATCATGTTCGTCAGCGAGCGGACCTCGAGCTTGACGCTGTCCAGCCCCACCAGGGCGTCCAACGCGCCGAGCACGTCCTCCGAGGCGCGGGCGGGCGCCGCGGCCACGGCGGCGGCCTCGGGCCGCGCCGCGCCGGCCGGCGCCGCCGTCAGCAGCCCGGGGGACTGGACCTCGGTCGCGGTCGCCACGGGTATCGCGGCGGTGGTGCGCTCCGCCGACCCCACCGCGGACTCGTCGCCGGTGCACTCCTCGACCAGCAACAGGGACGGGTCGGCGAACTCGTAACCGCCGCGGGAGCACCGCTCGGTGCGGCACCGGCTCAGCGTGGTGCGGCAGCCGTCCATCACGTGGAAGCCGTAGCCGCCGCTGCCCGTGACCCGACAGCCGCGGAACGTGCCGCGGCCCTCCGCCGACACGTAGAAACCCGCCTCGGCGGGCGAGGTGACCGTGCACCGCTCGATCACCGGGTCCGCGCCCTTGGTGACGATCACCCCGGTCTGTGCCGCGTCGATCGTGCACCCGGCGAGGGTGCCGCCGCTGCCGTGGTCCCGGAACCAGGCGCCCGTGGACGCCTGGCTGATGCGGCAGTCGTCGAGTTGGGCGGTGGCTCCGTCGCTCACCGACACCGCGGTGTTCCGGATCTGGGAGAGGTCGCTGTCGACGACGTCCACCCGGGAGCCGCGGTCCAGGACGAACAGCGCGTCCGGCACGTCGTGGACCCGGCAGGAGTCCAGCACGGCGGTGGCGCCGTCGCTGATCCACACGGCCGGGTAGTCGCCGGTGCTGTCGTGGATCTCGCACTGGTTGGCGTCCACCCGGGTCCCCGGGTCCCACACCGACAGGCCGTTGCGGCCGAAGCGGCGGACCGAGGAGCGGGTGAGGGTCAGCACGGAGCGGGACCGCAGGTCGATCGCGTTCTCCGGGACGTCGTGGATGTCGCAGTCCGAGAGCGTGAGCACGGCGTCCGTGTCGAGGGTGACGCCGTCGGCGGAGGTGCGGTGCACGGAACAGTCCGACAGGTGTGCCGAGGCGCGGGTGCCGACCTGGACGCCCGCGCCCTTGATCTCGTACACCTCGCAGCCGACGGCCTCCAGGACGCTGCCCTCGCCGCTGGCGGCGAGCCCCGCGCCCGAGGCGTGGTGCACCCGGCAGCGCTCCAGCCGGGGATGTCCGCCGCCGCGCACCGAGACGCCCGACTGGCCGGCGCTGACGACCTCGCACTCCTCGTACACCCCGCCCGCGCCGTCCAGCACGGCTATGCCGATGCCGGCCGGGTTGTCGACGGTGACGCGGCGCACGGTGGGCCGGGCCCCGCCGCGGACCTCCAGACCGCTGGCCGAGCGGGTGGAGATCCGCACGTCGACCAGGTCGGGGGTGCCGTCCTCGACCAACAGCGCGGGAGCGGTGGTGTCCTGGCCCTCGACGTGCAGGTCCCGCACGGTGGCCGAGGCGCGCACGACCAGGGGGACGCCGTCCACGGGCGCGATCCGCACCGACCCGACCGCGCCCTCCGGGCCGCGCAGCGTGACCGCGTGCTGGAGCACGAGGTTCTCGCGGTACGTGCCCGGTGCGACGGTGAGGACGTCGCCGTCCCCGGCGGCTTCGAGCGCCGCCGCGAGGGTCGCGTACTCACCGGTGCGCCGCCGCCAGCGCGACGTGCCGGTGTGGGTCACCTGGACCGTGCCCTGTGCCATGGTGCTGCTCTGCCCCCACCTCGTGGTGTGCTGCCGTGCCGCGCCCGACGGCGCGACGCGTCCCGGACCAGTCTTCAGGACGCGGTCCGGTGCGCCGCGGGCGGCACCGGGTTCCCGGTCCGCGCGGGCGGGTCGAACCACCGTATCGTGCGCGGCGGACGGCAGTTGACGCGTCGCGAGGCCAGCCGGTGGGCCGGCGGCGGTGGCATGCATCACTACGGGGCGCCGCTGGTGGAACGCGCGCCGGGGCAAGGCGGCACGGATGCGGCGGAACGCTGTGATGAAACGTTACTTCGGATGATGTCGCGGCACGGCGAAGCAGCGGGTGACGCCGGGGCTCCCCCTTCCCCGACGCCGTGGGGCTCCCGCAGACCCCGTCACGGGGAACCCCGACACCTGCGTCCGCGCCGTGTCAGTACCCCTGGCCGCCCTGGTACGGACGGGCCGGCGGGACGTGGTACCCGGCGGGGCCGTGGCCCTGCGGGGGCGCGGGACGGGGCGCCGCGGGACGCATCGCCTCGTACCCGGCCGGCGCCGGACGCGGGGGCTGGGCCTGGGGGCCGGGGTAGCCGCGCGGGACGCCCGGCTGCTGCGGCGCGTACGGCGCCGGCTGGAGCAGCCCGGGGTGCGACATCTGCGGCGGATGGCCGTACCCCGAAGGCGGTTGGGGGGCCGAGGGGCCCGAAGGGAGCGCGGGCAGGGCCGCGGGGAGCGCCGGCAGGTAGCCGTTGCCGTTGGTGTCGTACGCGGAGGGCACTCGGATCGGCGCGATCTGAGGCGTGCCCCGCTCTGCGACGAGGGAGTCGTAGATCGGGGTGTCGGCGAAAGACGGTGCGGAGTAGTAGCCGCCGCCGTAGGAGGCGCGGGGGGAGGTCATGGGACATAAGTTAAGCCCTGAGTTGTCGGTTGGGGAGTCCGGTAAGGGGGTTCTTTCGCCGGAGATGAGGGGGTGCGCACCCCCAATGTGAGCGAACCCGGGAAAATCGGTCGCGCGGGCGGGCAAGAATCGTGTAAAGGACGAGCTGAGAGCGGGTTACTCACGGGTCCGCAGGAGTCTTCTGGGGCGCCCGGGACGTAGGTTGGTGGACACGAGCGGTCCGGAACACCCCGGTACACCGACGCAGCGACCGCGATGGGGGCGAGCATGTCCATGCGCAAGGGAGCCAACACTCCGGTGGCGGCGCAGCAGGTCCGAGTGGAACTGGGGTGGCGCACGGGCCCCTCGGTCCCCGACGTCGACGCCTCGGCGCTCCTGCTCGACTCCGGTACGGGCAAGGTCCGCTCCGACGGCGACATGGTCTTCTACAACCAGCCGGCGCACGCGTCGGGGGCCGTGCGCCACGAGGGCAAGGGGCCCGGCGCGGGCGGCGCGGTGACGGACGCGGTCGCGGTGGACCTGACGCGCGTGGAGCCGTCCGTCGGACGCATCGTGCTGGCCGCTTCCGCCGACGGCGGGCCCTTCGGCCGGGTGCCGGGGCTGTACGTCAGCGTCGTCGACGCCGCGTCCGGTGCGGAACTCGCGCGGTACGAGAGCGAGGACGCGAGCGTGGAGACGGCGTTCGTGCTGGGGGAGCTGTACCGGCGTCAGGGCGCGTGGAAGTTCCGGGCGATCGGGCAGGGCTACGGCACCGGGCTGGAGGGACTGGCCACGGACTTCGGGATCGCCGTCGACCAACCGCCGGCCCCTGCCCCTGCTTCCGTTCCTGCCCCCGCCCCTGCTCCGGTGGCGCCTGCGCCGGCCGCCCCCCGACCTCCTGCGCCTCCCGCAGCTCCCGTGCGCCTGACCAAGGTGACGCTGACGAAGGAGGCGCCCACGGTCTCCCTCACCAAGCAGGGCGGCACCTCCGGCGCCCTGCGGGTGAACCTCAACTGGCAGGTGCGCAAGCAGTTCAAGAGCTGGGGCGCCAAGCTCGGCCGGGCCATCGCCCTCCACGCCGACCTCGACCTCGACCTGTGCGCGCTGTACGAACTCTCCGACGGCAGCAAGGGCGTCGTCCAAGCCCTCGGGAACGCCTTCGGCTCCCTCGACCGACCGCCCTTCATCCACCTCGACGGCGACGACCGCACCGGCGGCACCTCCGGTGAGAACCTCACCATCAACCTCGACCACCAGCGCCACTTCCGTCGCATCGTCATCTTCGTGACCGTCTACGAGGGCGCGCGCAGCTTCGCCGACCTGGACGCCACGGTGACGCTGACGCCGCAGCACGGCGCTCCGATCGAGTTCGCCCTCGGCGAGTGCACCGTCCCCTCCACCGTCTGCGCCCTCGCCCTGATCACCAACACCGGATCCGAACTCGTCGTCCAGCGCGAGGCCCGCTTCCTGGTGCCGCAGCGGGGCGTGAGCCCGCAGCGCACCGTGGACCACGCCTACGGCTGGGGGATGAACTGGACCCCCGGCCGCAAGTGACGCCGCACCACCCGCCGCGCCCCGCCCACCTCGTCAGCCCTCTTCGGGGGCGGCCTGCGGGCGGGCGTAGGTGCGCCCCTTCCACGCGGCGCCCCGCCCGCGGTAGTGCTGCACCGCCGAGTCCACCGTCATCAGCAGGTACAACAGCGCGGTGAACGGCAGCAGCAGGGCGTACAGCGGCGACTGCCGGTAGTACCGCAGCACCGGCAGATACGTACCGACCATGACCGCCTGGGCGAGCCCGCCCGCCCACGCCGCGACCGGATCGCTCCAGGCGGCCCCGGCGACGAGGGTGCCGACCGGCGCCAGGTACACCAGCGCCAGCCCCGCCACCGTGCCGACCAGCAGCGCCGGGCTGTGGCGCAGTTGGGCGTAAGCGCTGCGGGCCACCATCCGCCACAGGTCCGCCAGGAGGGGATAGGGCCGTACGCTGTCGACCCGCTCGGCCAGTCCCAGCCAGATCCGTCCGCCCGTCCGCTTGACCGCCCGCGCCAGCGTCACGTCGTCGATGACCGCGTGCCGGATGGACTCCGGAATCCGGGCCCGCGCGACGGCCCGGACGTCCAGCAGCACGCAGCCGCCCGCCGCCGCGGCCGTGCGCGCACCGGGCCGATTGACCCAGCGGAAGGGGTAGAGCTGGGCGAAGAGGTACACGAACGCGGGCACGATCAGACGCTCCCAGCCGCCGGCCACCCGCAGCCGTGCCATCTGGGACACCAGGTCGAGCCCGTTCGCCCGGGCGGACGCCACGAGTGCGCGCAGGCTGTCGGGCGCATGGGCGATGTCGGCGTCGGTCAGCAGCAGGTACTGCGGGTCCCGGCCGCGGGCCACCGCGATGCCGTGCCGCAGCGCCCACAGCTTGCCGGTCCAGCCGGCCTCCGGTTCACCGGGCGCGACCACGTCCAGCGGCAGGCCGCCGTGCTCGTCGGAGAGGGCGCGGGCCAGTTCGGCCGTGCCGTCCGTGGAGCCGTCGTCCACGAGGACCACCGAGGCGCGACCGGGGTAGTCCTGCGCGAGGAGCGACGGCAGGCTGTCGGGCAGCACCGCGGCCTCGTCCCGCGCCGGCACCACCACGACGACGTCCGGCCACGAACGGGCGTCCGACCCGGGTCCCGCGGCGGGACCGGGGTGCGGCGGCAGCCGCTGGTCCGTACGCCAGAACGACCCCTGCCCCAACAGCAGCCACACCCAGGCGAGCAGCGATCCGACGGCGGTCCAGGCGAGGGCGCTCATGGCCGCAGTCTGCCCCACCTCACCGACCGTGCACGGGCGGTCGACTATGGTGACCGGGTGAAGATTGCGCTCATCGACTCCGGGATCGGCCTGCTCGCGGCGGCTGCCGCCGTACGCCGGATGCGGCCCGACGCGGATCTGGTCCTCTCCTCGGATCCCGACGGACTGCCCTGGGGCCCGCGCACCCCCGAGGACGTCACCGAGCGCGCCCTGGGCATCGCCCGCGCCGCCGCCGCGCACGCGCCCGACGCCCTGATCGTGGCCTGCAACACCGCCTCCGTACACGCGCTGCCCGCGCTCCGCGCCGCGCTGGAGCCGGCGATCCCCGTCATCGGCACGGTCCCCGCGATCAAGCCGGCCGCCGCGTCCGGCCGGTCCCTGGCGATCTGGGCCACCCCCGCCACCACCGGCAGCAGCTACCAGCGGGGGTTGATCCGCGAGTTCGCCGCCTCCGCCGCCGTGGCCGAGGTGCCCTGCCCCGGGCTCGCCGACGCCGTCCAGTACGCCGACGGCCCCGCCATCGAGCGCGCGGTCACCGCCGCCGCCGCCCTGACGCCGGGCGACGTCACCGACGTCGTCCTCGGCTGCACCCACTACGAACTGGTGGCCGACCGCATCCGCGCCGCCATCGGCCGCCCCGTCACCTTCCACGGCTCCGCCGATGCCGTCGCCGCGCAGGCGCTTCGCCGGATCGGAGTAACGTCCGCGGACGGATCGGGGACGCCCGGCGGGCCCGGCGGCGACCTCACCGTCATCCTCAGCGGACGCGAGGGCCGGCTGCCCGCGCAGGCACTGGCCTACGCCGAAGCGAGGCTGCTCAGCCCGGTCGTCCCGGCCCGTTGATCCACTGGGGCGCCGGCCGTTCGCGGTGTCCCGGGGCGCCCGAGATCCCTGCGACGGGACCCCTGCCCGAGGGGCGGATGCTGGGTACGCTGCACGCATGAGGGACCCTTCCCGAAAGCAGTACCCGCAGGACGCCGAGCCCCCGCACCAGGGGCAGCCGACGGAGCCGGCACCCGCGGTCTGGACCGGCCGGGCCACCAACCGCATCCAGTGGCTGCTCGCCGTCGCGGGCGCCGCCTGCCTCGCGCTCGGCATCGAGCTGGCCGTGGTCTCGAACTGGACCTCCGGCATCGTCCCGCTGGTCATGTCGGTGGTCGGCTGCGTCGCGGCCGGACTGCTGATGCTGTACGGCACCCTCGCCTTCGTCCACGTGGCGGTCACCGTCGACAGCAACGCCGTCGAGGTGCGCTGCGGTCACATCGGCGTGCCACGCCGGCGCATCCCGCTCTCCCACGTCGTCGACGCGGAGTTCGAACCCAAGGTGAACCCGCGGCAGTGGGGCGGCTGGGGCTACCGCTGGCGCCCCGAGAAGGGCACCGCGGTCGTCGTGCGCCGTGGCGAAGGCGTCGTGGTCACCCTGGGCGACGGCCGCACCTTCACCGTCACGGTGGACGACGCGGAGGCCGCGGTGCGCGCCATCCGCGACCGGCTCGGCACGCCACCGGGCGTGAGCGCGGGCACCTGAACCGCCCCGGTCCCCGCCTGCGGACCGTCAGCGGGTCGCGCAGTCCAGCGCCGTCGACGGCGTCCGTCCCGGTGCCGCGGCACCGCCGCCCGGCCCGGTGACCCGCGCCGACGCCAGCCCCGCGAGCAGCGCGGCACCCGCGGTCACCGGAGCGAAGCTCAGCGCGTTCCCCAACAGCGCCAACACCGCCAGCGAGGCCAGCGCGGCACCCGCGCACACCACCACCGGGGTGGGCCGGGGCGAGCGCCACAACTCGTACAACAGCCACCCGAAGGCCATCGCCAACAGCGCCATCCCCACCAGGCCCTGGTCGACCGCCTGCTGGAACAGGGCCGAGTGCGGCTTCCCGTCCGCGCCCGTGACCTGCTGGGCGGTGACGCTGAGCTGGTCGAAGCGGTCCGGCCCCGCACCCCGTACGGGATCGTCGTGCATGAGGGCGACCGCGTCCTGCCACAGCGCCACCCGGTACTCGGTGAGCTGGCTGCGGAGCGAGGCGGCGGCCCCCTCGGGCAGTACGTCCTCGGCCACGGCCCACGTCGTCGCGGCCACCACCGCGGGCACCAGCGCGCAGCCGCCGAGCAGCGCCTTGCGACGGCGGGCGCGGGCGGCGCTGATCGCACACAGCAGGACGAAGGACGAGGCCATGACCCCGGCGGGCGACGCCAGGAAGATGCCGGTGACGACCACGCCGTGGGCCAGCGCCCACAGCGCCATCCGCGACCCGGGGCGGCGTGACGCCGTCGCGGCGCAGCAGGCCGCGCCCGCGCTCACCGCCAGCAGCGCGGCCGACGCCCCCGTGTCCCCGGGAGGCACGGCGAAGCCGGCGGCGGCCCCCGGCACGCCCTCCGGGGAGGCGATCGCGAGCGTCAGGGCCACGAGCGAGGCCGTGGCGGCGGCCGAGACCGGCAGCAGGGCGCCGGAGATCCGGCCGCAGGCGTAGCCGGCGGCGACCGCGAACACGGCGAGCAGCGCCCCCTCGGGTCGGGCGTCCCGTCCGACGGCGCTGATCAGAGCCCATGCGGCACAAGCGCTGAGCACGGCCACGCCCATGGCGTCCGCCGACCCCCCGCGCGTCCCCGGCGCAGCCATCATCCTGCCGATCCCCCCGACCACGAGCTGTGGCAGGCACGTCTTCTGCATCGGCTGCCGCGCATACGGTAGTGGGGGTGCGCACCCGCGAGCCAGCCCCGTTCCACCCCGAGCGGGTTTTAGCGGGCCAGCCGCTGGCCTGGCAGGGAGCCGCGGCGGAGCGCTTTCCGCGGGGCGGGGCGGGGGCGGACGCGTCGTCGGAGGCCATACCCCCCTCCCGTAGACTCGCGCCGTGAGCGCCACCATGACCTCCGACGACACGTCCGCCCCCGCCCCGGCGCGACCGCAGCCGCTGCTGCGGTTCGCCCGGCCGGCCGCCGCGGTGGCGGCGGGGCTGATGCTGTACCTGAGCTTCCCGCCGAGGCCGTTGTGGTGGTTGGCGCCGTTCGCGTTCGCCCTGCTGGGCTGGGTGCTGCGGGGACGGCGGCTGCGGGCCGGCTTCGGCCTCGGCTACCTCGCCGGGCTCGGGTTCCTGCTGCCGTTGCTGAGCTGGACCGGCGAGGACGTCGGCCCGGTGCCGTGGATCGCGCTCGCGGCGGTCGAGTCGCTGTTCCTCGCGGCCACCGGCCTCGGGATCGCCGCGGTCAGCCGACTGCCCGCCTGGCCCGTGTTCGCCGCCGGGGTGTGGATCCTCGGCGAGGCGGCCCGGGCCCGGGTGCCCTTCGGCGGCTTCCCCTGGGGGAAGATCGCCTTCGGACAGGCGGACGGGGTCTTCCTGCCGCTCGCCGCACTCGGCGGCACGCCCGTGCTCGGTTTCGCCGTGGTGCTCTGCGGCTTCGGGCTGTACGACGTGGTGCGCCGGGTCGTCGCCCACCGCCGCGGCGCCGGTCCGCTGCCGCGCGGCCCGCTGGTCCTCGCCCTGCTCGCCGTGGTCGTGCCGGTGACGGCCGCGTTCGCCTCGCGCGGCCTGGTGGACACCGCCGCCGAGGACGGCACGGCCACCGTCGCGGCGGTCCAGGGCAACGTGCCCCGCCTCGGCCTCGACTTCAACGCCCAGCGCCGGGCCGTGCTCGACAACCACGCGCGGCGCACCGAGCAGTTGGCGAAGGACGTGGCGGCGGGCAAGGAGCCCCAGCCGGACTTCGTGCTGTGGCCGGAGAACTCCTCGGACATCGACCCGTACGCCAACGCCGACGCCCGTGACGTCATCGACCGGGCCGTGCAGGCGATCGGCGTGCCGACCGTCGTCGGCGCGGTCATCACCCCCGAGACGGGGAAGCTGCGCAACACCCTCATCGAGTGGGACCCGAAGGACGGCCCGGTCGCCACGTACGACAAGCGGCACGTCCAGCCGTTCGGCGAGTACATCCCGATGCGGTCCTTCGTGCGGCTGTTCAGCTCCGACGTGGACCGGGTGCGCCGGGACTTCGGCCCCGGTGACGAGGTCGGCGTCTTCGACCTCGCCGGCACCAAGGTCGGCCTGGTGACCTGCTTCGAGGCGGCGTTCGACGACATGGCGCGGGACACCGTCACGGCCGGCGCCCAGATGATCTCCGTGCCGAGCAACAACGCGACGTTCGGCCGCAGCCAGATGACGTACCAGCAACTGGCGATGGACCGGGTCCGGGCGGTGGAGCACAGCCGTTCCGTGGTCGTGCCGGTCACCAGCGGCGTCAGCGCCGTGATCATGCCGGACGGCGAGGTCGTCCAGAAGACGGAGCTGTTCACCCCGGACGCGCTGGTGGCCGAGGTCCCGCTGCGCTCCTCGCTGACGCCGGCGACCCGCATGGGCGCCTGGCCCGAGTTCGTGCTGGTCCTCCTCGCGGCCGGTGGCCTCGGCTGGGCGTCCGCCGCGGTCCGTGCCCGTCGCGCGGGCCGGTCGAAGAGCGAGGGCGAGGGTTCCTCCGCCGCGTCCGCGTAACGTACCTTCGCGCAGCCAGTCCTCCTCGTCAGCGCGGGTCCGCGAGGGCCCGGTCGAGGAGGACTTCTGCTGCCGCTCGCGCGTGCCGGCCGTAGTCGGCTTCGTTGAGCACCATGGCGCGACTGGCTGCACCGTCCGCGAGGGTGACCAGTTGCTCGGCGAGCGCGGCGGGCTCCCGGCAGCCGAGTTCGCTCACCAGCGCGGTGACGAGTTGGACCATGCGCAGCTTCTGCTCGCGTGCGTGGGCGTGGACCGCGCTCTGCGGGTCGGGGAACTCCACGGCGGCGTCGATGAACGGGCAGCCGCGCACCGGTGCCGCGTCCACCGCCGGCTGGTCGAACAATCCCAGGATCCGCTCCCGCGGGGGGATGTCCTCGCAGGTCAGCACGGCCTCCAGGGTGGCGCCCGACGACGCGAGGTCTTGTAGGTGGGCGATGACCAGATCGCTCTTGGTCCGGAAGTGCGCATAGAGCGTGCGCTTGGACACCGGAGCCTGGTCCGCGACCTGTTCCATGCCCGTTGCATTGATCCCCTGGGCCGCGAAGAGCTGGGCGGCGGCGGCCAGGATGCGCTCCCGGCCCCCACGTCCCTGCCGCCGAGGTGCGGTCGTCGTCCTCATGCAGCAAGTATACGTACGCGTTTACTTAGGCCGGATCGGCCCGTTAGGGTGCTCTCAAGTAAACGACTTCGTTTACCTTGTTCTTGCTGAGGAGCATCCGATGAGAAGCCCGGTCCCCACCGACCCCACTGACCTCACCGAGCTGAGCGGCTCCGCGGAGAAGCTGGTGCGTGGCCGTCACGCGACGCGCGCGTTCCGCCCGGATCCCGTGCCCGCGGACACGATGCGCGCGATCTTCTCGCTGGCCGGGGCCGCGCCCTCCAATTCCAACGCCCAGCCGTGGCAGGTGGAGGTGGTGAGCGGTGCGGCGCGTGAGCGCCTGGCGGACGCCTTGCAGACGGCCCACGCCGAGAAGCGCACCTCGGTGGACTTCCCGTACTCCGAAGGCATGTACGCGCATGTGCACCAGGAGCGCCGGGCCGCCTTCGGGGCCGAGCTGTACGGGGCGCTGGGCATCGACCCCGGCGACCGTGCGGCACGCGCGGCCTACGACGCGCAGAGCCTGCGTTTCTACGGAGCCCCGCACGCGGCGTTCCTCTTCGTCAACGGCGACGGCGGGGCCCGGCTGGCTGCCGACGTCGGCGCCTACCTCCAGACCCTGCTCCTGGCGATGGCCGCATACGGCGTGGACAGTTGCCCGCAGGGGCTGCTGAGCTTCTACGCCGACACGGTCCGGGGCGAACTCGGCGTCAGCGGAGGGAAGCTGCTCGTCGGCGTCTCCTTCGGTTACGGCGACGAGGCCGCGCCCGTGAACCGGGTGACGGCGCGGCGCGCCGCACTGGAGGCGACCACGGCCTTCCACGGCTGACGGAGCGCCGCAGCCGCCGGGGGCACAGCGGAGACCCCCGCCCGGCACTTCTGGTGCGGGCGGGGGTTCTGCAGTCGTCGAACGCTACGGGGACCACCTCACTTCGCACTCCCCACCGGCTGCTGCTCCGCCGGCGCCCCGCCCGCGGCGGGGGTGCCCCGCATGAAGATCGCGGTGAGGACTCCACCGGCCGCCGCGACCGCCGCGGCGCCGACGAAGGCGGCGCTGAAGCCGTCGGTCAGGGCGGGCAGGTTGCCCAGCTCACCGGCGCCCTGGGAGGTGGCGACCGCGGTCAGGGCGGCGAGGCCCAGGGCGGAACCGACCTGGTAGGTGGTGTTGACGATGCCGGAGGCGAGGCCGGCCTCCTCCTGGCGCACTCCGGAGATCGCGGACATCATCGCCGGGATGTACGCCAGGGACATGCCGGTCGCGGCGACCAGCGACGCGGGCAACACGTCCACCAGGAAGGTGCCCGTCGGCTCGACCGCTGCGAGCCACAGCAGACCCGCGGCCAGCACCAGCAGACCGCCGGAGATCAACGGCTTGGCGCCGAAGCGGCCCAGCAGCCGGGCGGTGATCAGGGTCATGAAGACCATGAGGAGACCCGTCATCGGCAGGAGTGCCGCACCGCTGGCGAACGCCCCGTAGCCGAGCACCTGCTGGAGGTAGAGGTTGAGGAAGTACCACATCGGGATCCAGGCCGCGCCGAGCAGCGTCATCGCGAGGTTGGAGATCCCGAGGCCGGGGGTGCGCCACACGCCCAGTGGCATCAGCGGCGCCTTCACGGACTTCTGGAGGACCAGGAACAGGCCCAACAGGACGGCCGCGCCGAGCAGTTGCAGCACGGTCTCGGTGGTGCCCCAGCCGATCTCCGGAGCCCGGACGACGGCGAAGACCGCGAGGGCGAGACCGGCCGTGACGGCCGCGGCGCCCAGGACGTCGACGGCTCCGCGGCGGGAGGCGGCGGCGGGCAGCAGCCCGGTGGCGGCCAGGGTGGCGATGCCGATCGGCACGTAGATGATGAAGATCCACGGCCAGCTCGCCCACTCGGTGAAGACGCCGCCGAGGAAGACGCCCGCGGTGCCGCCGGCGGGCGCCGCGGCGCCGTAGAGCGCGAGGGCCTTGCCGAGCTCCTTCGGTTCGTGGCTGAAGAGCATCATCAGCAGCGTCATGGACGCCGGGGCGATCAGTGCGCCGCCCACGCCCTGCACGGCGCGGCCGACGACCTCGACCCAGGCCGTGGTCGCCGCCGCGGCGACCACCGATCCGGCGATGAGGACCGTCCAGCCGGTGACGAAGATCCGTCGGGCTCCCAGCAGGTCGGAGAGTCGACCGCCGAGGAGCAGGAGTCCGCCGAAGGCGATGACGTACGCGTTGAACACCCATTGCAGGTCCTCGGGCGCGAAGCCGAGGTCGCGCTGCATCTCCGGCAGCGCCACACCGATGATCGAAGTGTCCATGATGACCATGAACTGAGCGGTGGCCAGCACCAGAAGTGCCCACCAGCGCCGTGGGTTGACGGTTGGCATTGCCGTCTCCTCCCCTGAGAGTGAGATACCCCCGGGGGGTATCTGTTCGAGCCAGGAGGACTATACCCATGGGGGGTATCTACCGCAAGGGGGATCATGGTGAACGGCCCTGGTCGAGGGCTGGGGTTGTCGTGTGGAGCCAAGGGCGGGGTGCGATGGGGGTGTGGATCGCGCTCTCTCGCCAGCCTGAGCAGGCCGGGCTGGAAAATGCGGGGGCCCCGGCCCAGGGGTAGGCCGGGGCCGCCAGGGTCGGGCATCCGTAGGGGTCGGAGGCCCTGACGGAACACCGTGGCGGTGACGCGAGGAGGGAGCGTCACGGACCGGTGCCCGGATCCGGGGGGGCGCGCGGGCTCTCATGATCCCTGGATTCCGACGGGAAGTAAATATATATACCGTCTAGGAAATGAAGGTATGAAAAAATTCATGCATGTCGACGCATGAATGCGCCTGTTCTTCCCCGGGCGTTTGTTCTTCAGGGGGTTGGTGGGGCGTCTGTGCTTGAGGTGGGTTCGGGGTGCGCCCTGCTGGGGTGGTGCGATTGGTCGGGCGCCGCAGGTGTCGCAGCCGTCCCGTGCGCCTCGCCCGGCTGGGGCGTCTCGCGGCCGTTTCGGCCGTTTCGGTCGTGTTAGTCGTCGAGGAAGAAGTCGTGCTGCTCGGCGGCGTGTTCGTAGCTTTCGAGCCGGGTCTGGGTCCGCTGCGGGTCGGCGTCCGCCATGGCCTGGAGGAGGGCGGCCGAGAGCACTCCGGGTGCCGCGTACGAGTCGAAGACCAGTCGTGACCCGGTGGGCGCCACCAGCGTCTCGTCGGCCTCCTCGGACAACGGGCCGAGCGCCACGTCCGTGATCAGGGCGACCTTGAGGCCCGCGGTGCGGGCCGCGCGGATGGCGGCCAGGGTTTCGTTGGCGTGCCGGGGCATGGCGAAGGTGAGCACCCAGGTGCCGCCGGCCGCCCGTGACTGGAGCAGGGTGTCGTACGCCACGCTGCCGCCGCGCGTCACGGTGCGCACGTCGGGGTGGATGCGCCGTGCCGCGTAGGCGAAGTACTCCGCGAGGGAGGCGGAGATCCGCAGGCCGAGGATGGTCAGCGGCACCGAGTGGGCCAACTCGCGCCCGATGTCGAGCACTTGGTCGGTGTCGGCGAGCAGGCGCCGGAGGTTCTCCAGGTTCGAGATCTCCGCGTCCACCGCCGCCTGGAGTTCATTGCGGCGGATCTCCTCGCGGGCCTCCGGCATGCCCGCGATCGCGCTCAGCGCGATGGGCTGGAGGGCTTCCCGCAGCGCCGGATAGCCGCTGAAGCCCACGGACGAGGCGAAGCGGGTCACCGACGGCTGACTGACCCCGACCCGGTCGGCGAGGTCGGTGATCGACAGGAACGCGGCCTCGGTGAGGTGGTCGGTGATGTACTGCGCGATGCGCCGCTGTCCCGGGGAGAGGCGGTGGCCGCCGAAGAGTGCGAGGACCCTGTCGGTGGGGGCGGGTTCGGCGTCGGGACCCGACCCTCCCGGCGTGATCGCAGACGCCTGTGCGCGTGCCTGCTGATCTGATGGCACCGGTGTCACTCCTTCTCGTCCCGCTCCCGCTCAACATAGCCCAGTCGCCGCGGCGCGCAGAGGGTGTAGGCGCCCGTCGAGGCGGCACATCTCAGATACCGGACGGTACGTGGACGCCGTTCGGCAAAGTGAACTGTCGAGGCGGGGGCGCTGTTTGCCTGAGAACGCACGTTCTCGTAGGCTGCGGACACGCGGGAGAACGTACGTTCTCCCGCGGTCCGTGCCATCTCGCCCCAAGGAGAGCCATGTCGACGAAACCGCCGCTTCCGCCCTTCACCCACGAGTCGGCCGTCCACAAGGCGCGCCTGGCCGAGGACGCCTGGAACAGCCGCACCCCCGAGACGGTCGCCCTCGCCTACACCGACGACTCGCGCTGGCGCAATCGCTCCGAATGGGTCACCGGCCGCCCGGAGATCGTGGCCTTCCTGACCCGCAAGTGGGCCCGGGAGCTCGACTACCGGCTGATCAAGGAAGTCTGGGCGCACGACGGCCACCGCATCGCCGTGCGCTTCGTCTACGAGTGGCACGACGACAGCGGCGCCTGGCATCGCTCCCACGGCAACGAGAACTGGGAGTTCGACGCGGACGGACTGATGAGCGCCCGCCACGCCAGCATCAACGACGTACCGATCGACGCGTCCGACCGCATCTTCCACTGGCCGCTCGGCCGCCGCCCCGACGACCACCCGGGGTTGACCGACCTCGGGCTGTGACCCGGTCCGCCACTCGACTGCGATGAGATGCGCCGCGCCCGTGCCGGGGCGCATGCTGACTGGGTGACCTGGTACGGGGCGACCGGGGGCACCCCGCCGCGTCGGCGCGGGGATGCGCCCGGCACACCGAGGGGCGGCGGCAGCGGGCCGGACCGACTGGAGCTTGAGCTCGCCCAGGCGGCCGTCGCGGCCGTCGAGGCGGTCGGCGGCCACGCCGCCGCGGTCTACCTGCGCTCGCCCTCGCCCGACCTGCTCAAGCTCGCCGTCCTCGCCGGGCTGCCGAGCGCCCTCTTCCGCCCCTGGTGGCGGGCGCAGGTGAACCGCCCGCTGCCGGTGTCGGAAGTCCACCGGGCGGGACGGGCCATCCACTTCGCGGACGCCGAAGAGGCGATGCGGCGCTTCCCCCAACTCATGGCCGGACTGCCCTTCCCCTTCGGGGCGTTGTACGCGCCGGTCGCCGTCCGGGAGCAGAGGTTCGGGGTGCTGTTCGTGCTGCGCCGGGCCACCCCCGGGCGCCCGGTCGCGGTGGACGACCGACACCGGATCCGCACCGCGGCGCACCGGCTCGCCGCCGCCCTCGGCGCCCTCGCGGACGACGGGGTGCCCGTCGAGTGGGAGGGCGAACCGCTCTCCGTACAGCTCCCCGCGCTCAACGCGCCCCCGGTGCGCACCGGTCGCTTCAGCTGGGACCTGGACGGCGGGGACTTCACCGCCGACGAGGGGATGCGCGCCGTCCTCGGCCCCGCGGGCACGGACGCGCCCGGCACCGTCGCGGAGCTGACCGACCGGCTGTCGCCCGAGGACACCGTCGGACTGTGGGCGCTGGCCCGGCAGGCCACCGCGCTGGAACACCCCGTACCCCGCCGCATCCGGCTGCGCGGCCCCGACGGGGTGGCCCATCTGGTCGAGGTCTCCGCCGTCGGCACCCGGCTCGACGGATCCCTGGTCGACCTCGGCGGCGGCCCGCTGGTGACCGAAGCGAGCGACCGACTGCCGTACGGAGTGCTCTCGCTCGACCGGCTGTGCCGCATCACCTACCTCAACACCAGCGCCGAGACCCTGGTCGGCCGCGCCCGGCCCCATCTGCTGGGCCGCGTCCTGTGGGAAGCACTGCCCTGGCTCGCCCCCGGCACCCACGAGGACCACTACCGGGCCGCCCTGATCGCGGGGACCTCCGCGTCCTTCGTGGCCCGCCGCGCCGAGGGGGAGACGCTGGAGGTCCGGCTGCACCCCGCCCACGACGGGGTGACCGCCACCCTCACCCCGGCGGAGAGCCCCGACCGCGCGCTGCCCGCGCCCGCCGTCCTCGACCCCGACGCGCCCGGCGCCCTGTCCGAGCGCTCCAGCGCCCTGTACCGACCCGTCGCCCTCGCCATCGCCCTGACCGAGGCGGTCACGGCCCGTCAGGTCTCCGCCGTGGTCACCGAGGAACTGCTGCCGGCCTTCGGCGGCCGACAGCTGGCGATCTACCTGCTGGACGAGCGTCACCTCTTCCTTGCCTGGGAGACCGGCTTCCCGCACGGCTTCCTCGACCGCTTCGACGGGGTGGGCCTCGACGCCCGGCTGCCCGGCGTCGAGACCCTCACCTCCGGCCGCCCGATCTTCTTCGAGTCCATGGAGCACCTGGCCGTTGCGTACCCCGGCATCCCCCTCGACGCCCATGTCGGCGCCCGCGCCTTCCTCCCCCTGATCGCCTCCGGCCGGCCCGTCGGCTCCTGCATCCTCGGGTTCGACCAGCCGCGCACCTTCAGCCCCGAAGAGCGGACCGTGCTCACCGCCCTCGCCGGACTGATCGCCCAGGCGCTGGAGCGGGCCCGGCGCTACGACACCGAGGCCGCCGTCGCCCGCGGCCTCCAGGACGTCCTCCTGCCGCACCGACTGCCCACCCTGGACACCGCCGGCGCCGTCGGGCGCTACCTGCCGGGCACCCAGGGGATGGAGGTCGGCGGCGACTGGTACGACGTGGTGGCGACCGGCGACCGGATCGCCCTGGTCATCGGCGACGTCCAGGGGCACGGCGTGGCCGCAGCCGCCACCATGGGGCAAGTGCGCAGCGCGGTACGGGCCTTCGCGCTCAGCGGGAACGACCCCCAGCAGGTGGTGAGCGGCACCAACCGGCTGCTGATCGACCTCGATCCGGGCCAGTTCGCGAGCTGCTGCTACATCGTCCTCGACCCGGCGACCGGCCGTACCCAGGCCGTACGGGCCGGGCACCCCCAGCCGCTGCTGCGCCACCCGGACGGCCGTACCGAGGTCCTCGACCTGGCCGGCGGGGTCGTCCTCGGCGTCGATCCGGCCGCCGCGTACCCCGTCACCGAGATGGTGCTGGACCCGGGCGCGGTCCTCGCCCTGTACACGGACGGGCTGGTGGAGCGGGCGGGCCGTGACATCGACGACGGCATCGAGGCGCTGCGGAGCACCCTCGCCGACTGCGGGGACGGCCCGCTGCACCAGACCGCGGACCAGTTGATCCGCGACGCGCGGCAGAGCGCGGACCGGCCCGACGACATCGCGCTGCTGCTGGCGACGCGCTGGGTGTGACGGCCGCGGTGGCCGAAGTGCGGCGGGCGCACTTCGGAAGTGATCGTTCCGGCGGTCTTGACGCCGTGCGGCGCGCCCTTGCAGGGTCGGCCCCGTGTCTGACAACGCTGTCACGCAACGGAACCAACGGAACCAACGGAATCGACCGGACCAACGGAAGCAGCCGAAGCGATCGACGCACCCCGTGCAGCCCGTCCTCCCCACCGCCTTCACCCCACCCGGGAGCAGCCTTCATGCATGACGACCGCACCCTCGTCGAGGCCCGTCTGCGGCGGGTCCTGGACGAACGCGTCCGGCCCGCGATCCACCCCGTCTCCGTCCCGCTGGACGTGGCGGTGTGGCACGCCCCCGGCGAACCCGTGCCGGTCCACGAGGGGCTCGCCGCCGAGGCGCGGCCCTTCGCGGTGGGCGAGTGGTGGGGCGCCCCCTGGCGGACGAGTTGGTTCCGGGTGACCGGGACCGTCCCCGAAGCCTGGGCGGGCCGCACCGTCGAAGCGCTCCTCGACCTCGGCTTCGACGCGGACCTGCCCGGCTTCCAGTGCGAGGGCCTGGTCTACCGGCCCGACGGGACGCCGGTGAAGGGCCTCAACCCGCGCAACGCGTGGGTGCGCGTCGGATCACCCGCGGCGGGCGGCGAGGAGGTGGCGCTGCACATCGAGGCCGCGGCCAATCCGGTGATCCTCGGCGACAGACCGTTCGCGTTCGGCCCCACCCCGCTCGGCGATCCGCGGACCGCGGGGGACGCCCCGCAGTACCGCCTCGGCCGGATGGACCTCGCCGTCTTCGACGAGTCCACCTGGCACCTGGCCCTGGACCTGGAGGTGCTCGACGAGCTGATGCGGGAGCTGCCCGTCGACGGCGAGCGCCGCCACGAGGTGCTGCGGGCGCTCTCGCGCGCCTTGGACGCCCTCGACCTCCAGGACGTGAACGGCACGGCGAACGCTGCCCGTCGGCACCTCAAGGACGTGCTCGCCGCGCCCGCCGCCCCCTCCGCCCACCGGATCAGCGCCGTCGGGCACGCCCACATCGACTCCGCCTGGCTGTGGCCGCTGCGGGAGACCGTCCGCAAGGTGGCCCGTACCGCAGCGAACATGACCGCACTGATCGACGCCACCGGCGACAGCGGCGCCACCGACGACGGGTTCGTCTTCGCCATGTCGCAGGCCCAGCAGTTCGCCTGGCTCAAGGAGCACCGGCCGGAGGTGTACGCGAAGGTCACGGCGGCCGTCGCGGACGGTCGCTTCGTGCCCGTCGGCGGCATGTGGGTGGAGTCCGACACCAACATGCCCGGCGCGGAGGCCATGGTCCGTCAGTTCGTCCACGGTCAGCGCTTCTTCCTCGCCGAGTTCGGCGTGGAGTGCACCGAGGCGTGGCTCCCCGACACCTTCGGCTTCGCCGCCGGACTGCCGCAGATCCTGCGGGCCGCGGGCGTCACCCGGCTGCTGACCCAGAAGATCTCCTGGTCGAGGACGAACTCCTTCCCCCATCACACCTTCCAGTGGGAGGGCATCGACGGCACCCGGGTCTTCACCCACTTCCCCCCGGTCGACACCTACACCTGCGCCCTGACCGGCGGTGAAGTGGCGCACGCGGCCCGCACCTTCAAGGAGAAGGGCGCGGCGCGCCACTCCCTGGCCCCCACCGGCTGGGGCGACGGCGGGGGCGGCACCACCCGGGAGATGGTCGCCAAGGCCGACCGGCTGCGCAGTCTGGAGGGTTCGCCGACCGTCGTGTGGGAGCGCCCCGCGGACTTCTTCGACCGCGCCGAGGCCGAGTACGCCGAACCGCCGGTGTGGGTCGGCGAGTTGTACCTGGAGCTGCACCGGGGCACCCTGACCAGCCAGGCCCGCACCAAACAGGGCAACCGCCGCAGCGAGCACCTGCTGCGGGAGGCGGAGCTGTGGGCCGCGACCGCCGCCGTGCGGACCGGGTTCCGCTATCCGTACGAGCTGCTGGACCGGCTGTGGAAGACGGTGCTGCTGCACCAGTTCCACGACATCCTGCCCGGCTCCTCCATCGCCTGGGTCCACCGGGAGGCCGAGGAGGAGTACGCGCGCGTCGCGGCCGGACTCGACGCCGTGGTGGGCGACGCCCAGCGCGCCCTCGCGGGCGACGCCGCGGCCGGCGCCGCGCTGGTCTTCAACGCGGCCCCGCACGAGCGCCACGGCGTGCCCGCCGGTGGCGCCGCCCCGGCCACCACCGGCGGCGGCACCCGGCTGACCGCGCGCGACGGCGGCGGATACGTGCTCGACAACGGCCTGTTGGAGGTGGCGATCGACGACCGGGGCCTCGCCGTGTCCGTGTACGACATCGGCGCCGAGCGCGAGGCGGTGGCGCCCGGCGCGGCCGTCGGGCTGCTCCAGCTCCACCCCGACGCCCCCGTGATGTGGGACGCCTGGGACGTCGATGCGTACTACCGCAACACGGTCACCGAGCTGACCGCTCTCGACGAGGTCACCCCCGTGATCGAGGGCGCGTCGGCAGGGGTGCGGGTGGTCCGCAGCTTCGGCGCGTCCCGCGTCACCCAGCTCCTGACGCTGAGCGCGGGCGCCAAGCGCCTCGACGTCGAGACCGAGGTGGACTGGCAGGAGGCGGAGAAGATCCTGAAGCTGTCGTTCCCGCTGGACGTGCACGCCGAGCGGTACGCCACCGAGACCCAGTTCGGCCATGCGTACCGCCCCACGCACACCAACACCAGTTGGGAGGCGGCGAAGTTCGAGGCGTGCAACCACCGCTTCGTCCACCTGGAGGAGGGCGGCTGGGGCGTGGCGGTGGTGAACGACGCGACGTACGGCCACGACGTCACCCGGACCGTGCGCGCCGGCGAGCGGGGCACGGCGACCGTGGTGCGGGCCTCGCTGCTGCGCGCGCCGCGCTTCCCCGACCCGACGACCGACCGGGGCGTGCACCGCTTCCGGCACGCCCTGGTGCCGGGGGCGACGGTCACGGACGCGGTGCGCGAGGGCTTTCGCATCAACGTGCCGGAGCGGGTGGTCGTCGGCACCGGGCCGGTGGCGCCCCTGGTGGCCGTGGACCGGGACGACGTGGTCGTGAGCGCGGTGAAGCTCGCGGACGACGGCAGCGGCGACGTCGTCGTCCGCCTGTACGAGGCCCGCGGCGGGCGGGCCCGGGCGGCGGTCGCGCTGGGCTTCGACGCCGACGACGTACGGGCGGTCGACGTTCTGGAACGCCCGCTGGCGGAGCAGGGATCGGTGGAGCACGCCGGGCGGGAGGTGACGGTGGAACTGCGCCCCTTCGAGTTCGTCACCCTGCGGTGCGTACGGGAGCGGGCCCGGGGCTCGGCCGGCTGACGTGCCCTCAGCGCGGCGCCCCCCACCGCTGCGACAGGGTGCGGGGGCGCCGGGCGGGCCCTCAGCGGCGCAGCGTCAGATCGCCCTGGCCTTGGGTGAGGACGTGGGGGAGGGGCAGCCCGCGGGAGAAGTCCAGCTCCACCATGGCGGCTTCGCCGCGCGCACGGCCGGGAACGAAGGCGCCGGAGTGCGCGCGCCCGCTGCTGCGCCAGGTGCGCACGCGGTCGTCACAGACGGCGACGGTGCCGTCGGTGTCGGCCCGGGTGCCCCCCTGGAGGGCCTTGACGCCGATGAGGACGGTGCCCGAGCGGAGCGAGGAGCATCGGTAGGTGCCCGTGAGGGTGACGGCACCGTCCTTCGCGAGGCGTCCGACGGGGTCGACGGTGATGGTGTCGGGGGCGAACTGCGCACTGGCGGTGCCGGGCGTCAACCCGGTCGCGAGGGCGGCGGCGAGGGTCAGCGACGTCAGGAGTGCGCCGCGTCGAGCGTTGATCATGCCGACACAACGAGCCGGATCACGCGCGGTGTCGACGCGACAAGCAGCTGGGTGAATCGTTTGATCATCGCTCGGATGTGGCATTCGGGGGCGGTCCCGATGCGTCTCGAAGATCAGGTCAAGAAATGAACGAGCCAAGTGGAGATGGCGGAAAATCAGGCGGAGGATCCCCTTCGGGTGATTAACTTCCTTTCGCTCTTGGTAATCCTGGTCGGGGCATGGTAAAGGCTGATCGGAGGTGTCTCTATGGCATATGCCAGCGGCTGTTGAGTTCCGACGCCCTCCGGGGGCGGCGGACTCGTGCGTAACCCGGATGAGTGTTTTCTCCCTCACTTGTTGATGAGTAGGGTGTGGTCCCGCCGTCAGTGATCCACAGGGATCCGGTCGCATTCCGCCGGGCCGTGACCAGGCCCGGAAAGCGCGGAAGCGCGGCGGCATCCGGGGGAAACGGGGGAGGAGAACGTGCCTGCTGGCTCATTCGGCGGACAGTACGTGTGGCACCCGGCGGCCGATGACCACGAGCTCGCCCGAGCCTGCATCGACGTCAAGGCCGGACGCTACCTGGGCGCCCACCGCGTGCTCCAGGACGCCCGCGAACACTTCGGCACCCGCGCCCACCGCTCGCTCGTCCTCGCCTCCGAAGCCGCCGACTCGGACCTGGCCGAACGCTGGCTCGCCGAAGAGCCCGGCCCCGAGTCCGCACTGCTGTGGGCCAGGGTCGCCATGCTCAGGGCGCTGCGGGCGGCCGACGCCGGCGACGCCCACACCGGCACCCTGCTGGGCATCGCCGAATCCGCCTGCGAGCGCGCCGCACGGCTGTACCCGCGCGACCCCACGCCCTGGGTCTCCCAACTGGCCCTCGCCCGCATCCGGCGCTCCCACCACCCGGCGCCCCCCGGGCTGCTCACCGCGCCCCCCGGGCCCTGGCCGCAGTTCGCCCGCGTCCTCAGGCTCGACCGCTTCCACCGCGAGGCCCACCACCGCTTCCTGGCCCACTTCTTCGCCCGCCACGGCGGCACCGCCAGCGCACGGTGGGACGTGGCCTCCTACCTCAGCCACCGGGCGCCCGTCACCTCGCCGCTGCGACTGCTGCCGCTGGTCACCCTCGTCGAGGAGTACGACCCCGCGTCCCTGCTCGCGTACCGCACCTGGCGACAGCCCCAGTGGGTGTCCGCCGCGATGCACGGCTACCACAACTGGCTGCCCGAGGTGCCCCGTTACCCCTTCACGCCGGTGCTGGACCTGTCCTATCTGGCGCACGCCCTGTATCTCGCGAGACGGGAGGCGGAGGCGCGCGAGGTGCTGGTGGCGATGGGGCCGTACGCCGCCAGGATGCCGTGGAGCGCCTTCGGCGACCCCAGTGAGCAGTTGACCAAGGCGAGGCGTGCGCTCGGGCTCGCCGTCCCCGCCTCATGACCAGCAGTCCGGCCCGCGGAAAGGAGCAGAGCGTGTCCGGAGGTACGACGTCCGTCGGGTCGAAACGCCGGCAACGAGGCGACGGGAGCGTGGCCATCGACGACGACGCGACGCTGCACGCGATGGGATATCCGCGGAAACTGACCCGACGGTTTCGCGCCTTCGACAATTTCGCCATCTCCTTCACCATCATCAACGTCATTTCGGGCATTTTCTCCGCCTTCGGGTTCGGAATGGTGGCGGGCGGTCCGCTGGTCCTGGTCTTCGGCTGGATCGGGGTGTCGATCATGGTGCTCTTCGTCGGCGCCGCGATGGCCGAGATCGCCTCCGCGTACCCCACCAGCGGTGCGCTGTATTTCGCCGCCGGAAAACTCGCCAAACGCCACCGCGGCGCCTGGTCCTGGTACACCGGCTGGCTGAACTTCGTCGGTCAGGTCGGCGGCACCGCCGCCACCGCCTACGCCGCCGCCACCTTCATCCAGGCGTTCGTCGCCATGCAGTGGCCGCCCTACCAGGTCACCGGCGCGCGCACGGTCGCCATCACCGCGCTGATCCTGCTCCTCCAGGCGCTCGCCAACACCTACACCGTGCGGCTGGTCGCCACCGTCAACCGGATCTCGGTCTGGTGGCTCGTCGGCGGCGTCACGGTCATCGTCGGCTGCCTCCTGTTGATCCCCGCGCAGCACCGACCGATGTCCTTCTCCGCGCACTTCGTGAACGGCACCGGATTCACCAGCGCCGTGTACGCGGGCATGCTCGGCCTGCTGGTGACCAGTTGGACCTTCACCGGCTTCGACGGCAGCTTCCACATGTCGGAGGAGACCGTGCACGCCACCCGCAGCACCCCCCGCGGCATCATGCGCGCCATCGGCTTCTCCGCCGTCGCCGGACTGGTCCTGATGCTCGCCCTCGTGCACTCGATCCGGGACTACTCCGCCGCCGCGGACGCCTCGGCGCCGCCCGTGCAGGTCCTCGTCGACGCCCTCGGCACGGGCGTCGCCCAACTCCTGCTCCTCGTCGTCATCGGGGCCATGCTCTTCTGCGGGCTCGCCAACATGACCAGCAACGCCCGCCAGATCTTCGCCTTCTCCCGCGACGGGGCCATGCCCGGGTCCCGGCACTGGCACAGCGTCAACCCGCGCACCCGCACCCCCGTCAAGGCGGTCTGGCTGGCCGCTGGCTGCTCGCTGGCGCTGACCGTCCCCGGCTGGTGGTCCCACACCGTCTTCGCCGCCATCGTCAGCGTCAACGTCGTCGGCATGTACCTCGCCTACGGCGTGCCCATCTTCCTCAGGCTGCGCCTCGGCGACGCGTTCCAGCCCGGGCCCTGGAACCTGGGCCGCTGGGGCCGGCCGGTCGCCGCGATCGCGGTGGTGTGGATCGCGCTCAGCAGCCTGCTGTTCGTGCTGCCGCACAGTTCGCCCATCACCCCCACCACCTTCAACTACGCGCCGATGGCCCTGGCCGTGGTGCTGCTGATAGCCACCGTCTGGTGGCTGGCCACCGCACGAAGACGCTTCCAGGGGCCCGTCAGCTACGGCAGCCCCGACGAGGTCGCCGCCATGGACCTCATCTGACCGACGGCCCCCGCAGCACCACCGCCGCGACCGCGGCTCCCCTCCGGCGTCCCCGTGACGTCGCGTCGACGCCCGAAAGGAACCCCCGCCATGACGAACCCGACCTCCCGGGTCCAGGAGGACACCGGCCTCACCGTCACCAGCGCCACACGGGAGGAGTGGCAGCAGATCGCCGAGTGGGCCGCCGCCGAGGGCTGGAACCCCGGCAACGGCGACGTCGCCTGCTTCCACGCCACCGACCCCGGCGGCTTCTTCCTCGGCCGCATCGACGGACAGCCCGTCTCCGCCGTCTCCGTCGTCACCTACTCGCAGTCCTTCGCCTTCCTCGGCTTCTACCTGGTGCGGCCCGACCACCGCGGCCGGGGCATCGGCCTCGCGACCTGGCGCGCCGCCCTCCCGCACGCCGGGACCCGGCTGATCGGCCTCGACGCCGTCCCCGCCCAGCAGGACAACTACCGGCGCTCCGGCTTCACCGCCTCCTACAGCACCGTGCGGTACGGCGGCAGCCCGCTGCGCACCGGGAGCATCGCCCCCGGCGTCGTACCCGTCACGCCCGAACTGATGGACGCGATCGCCGCGTACGACCGCGAGTGCTTCCCCGCCGAGCGTCGCGACTTCGTCGCCCGCTGGCTCACCGCGCCCGGCCACACCGCGTACGCACGGCTGCGGGACGGGCGGATCACCGGGTACGGCGCGATCCGGCCCGGTCGCGACGCCCACCGCATCGGCCCGCTCTTCGCCGACGGCCGAGAGGACGCGGAAGCGCTGTTCGACAGCCTCACCGCGCACCTCGGGGCGGAGGAGCCGGTCGCGGTCGACATGCCCGAGGCGCTCCAGGACGCCGCGGCGCTGGCGACCGCCCGCGGTCTGGCGCCCCAGTTCCCGACCGTCCGCATGTACACCGGGCCCGCGCCCGCCGTCCGCGCCGACCGGGTCTTCGGCGTCACCACCCTGGAACTGGGCTGACCGCCCGGCGTCCGCACCCGCGCCGGGCCGTCACCCGGCCGCGGGAGCGGACGCCGCTGCTCAGTAAGGGGCCGGGCTCTGCTCGGCCGGCGGTGACGGCTGCTCGGCGGGCGGCGACACCGGCGGCTCGGGCGTCGTCGGCGGCACCTCGCCGGGTGACGTCGGCGGCTCCTCGGGCGGCGGCGGTGGCGTCGTCTGCCCCTCGGGCGGCGAGGTCGTCGGGGGCGTGGGCGACTCGGCCGGCGCCGTCGACGGCGGTTCGGAGATGCAGTTCTCCGGCGTCGGCTGCCCGTCGGCGACCGAGGGGCAGGTGGACGGCAGGGTCTGCGCCGGCGGGGTCGTCTTCTGGTCCTTGCCGCCGTCGGATCCGGTGGGACGGGTGAACCAACTGTTGCCGTCCTCGTCGTAGACGACGAGTTCGTTCAGCGGCTGGGGCGCCGGCTCGACGACGACCACCTTCTTCGCGTCGTAGCCCGGCCAGGGAGTGCCCGTGGTCCTGGGCGTGCCCTTCAGCTCTTGCGGCCGGGTGAGCGGATTGCCGCAGGCACAGCGCACCCGCGGCATGCCCCGGTCGTCCACCAGCACGGCCGTGCCCGCCTGGAGCACCGCCTGGTAGGAGGTGGCCGAGCCGTTGCGGAAGCCGTGGTTGGTCACCCGGGTGTCGATGCGCAGCTGCACCGGCGTCAGCGACCGCAGGAAGTCGGGCACCTTGTCCGGCGCGATGCCCTCCACGGACGCGAACGCCTTGTTCTTGTCCTGGTTGGCCGTCAGATAGCGGATCTGCTGTTCCACGTCGCAACTGGCCACGTCCTGCGTGCCCCCGTACAGCCCCGGCGTCCCGCCGGGCACCGCGCGCACGGTGTTGCCGCCCTGCGGCGGACTGCTGGGCTGCGCGGTGGACGCCGGGGGAGCGCTCTTCTTCGCGCTCGACTCGGTGTACGGATCGGGGCCGGTGGACCCCGCGGCCTGGAGGAACACCTCCCCCTGCTGACCGCCGCCCGAGCCCCCCTGGAGGGTGAGGACCAACGTCAGTGCGATCGCCGCGAGCAGACCCACGACGAGCAGGACGAGCCGGGGCGTGGAGCGCCACCACGGACGGCTGCCGTCGCCGCCGGGCTCCTTGCCGCCGAACGGGCCGTCGCCCCCACCGCCGCCCCCGCCCCCGTCGCCACCACCACCGCCCGAGCCTTCGTCGGGCGGTTCGGTCGAGGGAGTCCGGCCCCGGCCGGACTCCCACTCGGAGAGCGGGCCGGACGGCGGGCCGGTCGGACGTTCGGAGGTCGGAGGTTCGGCGCTCACGGGCTCTTCCCCAGCTCGGAAGTGGTGCACACGCACGACGCGGTGTGCAGGCGACGCCGGGGCGGCGGCCCGGAGCGGGACCGGTCCGTACGTCCCCGGCCCCTGGGGCCGGTCTGAGACAGGCCCTGGCGCCATTGTGTGCGCCGCGCCCCGAGCATCCGCAAACGGACATCAGCCGTCGGCCTGACGCGGTCGGCCCCCTTCGACGCGCGCCACATCGATCCGCTGCCTAGCGTGACAGCGTGAGCCACCCCGCCCCCGCCGACCCCCTCGTCGCCCACGGGCCCATCGGCCCCGCGGCCCACGGCTGGACGCAAGCCTTCCTCGCCGTGGCAGCCGCCCTGGTGACGACGCTCGCCACGGCGGCGCTCGGACTGTGGGCGGCCGGTGCGGGAGAACTGCCCGGCGGCGCCTTCCCCACCGTCGTCGCCGCGGTGGCCGTCCTCGCGGTCGGCGGCACCGTGGACCTAACGGGAAACGCGGGCCCGCTCAGCGCGACCGGCGTCGAGCTGACCGTCGTCCCGCTCTCCGTCACCCTCGCGGGCGCCCTCGTCCTCGCCCGCTCCTTCCTGCGCCCCCTGCGCCTGCGGGCGGTCGCCGGGGCCCGGGAACTGCTCGGCTGGGCCGCCCGGCTGGGCGCGCTGTGGGCGCTCGTCCTCGTCGGGCTCGCCGCCGTCGCCCGTCACTCCTTCGCCGTCACCCCCGAAGGCACCGTCTCCGACATCGCCGACCTGCTCGGCATCTCCGCCGAAGCGGGCTTCGAGGCGGACGTCCCGCTCACCCTGGTGTACGGGCTGATCTGGCTGGCCGCCCTGCTCGCCATCGCGCTGCTGGCCTCCCACCGGGCCCCGCTCCCCGCCCAACTGGTCCGCTTCCACGCCGTGGTGCGCCCGGCCGCCCACGCCATGGTCACCCTGCTGCTGGTCTACGTGGCCCTCGCCCTGGTGATCGCCCTGGTGGTGGCCGCGACCCGGGGGCACGCGGTGGAGACCCTCGCGGTCGTCCTGCTCGGCCTGCCCAACCTCGCGTGGCTCGCGATGAGCTTCGGCCTCGGCGCGTCCTGGGACGGGGTGGCCGAAGGCCCCTTCGGGCTGCCGATGCCCAAGGCCCTGGACGCGGTGCTGCGCACCCCCGGCGGCACCACCGTCGACCTGCGCTCGCTCGCGGCCGAGGAGGGCCGCGTCTGGTGGCTGCTCGTCGTCTTCGCCGTCCTGGTGTCGGTCGCGGCCGTCGCGGCGGCGGTGCGCACGCCCGCCCCGCTCCGCCCCTGGCACCACGCCTTCCGGATGGCGGTGGCGCTGGTCCTCACCGTGCTCATGGTCTCCCTCCTGTGCCGGGTCGACGTGAGCTACGGGCTGTCGCTGTTCGGCCTCGGCGACGTCGGCGGCGCACTCGCCGCCCGGGTGCAACTGCTGCCCCACTGGGGTACGGCGCTGGGCGCGGCGGCCCTGTGGGGACTGGTCACCGGGCTCCTGGCCGGGCTGCTCGTCGGCGCGGTCCGCCGCCGCTCGGCGTCAGGGGACAACGCGTAGGTCGTGGCCGCGTAGCCCCCTCTGCCCTTCGTGCCCTTGATCGCGCGGGAGGAGCCCGCGGGCCCGGGGGCTCCGCGCCTGTGGGCATGGCCGCCGTTGCACTGCGGGGAGCGTTGGGCCCCACTGCCCGGTGGTGGGCTGGTCGAGCAGTTCCCCGCGCCCGTCAAGGCAACGGCGCCCTGAGGCCGGGAAAGACCGGGCGCGCCCAAGCGGGTGGCGCCGGCGGAGCCCCGGGGCGCTCCGGCTCCTCGGCGAGGGGCACCACCCGCGACGGCGTCCGGTCGCCGCGGCTCGCCGCCGCCCGCAGCGCCGCGACGAACCGTCCGCAGGTGTCGTACCGGTCGTCCGGGCTCTTCGCCAACGCCCGTGCCACCACCGCGTCCACCGCGTGCGGCAGGTCCGGGCGGCGCGCCGTCAGCGGAGGAGGCGGATCGAACTGGTGCGCCCACAACAGGGCCATGTCGTCGTCGCGTTGGAACGGCGGCGCCCCGGCCAGGATCTCGTACACCACGCAGGCGAGGCCGTACACGTCGCACCGGCCGTCCACCGGGCGCCCGGAGATCTGCTCCGGCGCCACGTAGTCGAGGGTGCCGACGAACTGACCCACCGTCGTGAACCCGGTCAGCGACAGCGACTTCTTCGTCAGTCCGAAGTCCGTGAGGTACACGTGCTCCGGGTGGTCGCTGTCGGTGCCCTCCGCGACCAGCACGTTCCCCGGCTTCACGTCCCGGTGCACCAGGTCGTGGTCGTGAGCCGCGTCGAGCGCCGAGGCGACCTGGGCGGCGATCCGCATCGCCTTGGGGAAGGGCAGCGGCCCCTCCCGGTTCAGCAGGGCCCGCAGGTCCTGCCCGGGGACGTAGCGCATGGCGATGTACAGCAGGCCCTGCGTCTCGCCCGCTTCGAAGACCGGCACGATGTGCGGGTGGTCGATGGCCGCCGCCACCCGCGACTCATGGGTGAACCGCTTGCGGAACGTGTCGTTGCGGGCGAGTTCGGGCGCCAGCAGCTTCAGCGCGACCGTACGGTCCAGGTGCAGGTCCCGGGCCCGGTACACCACCGCCATGCCGCCGCGCCCGACCTCCTCGTCGATCCGGTAGCCGGCGATGCGCCGCCCGAGCAGCTCCGACGGCCGGCCGGACACCGGGTCGACGTCCCGCTCGGTGTCCCTGCCGACGGCCCTGCCGACGTCCCGGTCCCGGGCCATCAGGGCTCACCGCCCACCCGGGTGGGCGGGTGGCCGTCGGAGTCCGGGCGCCACGGCCGGGTCGGCTCGTCGCCGGCGGGGGAGCCCTCGTCGTCGGAGGACCAGTCGTCCGACCCGCGGTCGTGGTGATGGCGGTGGTCGTGCTCGTGCTCGTGCTCGTGGTCATCCGAGTCGTCGTCGTCCGAGGAGCGCCGCTCCTCCCACGACTGCCGCTCCTCCCACGACTCCTGTTCGTCCCAGGAGTCCTGCTCGTCGGTGGGCTCCCGGTCACGGGTCGGACCGTGCGCGTGCTCGCCCGCCGGTGGCGCCGAGACCGCGAACGTGCTCAGCCGGCTGCCGTCGCCGTACACCCAGCGCTCGTGCTCCGCCTCGTACAGCCAGACCGACTCCCCGTCGACCACCACCCCCACCCGCACCCCCCGGGTGCGGCGCCGGAAGGTCTCGCGGTCGATCCGCCCCTCCGCGAGGTCGTCCACGGCGCTGCGGTAGCGCCCGACGGCCTCGGCGACCTTCGCCAGCTGGGGACGCTGGTCGGCCGTGCGGGTCAACGGGCGACCGGTGGCCGGCGGCGCCTGGGGCACGGAGACGAGCAGCCGCCCGTCGACCCACGCCGACCAGCCGTTCGCACACACGATCCGGCCCCAGTCGCCCCGGCGGTCGGCGAGCCGCACCGGCAGCAGCGGGTCCAGGACGTCCGTGGGCCGGGAGTCGTCCGGGGTCTCCCAGGCGGACATGCCGTCGGGGGGCACCACGTGCGTGGGCTCGAAACCCGGCTCCCGGGCGCTGTGGGCGTGGTCGGCGGCGCACACGGCGCTACTTCCGCATCACCGTCGGCTCCTGACGGCGCAGGAGCACAGCGACCAGCCAGCCGTACAGCACGGCCAGCACCACCATCATGCCCATGTCCAACAGCCAGACCGACACGGAGTGCTCGAAGAGCGGATCCGCCGTCAGGCTCCCCGGCACCAGCCGGGACAGCCCGATCGTGGACGCCATCGCCCCCAGCGCCCACCGCGACGGCACCAGCCACGCCAACTGCTCCGCCACCGGCAGTCCGTCCAGCTTCAACAGCGCACCGCAGAACACCACCTGGACGATCGCGAGGAGCACCAGCAGCGGCATGGTGACCTCCTCCTTGCGCACCAGCGCGGAGATCAGCAGCCCCAGCATCATCGCGGTGAAGGACAGCAGGGCCACCGCGAGCGTGAGTTCCACCAGCGGTGGGAGGAGCACCCCGCTGCCGCCCGGCGCGTTCAGCGACACGCCCGCGAGGCCCACGAGGGTGAGCACCACCGCCTGGACCACGGTCACCGTGCCGAGCACCACCACCTTGGACATCAAGTACGCCGACCGCGACAACCCCACCGCCCGCTCCCGCTGGTAGATCACCCGCTCCTTCACCAACTCCCGCACCGCGTTCGCGGCGCCCGTCAGCACCCCGCCCACGCACAGGATCAACAGCGCGTTGAGCGCGGTCTGCGCCGTGAGCGCACTGCCCGCGAGCGCCCGGGCCATCGCACCCATCACGAACGGCAGCGCGATCATCACGACCAGGAACGTGCGGTCCGCGCTCAGCGCCCGCGCGTAGCGCCGCACCAGCGTCCACAGCTGGGCGCCCCAGCTCTGCGGCTCGATCGGCGGGGGCGGCGGTGCGCCCGACGTCCCGCCGACCGGGCCCCTCGGCTGCGAGGAGGCGTCGGTGACGTACCGGCGGTGGTACGGGGAGGAGCGGTACGCCCCCGCCCAGTCGCGGTCCCGGTCGTTCTCGAACGCCTCGAACGCCTCGGGCCACCGCTCGTGGCCGAAGTAGGCCAGCGCCTCGTCCGGCGGACCGTAGTAAGCGATCCGCCCGCCCGGCGCCAACACCAACAGCCGGTCGCACACGTCCAGGCTCAACACGCTGTGCGTCACGACCACCACGGTCCGCCCGTCGTCGGCGAGCGAGCGCAGCATCTGCATCACCGAGCGGTCCATCCCGGGGTCCAGACCGGACGTGGGCTCGTCCAGGAAGAGCAGCGACGGCTTGGTCAGCAGCTCCAGCGCGACGCTGACGCGCTTGCGCTGGCCGCCGGAGAGCGAGTGGACGTGCTGGTCGGCGCGTTCCTTCAGACCCAGTTCGCGGATCACCTCCAGGACGCGCTCGCGCCGCTCGGCGGGCGCCGCGTCCTGGGGGAAGCGCAACTCGGCCGCGTACCCGAGGGCCGCCCGCACGGTGAGCTGGGTGTGCAGGATGTCGTCCTGCGGGACGAGGCCGATGCGCCGGCGCAACTCCGCGTAGTCGTGGTAGAGGTCCCGGCCGTCGTACCAGACGGTGCCGCGGTCGGCGGGGCGCAGCCCGGTCAACGCGTTGAGCAGGGTCGACTTGCCCGCGCCGCTCGGACCGACCACCGCGAGCAGGCACTTCTCGCCGACTGGGAACGACACCGCGTCGAGCAGGGTCTTGCGGCCCCGGTCGACGGTGACGGTCAGGTCCTGCACGTCGAGGCCGATCTCGCCGGTGTCCACGTACTCCCGCAGCTCGTCACCGACGAGGCAGAAGGCGGAGTGGCCGATGCCGACCACGTCACCGGGGCCCACGGCGGCGACGGAGACGGGCTCGCCGTTGAGGAAGGTGCCGTTGTGCGAGTCGAGGTCGACGATCTCGTAGTTCCCGCCGGGGCGCGCCCGCAACTCGGCGTGGTGGCGCGAGACCGTCAGGTCGTGCACCTGGAGGTCGTTGTCCGTGGAGCGCCCGATCCGGACCGTGCGCGCCGGCAGTGGACGCACCGACGTCGGCGCGCGGAAGGTGCCGGTGGCCCCCGGCACCGCCACCGGCAGCCCGGCCTTGGGCGGGGGACGGCGCACCAGCACCGCGCGCGGGCCGTCGGCCGGGTTGCCGAACCGCAGCTCGCTGCCCGCACCCACCTCCCAGGACCGCACCCGGGCTCCGTCGGCGAACGTGCCGTTGGTGCTCTGCTCGTCCTCGACGGTCCAGTGGCCGTGTTCCGTCCGCAGCACCGCGTGGTGCCAGGAGACCCGGTCGTCGTCGATGACGATGTCGCTCAAGGGGTCGCGCCCGACGTGATAGACCCGACTCGGGCTCATCACCGTGGAACCTTCGTCCGTTTCGATGACGAGCTCGGGGGCGGCGGGCGCGCCGTGGCGCTCAGCCATGCCTCGATTCTATCGGCGCACCCCCCGCAGCGCCTGTGGGCGACCCCGCCGCCCACCGGCGCGGAAGGCTCAGGCCGTGAGGTACGCCAGCGTCGGATGGGCGGCCGTGTACGCGTCCACCAGCCGACGGGCCGCAGCCACCGAGTCGACCAGCGGATGCAGGGCGAACGCGGCCACCGCCCGGGCCCGCGAGCCGGTCTCCGCCGCGGCCAGCACCTCGCGCTCCACCGCCTTCACCGCGCCCACCAGGGCGCCGGCGTGATCGGGCAGCGGGGCCACGGCGAGCGGGTGCGCACCGTTCGCGTCCACCGTGCAGGGCACCTCCACCACCGCGTCCGCGTCCAGCAGCGCCAGGGCGCCCCGGTTGCGCACGTTGAGGATCAAGGAGGTGCGGCGGTCGTGGGCGATGGCGTGCATCAGGGCGAGGGCGACCTGCTCGTACCCCCCGGACTCCAGGTCCGCCCCGTCGCGCTCGCCCGCGCCCGCCGCTTCGCGGTTGTGCGCCATGTACGTGGCCTCGCGTTCGGCGCGGGTGCGGTCCCAGGTCGCCAGCGCCGGGGTGTCGGCGCGCTCCATCGCCGCGTAGAACCGGGCCTGTTGCCCGTCGAGGAAGGCCCCGCGGGTCTGCTCGGCCTCCCGGTAGGCCCGCACCGTCTCCCGGTTGAAGTAGTAGTAGTGCAGGTACTCGTTGGGGACCGCGCCCAGGGTGTGCAGCCACTCGGGGCCGAAGAGCCTGCCCTCCTCGAAGGAGCCGAGCAGCTCGGGATCGGCCAGCAGTCGGGGCAGGACGTCCTCGCCCCCGACGCGCACCCCGCGCAGCCAGCCCAGGTGGTTCAACCCCGCGTAGTCGAAGAACGCGGCGTCCGGGTCGACCCCCAGCACCCGGGCCACCCGCCGCCCCAGCCCCACCGGCGAGTCGCAGATCCCGATCACCCGCCCGCCGAGGTGACGGGCCATCGCCTCGGTCACCAGGCCCGCCGGATTGGTGAAGTTGATGACCCAGGCGTCGGGCGCGAGGGCCGCGATCCGCCGGGCGATCGCGCGGGCCACCGGGACGGTGCGCAGTCCGTACGCGATGCCGCCGGCGCCCACCGTCTCCTGCCCGAGCACCCCCTCCGCGAGCGCGATCCGCTCGTCGGCCGCCCGGCCCGACAACCCCCCGACCCGGATCGCGGAGAACACGAAGTCCGCGCCCCGCAGCGCCTCGTCGAGGTCACGGGTCACCGACACCGCGGGCGCGTCGGGCACCCCGGCCGCCTGGTCGGCGAGGACCCGCGCGACGGCGGAGAGCCGGCCCGCGTCGAGGTCGTGCAGGACCACCTCGGTGACCCGCCCCGCGCCGCGGTCGGCGAGCAGCGCCCCGTACACCAACGGCATTCGGAAACCCCCGCCGCCGAGGACCGTGAGCCTCATGCCGTAACCGCCCTTCTACTGCGCGTCGCCGCGTTCGCTGTGGCCGATGAGATAGGCCAGGTCCGGGTAGTCGACCACGAAACCGTCGCCGTCGACCTCGATGTCACGACGGAAGTCCCCGGAGGCGTACCGCAGCAGCGCGCCGCCGTCCTCCGTGGGCTCCAGCCGGGTGTACGTCTGGGCGGACGGGGAGACCGTCAGATCGGGCACCGACACCCACGCCATGAGGAACTCCCGCTCGACGCCGGACCTTTCGGCGCCGCCCGGACCGTCGACGAGGTGCAGTCCGTGTCGCAGCACGGGCATGGTGTTCGTCAGCGGGCAGAGCCCCAGATCGCAGTCGAGCGCGCCGTCGAGGTCCGGCCGCGGCTCGCCGTCGACGCTCCAGCGGCCGTCGTCGTCGCGCCGCAGCACCACGGTGCGCACCCCGTCCGCGGACTCCGCCGTCACCGTCAGCTCTCGGGTCACGAAGGCGGTTCCGGTGCGCAGCTCGTAGGAGATCCAGTACGGCTCGGGGGAGATGCCGACAGCCCGCCCGCGCGCCGTCAAGGCGCCGTCCGCCACGGTGACCCAGGCGGTCTCGTACCCCTGGTTGTCCACGACTTCCCAGGTCAGCACATGTGAGGTGGTCATGTGCCCAGACTAACGAGCTGGTGGCGGCAGCCGACGGCGTCAGCGGGGGCGCTCGAAGGCATCGAGGATCTGCTGCGCCGCCCGGGTGGCCGTCAGCGTGCCGTCGCGCACGCCGCGCTCCAACTCCGGTACGAGCTCCCGCACGGCGGGATGGCCGTGCAGCCGCTCCGTCAGCTCGTCGTGCACCATCGACCACGCCCAGTCGACCTGCTGGTCACGGCGCTTGGCCGTCAGCCGACCGGTGGACGACAGCAGCGACTGGTGCTGCTCCACCCGCTCCCACACGGCGTCCAGACCGGTGGACGTCCGGGCGCTACAGGACAGCACCGGCACCGTCCAGGCGGCGTCCGCCGGACGCATCAGGCGCAGCGCGCCGGCGAGTTCACGCGCGGCGGAGCGGGCATCGCGCTCGTGCGGACCGTCGGCCTTGTTCACCGCGATCACGTCGGCCAACTCCAGGACGCCCTTCTTGATGCCCTGGAGCTGGTCCCCGGTCCGGGCGAGCGTGAGCAGCAGGAAGGTGTCGACCATGTGGGCGACCGCGGCCTCCGACTGGCCCACGCCGACGGTCTCGACCAGCACCACGTCGTACCCCGCGGCCTCCATCACCACCATCGTCTCGCGGGTCGCCCGCGCCACCCCGCCGAGGGTCCCCGCCGACGGCGAGGGGCGGACGAACGCGGCGGGGTCCGTGGACAGCCGCTCCATCCGCGTCTTGTCGCCGAGGATGGACCCCCCGGTGCGGGTCGACGACGGGTCGACGGCGAGCACGGCGACCCGGTGGCCGAGCCCGGTGAGCATGGTGCCCAGGGCGTCGATGAACGTCGACTTACCGACGCCCGGCACCCCGCTGATGCCGATCCGGCGGGCCGTGCCGGTGTCCGGCAGCAGCTCGGTGAGCAACTCCTGGGCGAGCGCGCGGTGATCGGGGCGGCGGGACTCCACGAGGGTGACGGCCCGCGCCACGTACGCCCGCGACCCGGACCGCACCCCCTTCACGTACGCGTCGAGATCGATCTTCGCCGGCTTCACGGGCACCCCGCCGGCGCCTACGCGCCGTGGCCGAGCGCGACGGCCAGCTTCTCGACCAGGTCGTGCGCGGCGTCCGGGATCACCGTGCCGGGCGGGAACACCGCCGCGGCGCCCGCCTCGTGCAGCGTCGGCACGTCCTGCGGCGGAATCACCCCACCCACGACGATCATGATGTCCTCCCGGCCCTCGGCCGCCAGCTCCGCACGGAGCGCGGGCACCAGCGTGAGGTGACCGGCGGCCAGCGAGGAGACGCCGACGATGTGCACGTCCGCCTCCACCGCCTGCCGCGCCACCTCGCCCGGCGTCTGGAACAGCGGGCCCACGTCCACGTCGAAACCGAGGTCGGCGAAGGCGGTCGCGATCACCTTCTGCCCCCGGTCGTGCCCGTCCTGGCCCATCTTCGCCACCAGGATGCGCGGCCGACGGCCCTCCGACTCCTCGAACCGGTCCACCAGCGCCCGGGTGCGCGTCACCGACGGGGATCCGTCCACTTCGCCTCGATACACACCGGAGATGGTACGGATCTGTCCAGCGTGGCGTCCGTACACGCTCTCCAAGGCGTCCGAGATCTCCCCGACGGTCGCCTTCGCCCGTGCCGCGTCCACCGCGAGCGCCAGCAGGTTGCCCTCCAGACCGGCCCCGCCGCTGCCGGACGCCGCCGCGGTCAGCGCCCGCAGGGCGTCCTGGCACAC
The DNA here is from genome assembly GCF_040653095.1 of Streptomyces sp. NPDC048057. NCBI lineage: Bacteria > Bacillati > Actinomycetota > Actinomycetes > Kitasatosporales > Streptomycetaceae > Streptomyces > Streptomyces sp. NPDC048057. The sequence continues at coordinate 65,966 of NZ_JBEZNF010000018.1, forward strand.
GGCCTCGTCGCGCTCCGCCCGCAGCCGCCGCAGCTTCTCGATCTGCTGCGCCCGCACCGCGGAGTTGTCGACCTTCAGCACCTCGATCTGCTCGTCGGAGGCGACCCGGTACTTGTTGACGCCCACCACGGGCTGCCGGCCGGAGTCGATCCACGCCTGGGTGCGCGCCGCGGCCTCCTCCACCCGCAGCTTGGGGATGCCCGCGTCGATGGCCCGCGCCATGCCGCCCGCCTGCTCGATCTCCTCGATGTGCTGCCAGGCGCGGCGCGCCAGGTCGTGGGTGAGGCGCTCGACGTACGCGCTGCCGCCCCACGGGTCGATGACCCGGGTCGTTCCGGACTCCTGCTGGAGCAGCAGCTGGGTGTTGCGGGCGATCCGGGCGGAGAAGTCCGTCGGCAGCGCCAGCGCCTCGTCCAGCGCGTTGGTGTGCAGCGACTGGGTGTGCCCCTGGGTCGCCGCCATCGCCTCCACGCAGGTGCGGGTCACGTTGTTGAAGACGTCCTGGGCCGTCAGCGACCAGCCCGAGGTCTGCGAGTGGGTGCGCAGCGACAGCGACTTGGGGTTCTTCGGGTCGAAGGTGCGCACCAGCTTCGCCCACAGCAGGCGCGCGGCCCGCAACTTGGCGACCTCCATGAAGAAGTTCATCCCGATCGCCCAGAAGAACGACAGCCGGGGCGCGAACGCGTCCACGTCCAGCCCGGCGCCGATGCCCGCGCGCAGGTACTCCATGCCGTCCGCGAGGGTGTACGCCAACTCCAGGTCGGCCGTCGCCCCGGCCTCCTGTATGTGGTAGCCGGAGATGGAGATCGAGTTGTAGCGCGGCATCCGCTGGGAGGTGAAGGCGAAGATGTCGGAGATGATCCGCATCGAGGGGCCCGGCGGATAGATGTAGGTGTTGCGGACCATGAACTCCTTGAGGATGTCGTTCTGGATGGTCCCGGCCAGCTTCTCGGGCGGCACGCCCTGTTCCTCGGCGGCGACGATGTACAGCGCCAGCACCGGCAGCACGGCGCCGTTCATCGTCATCGACACGCTCATCCGGTCCAGCGGGATGCCGTCGAAGAGCTGGCGCATGTCGTAGATCGAGTCGATGGCCACCCCCGCCATGCCCACGTCGCCGGTCACCCGCGGGTGGTCGGAGTCGTAGCCGCGGTGGGTCGGCAGGTCGAAGGCGACCGACAGGCCCTTCTGACCGGCCGCCAGATTGCGCCGGTAGAAGGCGTTGGACTCCTCGGCGGTGGAGAACCCGGCGTACTGGCGGATCGTCCACGGCTGGTTGACGTACATCGTCGGGTACGGGCCGCGCAGATACGGCGCGACGCCGGGGAAGGTGCCCAGGAAGTCCAGCCCGGCGAGGTCCTCCTCGGTGTACAGCGGCTTGACCCCGATGCCCTCGGGCGTCTGCCACACCAGGTCGTCGGCGGCCAGGCCGGTGGACTCCTTGACCGCGGAGCGCCACTGGTCCTCGGAGGCGTTCGCGACGCCCGGGCCCAGGGGGATCCGGGTGAAGTCGGGGATGGTCATCACGCCACTCCGATCAGGTTCAGGGCACGGGTGAGGGTGTCGACGGCGTTGCCGCCCAGGGCGACGAACTCGTCCACCCCGGCCTGCTCCAGGGCTTCGCGCAGGTCGCCGGGGCGTCCCGCGAGATAGACCCGGCGGGCGCCGGCGTCCTTCAACGCCCGCGCCACCTCGGCCGCGTGCTCGGCGTACAGCGCGTCGCTGGAGCAGATGCAGGCCAGCTCCGCGCCGCTGGCGGCGAACGCGGCGCCCACGCCGGCCGCGTCCACGGAGACCGGGTCGTGGACGGCCTCCACGCCGCCCGCCTGGAACAGGTTGGCCGCGAACGCGGCGCGCGCGGTGTGCGCGGACGCCGGGCCGAGGGCCGCGAGGAACACCCGGGGCCGGGTGCCGGTGGCGGCCAGGTGCGCGTCCGAGCGGGCGCGCAGCGCTTCGAAGTCCTCGTCGCGCCGCACCCGCGGCAGCCCGCCCGACGCCGGCGCCGGTGCCGGATCGCGCTCCACGGCGGCCTGGTCGAGCAGCGGGAACTCGCTGACGCCCGTGATCGGTTCGCGGCGCTTGGCCAGCTTGCCGCGGCGCTCGCGCCAGGTCGCGTCGATCCGCTCGGCCACCAGCCCGGAGCGGAGCGCGGCGAGTTGGCCGCCGGCGCCCTCGATCTCCTGGAACCACTCCCAGGCGGCGTGCGCGAGTTCGTCGGTGAGCCGCTCCACGTACCAGGAGCCGCCCGCCGGGTCGATGACCCGCGCCACGTGCGACTCCTCCACGAGGACCGTGGAGGTGTTGCGGGCGATCCGACGGGAGAAGGCGTCCGGCAGGCCCAGCGCGTGGTCGAAGGGGAGCACGGTCACCGCGTCCGCGCCGCCCACGCCCGCAGCGAGGGAGGCGACCGTGGTCCGCAGCATGTTCACCCACGGGTCGCGCCGGGTCATCATCACCGTGGAGGTCACCGCGTGCTGCCGCTGGGCGCCCGCCGCCCCGGTCGCCCCGCACGCCTCGGCGACCCGCGCCCAGGTGCGCCGGGCCGCGCGGAGCTTGGCGATGGTCAGGAACTGGTCGGCGGTGGCCGCGTACCGGAACTCCAGCTGATCGAGGGCCGCCGCCACCGGGAGCCCCGCCGCGGTCAGCTCGCGCAGCGCCGTCAGTCCGCCCGCCAGCGAACAGCCCAGCTCCTGGGCGGCGGACGCGCCCGCCTCGTGGTACGGCAGGGCGTCCACGGTCAGGGCGCGCAGACCCGGGTGCCGCTCGTGGCAGCGCCGGGCGAGCGCGCCGGCCGCACCGAAGGCGTCCGGCACCGCGTCGTAATTGCCCGTGCGCGCGGCGTGTCCGAGCGGGTCGGCACCCAGGTTCCCCGCCGCCGGGGTGACGCCCCGCTCGTCGAAGAGCGCCAGCAGCGTTCGCGCGGCGTCGTCGAACGCGTCCCCGGCGTCCAGGACGACGGGCGCGAGGTCCAGCAGCACGCCGTCCAGGGCGGCGGGCAGGGCGGCGACCGGGACGCCGGCCGCCCCGACGGCGAGCCAGAGCGACGTGACGCCGTGCTCCAGGTCGGCGAGGACGGCCTCGTTGGTCGCGGCGGGGTCGGGGCGGTCGTGCCGCTGGCGCACGTCCCACCCGGACGTCGTGCCGCCGTCCGGCGTGCCGCCGCGGGTGAAGGGGGCGAAGCCGGGGAGCCCGGGGCTCGAAGGGCCGTGGTCCGCCGTGTAGAGCGGGCGGGTGGCGAGGTGTTCCTCCACCGTGGTGGCCAGTGCGTCTTCCGCCGCTTCGGGCGGCACGTCCCTGCCCGCCTTGCGCAGCACGCCGGCGACCAACTGCTGCCATTGCGCGTGCGTGGCGTCCGGGAACTCGGAGGCGAGGGCGAACCCGTCGTCGGGAAGCACGGTCATGGTCGGATGCTAGGCCATGGGCCTCAAGCCGCAGGAGGGCGCAAGGCTGTGACCTTGCCCTCTGGGGATACGTCCGCTTGCTCCCCGTTGCACCCCGTTGCGATCGGTGCATTTCTGTGCCTTTGCGTGGCTCGTCCGGTCGTTCCGGCCCCTCGCGGGGCCGCGGAATGGCCGGTTCCGGCGCTCTTTCCAGGGCCCCTGTTCTGCGGGCTGCTGCGCGCTGGAGGGCGCTCGGGCGAACGGCTCTGCCGCCGTCACCTCTTGGGCTGAACCTCCTGCTCCGGCCATTCCCGGCCGCTGACCGTCGGTGCTGTGCTGATCGCGTCCCTCATCGCGGACGGACCGCGAGAGGTCGCGACAGACAGAGGAAAGTAGGTCGTCATGCGTCTGCGAGGACGTGTCAGGGCCTGGTTGGCCGCCGCGGTCGGCGCCCTGGTGCTCGGGCTGCTGCCCGGCCCGGCCCACGCCGGGGCCGCCGCACCCGACCCGGGGCAGAGCGCGGGCCGGCAACAGCCCGAGGCGGTGCGCTATCTGAACCTGCACCAGTGCGTGTACTACGACAGCGGCACCATCCGCGGGCAGTGGCTCACCACCGCCGTGCCCAGCCGTGACGGGCGCTTCCTGGGCGGCACCAACGTCTCCAACACCGCCCAGACCGGCCCCGTCTGCGGCCCCGGGGACGGCCGCTACCTGATCGACACCCCGAACACCCGGATGGCGGCGCTCGACCTGAGCGCGGGGCGGTACCTCAACCTGCACCAGTGCGTGTACTACTCGCAGAGCCTCGACGACCACCTCACCACGATCGTCCCCAAGGGCTTCGACTTCTTCTCCACCGGCACCAACGTCTCCAACACCCCCGACACCGAACCCTGGTGCTACGCGGGGTTCAGCGACTGGCTCCTGGTGGACCTGTTCACGTCCGTGAAGACCATCGACCTGACGGCCGGCCGGTACGTCAACCTCCAGCAGTGCATGTTCTACTCCAGCCGGCAGGCCGACCACTTCACCACCTTCGTCAACAGCCGTGACGGGCGGTTCGCCGCGGGCACCAACATCTCGAACACCCGCGTCACCACCCCCACCTGCGGTCCGGGTGACGGCAACTTCCTCCCCGTACCGATCCTCTCGGGCTCCCTCCCGCTCGACCTCGCCTGACCTCCAACGACGCCCCTCAGCCCGGCCCCGCCCCCACGGGCGGGGCCGACGCCTTCGCCCCACCGGGACGGGGCGGCTCCCCGGCGTGCGGAGCGATGGCGCATCCTGGAGGCGAGACCAGGTCCGTCCGACACCCGTGGGGACGTCCATGCGCATCGCCCTGAGCCAGATCACCAGCGGTCCCGACCCCGTCGCCAACCTCGACCTGGTACGGGAACAGGCACGGCTCGCCGCCGACGCGGGCGCCCGGCTGATCGCCTTCCCCGAAGCCACCATGGCCTGCTTCGGCACCCGACTCGCACCCCTGGCGGAGCCCCTCGACGGGCCCTGGGCCACCGCGGTGCGCCAGATCGCCAAGGAGACCGGGCTCGTCGTGGTCGCCGGGATGTTCACCCCCGCGGCCGACGGGAAGGTCACCAACACCCTGCTGGCGACCGGGCCCGGCGTCGAAGCCTCCTACGACAAGATCCATCTGTACGACGCCTTCGGCTTCGCCGAGTCCGCCACCGTCGCCGCCGGGTCCAGCGTGGTCACCGTCGACCTCGCCGACGTTCGCGTCGGCCTCGCGACCTGCTACGACGTCCGCTTCCCCGAGCTGTTCCGGGCCCACGCCGACGCGGGCGCCCAGCTCACCCTGCTGCCCGCGTCCTGGGGCGCCGGCGAGGGCAAGCGCGAGCAGTGGGAGCTGCTGATCCGGGCCCGCGCCCTGGACGCCACCCTCTGGGTCGCCGCCGTCGACCAGGCGGAGCCCGCCGCACCGGCCCCCGACACGGCCCCGAAGGCGCCCACCGGCATCGGCCACAGCGCCGTCGTCGCCCCCGACGGGACCGTGCGCGACCGGCTCCAGGCCGGCCCCGGCCTGCTGGTCGCCGACGTCGACCTCGCCGAGGTGGCGGCCGTACGCCGTGCCGTTCCGGTCCTCGCCAACCGCAGGCTGCCCTGAGCCCAGGTGGCGCGTCGGTCACCGAGCCCCGGTGGTGGGCCCGGACACGCCCCAGTAGCGGCGCCCGACTCGCATCCGGGGCCGGTGCGGGCCAGCCTGGAGGGGGCGGGCGCCCGGCCGGCGCGCTCCGTGACACACGCCCTAAGCGAGGGATCACCGTGAACAGTGCGGACCAGCACCCCGAGCCCGTCGTGGTGACGATCACCGGCTGCACCAAGGAGGACGCACACGCCGTCTTCGAGGTGCTGCGCCGGTCCTACACCTGTGACCGCGCGGCCGGTGACCGGCCCGAGTACGTCTCCGTGGGCCATCCGACGGTGTGGACGGCGACCTTCGACGTCCAGCCCGCAGCGGCCACGACCGGCCCCGTGCCGCTGACCGACGCCGTGGAGGCGGAGATGCAGGGCGGCTACTGGGCGGTCGACCGGATGACGGAGACCCTGGCCGCCGCGTTCGACGTCCAACGGCAGGGCACGGCCGCCGGCGACCAGGAGAAGGACGTCCAACTGCGGCTGGTGAGCCGCGCCGGCTGAACGGCCCAGCCGCGCAGCGGCCGAATGCCCACCGCGATTGCGGCCCGGGCGGGGGAGGGCGAAGGTCGTAGGGGCGCCGTACGCACCGGGGGGCGCCCGCCGCCCGACGCGCGTATCCGGCCCGCCCCGACGGGCACCCGGTGACCGGGACCGCTCCCCGGCGACCGGGCCGCGCGGGGCGCCCAGGACCCAGGAGGACACGAACCATGCCCATCGCCACGGTGAACCCCGCCACCGGCGAGACGCTGAAGACCTTCGAGGCGATCGGAGGCGACGGGATCGAGGAACGGATCGCGTTGGCCCGCGCCGCCTTCGTCGGCCAGCGCACCACCGGCTTCGCCGACCGGGCCCGTCTGCTGCTGCGGGCCGCCACCCTGCTCGACGAGGACGCCGACCGCATCGCCCGCACCGTCACCACCGAGATGGGCAAGCCCCTCACCCAGGCCCGCGCGGAGGCCGCGAAGTGCGCCCGCGCGATGCGCTGGTACGCCGCCCACGCCGAGCAACTCCTCGCGGACGAGCACCCCGGCCCGGACGACGTCCGCGACGCCGGGGCAGCACGGGTCGTCGTGCGCTACCGGCCCGTCGGCGTGGTGCTCGCCGTCATGCCGTGGAACTTCCCCCTGTGGCAGGTCGTCCGCTTCGCCGCGCCCGCCCTGATGGCCGGCAACACCGCCCTGCTCAAGCACGCGTCGAACGTGCCCCAGACCGCCCTGTACCTGGAGGACCTCTTCCGCCGCGCCGGCTGGCCCGAAGGCTGCTTCGAGACCCTGCTCATCGGATCGGGCGCCGTCGAGGCCGTGCTGCGCGACGACCGGGTGGCCGCGGCCACCCTCACCGGCAGCGAACCCGCCGGCCGGGCCGTCGCCGCCGTCGCCGGCGACGAGGTCAAGAAGACCGTGCTGGAACTCGGCGGCAGCGACCCGTACCTCGTCATGCCCTCCGCCGACCTGGAGCGCGCCGTGGACACCGCCGTCGTCGCCCGGGTGCAGAACAACGGCCAGTCCTGCATCGCCGCCAAGCGGTTCATCGTCCACGCCGACGTGTACGACGCCTTCTGCGAGGGCTTCACCGCCCGGATGCGGGCCCTGGTCGTGGGCGACCCGATGGAGGAGACGACCGAGATCGGCCCGCTCGCCACCGAACAGGGGCGCACCGACCTCGAAGCGCTCGTCGAGGACGCCCTCGCCCACGGCGCCCGCGCCCGCTGCGGCGCCGGCCGGCCCGACGGGCACGACCGCGGCTGGTACTACCTGCCCACCGTCCTCACCGACGTCGACGCCCGCATGCGCATCCACCGCGAGGAAGCCTTCGGGCCCGTCGCCACCGTCTACCGGGCCGCCGGGCTCGACGAGGCGCTGCGGATCGCCAACGACACCCCCTTCGGGCTCAGCTCCAACGTGTGGACCCGCGACGAGCGGGAGATGGCCCGCTGCGTACGGGACCTCGAAGCCGGCGGCGTCTTCTTCAACGGCATGACCGCCTCCCACCCCGCGCTCCCCTTCGGCGGCGTCAAGCGCTCCGGCTACGGCCGGGAGCTGTCCGGACACGGCATCCGGGAGTTCTGCGAGGTCACCACGGTCTGGTACGGCCCCTGACCCGACCGGCCGCCCGGTCCCGCCCAGCACGCGTCGAGGAAACCGCCATGAACGACAGCACCGTGACCCTCCGCAGCCGCATCACCGACACCGAACTCGCCGCCCTCGACGCGCACTGGCGCGCGGCCAACTACCTGGCCGTCGGACAGATCTACCTGATGGCCAACCCCCTGCTCACCGAACCCCTGCGCCCCGAGCACATCAAACCGAGGCTGTTGGGCCACTGGGGCACCTCACCCGGCCTCAACCTCGTCTACACCCACCTCAACCGGGTCATCAGCGGCCGGGGCCTGGACGCGCTGTGCGTCTGGGGACCGGGGCACGGCGGCCCCGCCGTCCTCGCCGGCTCCTGGCTGGAGGGCACATACACCGAGACGTATCCGGACGTCACCCGGGACGCCGCCGGCATGGAGCGGCTGTTCCGGCAGTTCTCCTTCCCCGGCGGGGTGCCCAGCCACGTGGCGCCCGAGACGCCCGGCTCCATCCACGAGGGCGGCGAACTCGGCTACTCCCTCGCCCACGCCTACGGTGCCGCGTTCGACAACCCCCATCTGCTGGTCACCTGCGTGATCGGCGACGGGGAGGCGGAGACCGGGCCGCTCGCCGCGTCCTGGCACGGCACCACCTTCCTCGACCCGGTGCACGACGGCGCCGTCCTGCCGATCCTGCACCTCAACGGCTACAAGATCGCCAACCCGACGGTGCTCGCCCGACTGCCCCGCGGCGAACTCGACGACCTGCTGCGCGGCCACGGCCACGAACCCGTGCACGTCACCGGCGCCGAGCCCCAAGCCGTGCACCGGGCGATGGCGGCGGCCATGGACGCCTGCCTCGACCGCATCGAGGAGATCCAGCGCACCGCCCGCCGCGACGGGGTGCGCGAACGGCCCCGCTGGCCCGTGATCGTCCTGCGCACCCCCAAGGGCTGGACCGGGCCCGCGACCGTCGACGGCGTCCCCGTCGAGGACACCTGGCGCGCCCACCAGGTGCCGCTCGCCGGGGTCCGCGACCGCCCCGAGCACCTGCGGCAGCTGGAGGCGTGGCTGCGCTCGTACCGCCCCGAAGAGCTCTTCGACCCCACCGGCCGACCGGTCGCCCAGGTCCTCGGCTGCGTCCCGACCGGCCAGCGCCGCCTCGGCGCCACCCCGCACGCCAACGGCGGGCTGCTGCTGCGCGAACTGCCCCTGCCGCCGCTGGCCGACCACGCCGTCGACGTGGAGCGCCGCGGTGCCGCGCGCCACGAGCCCACCCGGGTCCTCGGCGACTTCCTCGCCGTCGTGATGGGCGCCACCGCCGAGCGCCGCGACTTCCGCGTCGTCGGCCCCGACGAGACCGCGTCCAACCGGCTCGACGCCCTCTACGGCGCCACCGCCAAGGCGTGGCAGACGCGCACGCTGCCCACCGACGAGCACCTGGCCCACGACGGCCGGGTGATGGAGATCCTCTCCGAGCACGTGTGCCAGGGCTGGTTGGAGGGCTACCTCCTCACCGGCCGGCACGGCCTGTTCTCCTGCTACGAAGCCTTCGCCCACATCGTCGACTCGATGGTGAACCAGCACATCAAATGGCTGCGCACCGCGCGCCGGCTGCCCTGGCGGCGCCCCGTCGCCTCACTGACGTACCTGCTCACCTCGCACGTGTGGCGCCAGGACCACAACGGCTTCTCCCACCAGGACCCCGGCTTCGTCGACCACGTCCTCAACAAGAGCCCCGAGGTCGTCCGGGTCTATCTGCCGCCGGACACCAACACCCTGCTGTCCGTCGCCGACCACGTGCTGCGCAGCCGCGACTACGTGAACGTGGTCGTCGCCGGCAAGCAGCCCTGCTTCGACTGGCTGACCATGGACGAGGCCCGCGCCCACTGCGCGCGCGGCGCCGGGGTGTGGGAGTGGGCCGGCACCGAGCACGGTCCCGCCGCGGCGGACGGAGCGGGCGGCGCCGGGCCCGACGTGGTCCTGGCCTGCGCCGGCGACGTTCCGACCCAGGAGGTCCTGGCGGCGGCCGAACTGCTGCGCCGCCACGCGCCCCGGCTCGCCGTGCGGGTCGTCAACGTCGTCGACATGGCCCGGCTGCTGCCGTACGACGAGCATCCGCACGGCATGACCGACTTCGAGTACGACGCGCTCTTCACCCGCGACAAGCCGGTGATCTTCGCGTACCACGGCTACCCCTGGCTGATCCACCGCCTCGCCTACCGCCGCGCCGGCCACCCCCATCTGCACGTCCGCGGCTACAAGGAGGAGGGGACGACGACCACGCCCTTCGACATGGTCGTCCGCAACGACCTCGACCGCTATCGCCTGGTGATGGACGTCATCGACCGGGTGCCCGGCCTCGGGGTGCGGGCCGCCGCCCTGCGCCAGAGCATGGCCGACGCCCGCTCGCGCCACCACGACTGGATCCGTGAGCACGGCACGGACCTGCCGGAGGTCGCCGACTGGACCTGGGGAGGCTGACGGGGAGACCACCCGGGCCCGGGCCGGGCCGCTCAGACCATGCTGCCCGTGCTCCCCGGCTGGAACGCCGGCGTCCGCAGCGGACGCAGCCGAGCGTCCGGGTCGATCCAGTTCACCCGCTCCGGCCCCAGGAACGACTCCGCGTGCGAGACGTGGGAGCGCCGGCCGCCCGACGGCGGCTGCGGGTCGCGGATCAGCGACTGCGGCGGCAGCCCGCGGGCGAGCAGCAGCTCCGCGGTCTCCTCGACGAACCCGGCGGGGCCGCACAGATAGACGATCTCGCCCGGGCGGTCGGGCCGCTCCCGCAGGTGCGCATGGAGCCGCTCGGCCGCCCGGGTGCGGCTGTCGTCGTGCTCCTGGCACCACCAGTAGGCGCTCAGCCAGGGGTGGTCGCGCAGCAGGTCGTCCAGGTGCGCCCCGTCGTAGAAGTGCGCCCCGGCCTTGGCGACCACGTCGACCCGGACGCGGGGGGTGGGCCTGCGGCGCAGCAGTTCGTCGAGGACGGACTTGACCGGCGCCCAGCCCGTGCCGGCGGCGAGCAGGGTGACGGCCGTGGCGTCGGGCGGCGGCGCGAGGGCCGAGCCGGAGGCGGCGCCCAGCCGCAGCGTCTGCCCCGGGCGGGTCCCGTCGCACAGCACGCCGCTGAGTAACCCGCCCGGCACCCGGCCCACGTGGAACTCCAGCAGGTGCTCGCGCTCGCCGCCCGCGACGGTGCCCGCCAGGGAGTACGGCCGCCACACCCCCGGCAGGTCCTCGTGCTCGACGGTGGCGTACTGCCCCGGGCGCCAGGGGTACGGGGTGCGCACCGCGGCCCGGACCACGGCCGTGTGGTCGCCGTGCAGCCGGTGGCTGACCACGGTGGCCTCCCAGAACGCCGGCTCCTGCGCGGTGATCGACCGGTGGGCGCCGGCCGTCATGAGGGTGGCGACCTCGTCGTACACCCGCCGCCACGCGGTCTCGGTGCGCTCGTCCCAGCTGGCGGGGGAGTAGCGGGCGATCGCCGTCAGCAGGCTGGCACCGACGGCGGCGTAGTCCTCGTCGACGATGCCGAACTTGCGGTGGTCGCGCCCGAGCCGCCGCAGGTGCTCGGGGAGGCCGGGGTGCCCGAGGTGGTCGACGACGTGCACGAGGGCGGTGAACAGCCGCTCGTACTGATCGTCCATCACCGCCGGGAAGAGCGGACGGAGATGGGGGTGGTGCCTGAACAGATGTGCGTAGAAGTGCCGGACCACGTGGCGTGACCGCCGCCTGACGCGTTCCAGGCTCGACCTGACGACGTCGATGTCGCCGGGAGCGGTGCTGTCGTCGTCCATGTCAGTTCCCCCGGTCTGCACGTCCGCACGCCGTCCCGACGCGCGACCGGTGCGCCGGGAGAGCGCACGGTATCAACTCATCGGCGTGGGCGAGCCGTTGCAGGCTGAATTTGTTTCGACCGGGACGGAATGCACCGTCCCGGTCACGGGGCGCAGCGGGCCGCGGTGCGCGGACGCCGTCAGATGCCCTGCCAGGCCGGCTTGGCGGCGTAGGTGGCGCGGAAGTAGTCCGCGAGCTTGAGGCGGGAGGCGGCGGCCTCGTCGACCACGACCGTGGCGTGCGGGTGGAGCTGGAGCGCGGAGGCGGGGACCAGGGCCGCGAGCGGACCCTCGACGGCGAGCGCGACGGCGTCGGCCTTGGCCTCGCCGGTGGCCAGCAGCACCAGGTGGCGGGCCTCCAGGATGGTGCCGATGCCCTGGGTGATCACGTGGTGCGGTACCTCGTCGATGCTGTCGAAGAAGCGCGCGTTGTCCTTGCGGGTCTGCTCGGTCAGCGTCTTGATCCGGGTGCGGGAGGCGAGCGAGGAGCACGGCTCGTTGAAGCCGATGTGTCCGTCGGTGCCGATCCCGAGGAGCTGGAGGTCGACGCCGCCGGCCTCGGTCAGTGCGCGGTCGTACGCGAGGCAGGCGGCGGCCACGTCGTCGGCGGTGCCGTCGGGGCCCATGAAGGCCGCCTCGGTCAGCCCGAGCGGCTCGACGACCTCCCGCAGCACGACCGAGCGGTACGACTCGGGGTGGCCGAAGGGCAGCCCCACGTACTCGTCGAGCTGGCATATCCGCGCCGCGGACGCGTCGACCTCGCCCGCCCGCACCTTCGCCGTCAGCGCCTGGTAGATCGGCAGCGGCGTGGACCCGGTGGCCACTCCGAGGAGTGCCTCCGGCTTGCGCCGCAGCAGGGCGGCCATGGCCTCGGCGATCAGTTCGCCGCCGGCGGCGGCATCCGGAACGATGACAACTTCCACGGGGGCCCCTGTCTGTGTGTGCGCACGCGTATCACGGCCTGCGCAGTGGTGTAGACCAATCTACCGGGTGGGTGGGGGTGCTGTCGCCCGAAGTGGGCAGGTCACCGCGGTGTACTTTGGCAAGCCTCACCAAATGGGGACCGAAGCCACGATGAACGGCTTCTCACCTGGGCGGGTACGTTCCCGCGCCCGGCGCAAGGCCGGGCGCGTGCATCACGATCGCGTGGCCGTGGCGCACTCCTCGTCCCGGGACTCCTTCCGCTCGGCGATCGAGGTGCTGCGGTCGTACGGGTCGACCTCGGGACCGCCTCCCGGCGCGGTCGACCGCGCCGCCGCGAACTGCGGGGTCAGCCGGCCGGTCGTGGGTCCGCAGCCGCCGTTGGTCATGTCGAGGGAGTACGAGACGAGGGAGAAGGTCCCCGGTTCGGTGATCACCTTCTTGGGGTCGTTCCAGTCCACCACGACCTCGCGCCGCACGATGGTCCGCGTGACCTCGTCGCCGCCGCCCGCCGGGGTGACGGGGTAGACGTAGGTGACGTCGGTCGTCACCCGCAGGGCGCCGTCCGCGCCCGCCGCGTAGCTGACGCGGCCCCTGGTCCTGATGTCGTCCCCGACGAGACGGGCCCGCTCGTCGAAGCGGCTGAAGAGCAGCAGCGGGTCGCTCTTCTCGTCGGGTGCGCTGAAGGCGGTCGCCAGGAAGTCCTGGACGTCCCTTTGGTGAGGGTTCATCAGCGCGATGGCCCGGGCGGGACGTTCGCCGCGCAGCACGCCGCGATCGAGGTTGGACGTGACGAGGAAGTCCCGCGTCTGCTGGAGCGCCTGCTGCACCTGCGCCGTGCTCATCCACCCGGTCGCCTTGGTCGCGGGCAGCGTGATCCCGTCCGCGCCGCTGGCCCAGCGCGCCGCGGGGGAGCCGCGGAACGGCTCCTCGCGCGTGGGCCGCGCCGCGACCTCCCGGGGCGGCGCCTGGGCGGGCTGCTCCGACTCCTGGGCGAGCGGCGTCCCGTCCGCGTCGTCGCCGCCGCCGAACCAGCCCGTCACCCGGTCCGGAAACAGCGCCACGACGAGCAGCGCGACCACGACCAGCAGGGCTACCGCGTACCAGCTCCTCCGATTCCGCTTCGGCCGGGCCGCCGGCTCCTTGGGGGCGTTCGCCGTCCCCTCCACCGACTCCTTGAGGAACCGATCCCACTCGTCATCAGGCACGGACGAACCGCCCTGTTCCCCACCCGCGTTCACTTGGCTCCCCGCCTGCTCCGTCACCGCGACGCCCCACGACGTCGAACGCATGATCGTATCGGACGTTCCGGGGGCGAGGGCTCTGCTCCCGGCCCGGTACCGCTCGATCCGCGAGGCTCGCAGGTTCCGTCCAGTGGCGCGGGCGGACCGGGTCTTGTGCGTGCAGACCGTCGCGCGCCCGGCGACTTCGACGGGGGCAGGTCACGCACCACTGAACAGCCGGCCCAGATGCACGTCGATCGCGGCGAGCGCGTCCTGGGGTTCGATCACGTCGAGTTCGATCAGGGCGGTGAAGCCGGTGAGGGCGAGGAGCAGGTTGGTCTCGGTCGCCGGGTCGCGGCCGGGGTCGATGTGCCCGTCGGCGATCGCCTGGCGGACCAACTGCTCGACGAGGGACCGCCCTTGGGCGAGGCCGCGGCGTGCCTGCTCGTGCACGGCCTGGTCGTGCAGCGCCTCCAGGACGTAGGCGGCGCTCATCCGGCTCGTCGCGCGGGCGTCGGCATGCAGGGGGAGCATTTCCGCGAGCGTCAGTCGCAGCACGTCACGGGGGTGCGGACTCTCGCCGAACTCTTCGAGCCCCTGGCGTACGCGCACCGAGGTCTGCTCGGAAGCGAAATCCATGGCGAAGGAGAGCATGGCGCTCCGGGAGGCGAAGTAGTGCTGCAGCTGCCCGAGTGACATGCCCGCCTCCTGCGCCACCACGCGCATCGTCAGCTGTGTGACGCCGCGCTGCTCCACCACCCGCCACAGTGCGCGGGCGATCGCTTCGCGGCGTCCGCGGTGATCCACCTGTTTGGGCATCGCCGACCCCTCCCTCGCATCCCGAGGACCGTTCCAATACAGTCGACATAATACAGCTGACCCATAACCCTGGAATCCACTCGGTCGAGGGAAGGAATCGGCATGTCCGAACAGCCGAAGGTACGGACCACGGAAGGTGTGGTGCAGGGGCGCCTGCGGCAGGGGCACGCGGTGTTCCGCGGCATCCCCTACGCCCGGCCCCCGGTCGGAGCGCTCCGCTTCGCCGCACCCGCGCCGCCGCACCGCTGGGCGGGGACGAGGCAGGCGGTCGAGTTCGGCCCTGTGGTGCCGCTGTCCCTGCCGATCGACGTGCCCCCGCAGGGCACCGACTGGCTGACGCTCAACGTCGGCACTCCGGATCCCGGCGCGGCGGGACTGCCGGTGCTGGTGTGGATCCCCGTGGGCGGCTACCTCTCGGCGGCGTCGAGCGACCCGATGTACGACCCGGCAGCGCTGGCCGAGGCGGGAGTCGTCGTGGTGACCGTCAACTGCCGCGTGGGAGCGGAGGGATTCGCGTTCCTCGACGACGTGCCGCCCAACCGCGGATTCCTCGACCAGATCGCGGCGCTGGAGTGGGTGCAGCGCAACATCGCCGCCTTCGGAGGCGACCCCGGCCGGGTCACCGTGGGCGGGGTGTCCGCCGGGGCGGGCTCGGTCGCCGCCCTGCTGACGATGGAGTCCGCGCGCGGCCTGTTCCGGCGGGCCATCGCCCATTCGGTGCCGGGGTTGCACAGCACCCCCGCGCTGGCGCGGCAGGTCACCGCCGCGTTCGCGGACCGGCTCGGCGCGGCGGCCCCCACCGCCGAGGCCCTGCGCGACATCGACCCGTGGCACCTGGCCGCCGAGCTCACCTCCTTCAACGCCGGCCTCCACGCGCACCGGGAGAGCTGGGGACGCCTCACGGAGGCCGGCACCGCGCTGTGCCCCGTCGTCGACGGCGAGGTCCTGCCAAAAACGCCCTGGCCCGCGCTGACCGGAGCGCGCGCGAGCGGGACCGAACTGCTCGTCGGCCACACCCGGGACGAGTTCCGGTACTTCAGCGTCATGAGCGGACGGTACGGCACCTTCACCGAGGAGGACGCCCACGCAGCCCTGGAACTGCACGCCCCGCAACCGGACGGCGCGCGGGCCTACCGTGCCGCGTTCCCGCAGGCGGGCCCGGAGGAGCTGGTGGAGACGGTGTACTCCGACGCCTTCTTCCGCATGCCGTCCCAGCAGCTGGCCGAGGCGAACGCCGCAGCCGGCGGCACCTCGTACCTGTTCGAACTGTGCTGGGTCGCCCCGGCCCTCGGCGGCATCCTGGGCGCCTGCCACAGCCTCGACGTGCCCCTGGCGTTCGGCACGCCGGACAGCCCCGTCGGCACCCAGCTCATCGGCGCGGAGCCGACTCCCGAGGCCGTCGCGCTCTCGCGCGAACTCCAGGAGGCATGGGTGCGCTTCGTCACCACCGGCGACGCGGGCTGGTCAGCCCACCGGCCCGGCGGGTACCTCACCCGCGTCCTGGACGCCGAGTCGAGGACTCTGCCCTACCCCGAAGAGGCATCCCGCCAGATCTGGGAAGGCCACTACCCCGCCCCCTTCGATCATGCGTGACGGTCCGGGTCGGCTCCTACGACCGCGCCGCCGCCCACGCGCACGCCGGCCTCAGAAGAGGGGCAACTGACCGGGGAAGGGCGGCGCTTCGTAGCCGTCGAGGGACGGCTGACGGGCGGTCTCGTACGGCGCCTGGAGGCGCGAGCCGGGGCAGGAGACCAACTCGACGCCCGTACGGGTGCGGGCGCCGGCCGGGTCGTGGCGGGCGAAGCGGGCCGCGACCACCGCGATCTCACGGCGGCACACCGGACACGTGCGGCGAGGAGCTGACATGCGGACAGTCTGCCCGACGGCACTGACAGGACCCGTAGTACGGCACGGCCCCGGCCCCGTCGGCTCCCGTTCACCGCCCGGCGGCAGCCGCCGCCCGTGCGCAACTCGTCGCCACCGTGTCCGCGAACGCCCGCGCCAGCGGTGGCAGCGCGTCCCAGCGGCGCACGGCCCACCCCACCGACAGCGGCGGCAGCGCGGGGATCGGCACGGTCCGCAAGGCGCCCGCGGTGCCCGGCGCCGGCAGGCCCGGCACCGCCGGCACCACGGCGTGCCCGAGGCCGAGTTCGGCCAGCAGCAGGGCCGTGTCCCAGTCGGCGACGCTGGTGTTCGACCCGGCCCGTACGCCCAACTCGGCGAAGGCCGCGTCCAGTCGACCGCCGGAGGTGGAGTTCGGCGGCAGCCGCACCAGCGGCATCCCCGTGAGATCGGCCACGTCGATGCGCGTGCGGTCGGCGAGCGGATCCCCGGCCCGCACCGCGAGCACCCACGGCAGGTCCACCACGGGCCGCTGCTCGATGCCGCGCTCCGGCCCGCCGATCGTCACCCACGCCAGGTCGAGATCGCTGGAGAGCAGGGCGTCGAAACAGCCGCGGCTGGAGGTCTCCGTACGGAACTCCAGGCTCACCCGCGGATGGCGCCGCCGGAAGACGACGATCGCCTCGGCCATGAAGTGCCGCACGGTCGTGCCGCCCGTGGTGACCCGCACCGCTCCGGAGTCCCCGCTGGCCAGGTCCCGGATGCGGCGCAGCGCCAGCTCCAGTCCGGCGATCCCCTCGGCCGCCGCGTCGCACAGGATCCGGCCCGCCGCCGTGGGCACCACGCCGCGCGGTTGACGCTCCAGCAGACTCACCCCCGCCTCCCGCTCCAGCCGCCGCACGCGCTGGCTCACCGCCGACTGCGTGCACGACAGGTCACGGGCCACGGCACTGAGGCTCCCCGCCCGACACACGGCCACGAACACCCGCAAGTCCTCCAGGGTCATGACCCCCAAGCTACTGCTTGGGGCAAGCGAGGAAATCCCAGGATTGACTGTGACCTGACGGCTCGCGATGATCGTCCCAGGGCCCAGGCGGCAACCCGTCCGGCGGCTCCCGCGGATCCGGACCGGGGGAGGCACCGGACGGGTGCCGACCCCCCGAGCGCCGAGAGGACCGGAACGTGCCTGATTCCCCCACACCCGCCCCCACGCCCGCCGCCACGTCGTTTCCCCGACCAGCCCGCGCCGCATCCCCCGCCCTCGCCGACCCGGTGCCCCACCGCGGGGTCGGCGACGTCGCAGCGGCCGACGGCGCACTCGCCCTGTTGAACGGCCTCGGTGCCGCCGCCATCGCCCACCCCGGCGGCAACCTCGTCGACCACCTCCAACGCGTCCGGTCGCAGCTCGCGACCTGGGGCGCCCGCCCCGCCCTGCAAATCGCCGGGCTCTGCCACTCGCTGTACGGCACCGACGGCTTCCCCGCGGTCCTGCTGCCGCACGAGCGCCGCGCCGAACTGGCGGCGGTCATCGGCGCGGAGGCCGAGGAAGCGGTGTACCTGTACGGCGCCTGCGACCGCGACCCCACCTACCGCGACCTCGCCCGCACCGACGCGCCCTTCCACGACCGCCTCACCGGACGGCCCCGCCCGCTCACCCCCGTGCAGCGCCGGGACCTCACCGAACTGACCGCGGCCAACGAACTCGACCTCGCCCGCAGCGACCTCGCGTTCCGCGAAGAGCGCAGCGCCGGGCTGCTGGAGCTGTTCACCCGCTGCCGCCATCTGCTGAGCGCCGGTGCGTGGCACGACTGCGTCGCCGTCCTCAGCGCCCCGGGGCACCCGGCGCCCAAGTGACTCCGTGGGCCGTACGGGAGGACCAGGGCCCTGAGCCCCCCTCAGCGCACCCCGGTCAGCCGGGCGGAGACGACCACGTTCTCCTCGTACCCCGTCCCGGCCGAGTACCGGCCGCCACAGGTGATCAGCCGCAGCTCGGCGCCGGGCACGTCCCGGTACACCCGGTCGGCCGGGAAGTCGTCGCGCGGGAACGCCTCGACGGCGTGGACGGTGAAGAGCGCCGTCCGGCCGTCCGCGCGCAGGACCTCCACCCGGGTGCCGGGCGTCAGCGAGCCGAGCCGGTAGAAGACCGCCGGCCCGGACCTGGTGTCGACGTGGCCGACGACGACGGAGGTGCCACGTCCGCCGGGGGACGCGGCGCCCGCGTACCAGCCCGCGAGGTTGCCGTCGTCGACGGACGGCGCCGCGATCGAGCCGTCCGAGGCGAGGTGGACCGCGGTGACCGGGGCTGCGACGCGCAGCGCGGGGATGACGATCCGCCGGGGCGGGGAGTGGGGGAGCGGGGCGACGTCAGGCGTACGGGCGACAGGTTCGGCACGGGCCGCCGACGCTGCGGGCCGCGGCGGACCGTCCGAGGTGGCCGCGCCCGCGGTGGCGTCGGCCGCCCCCGACCCCGTACGCAACAGGAACACCCCGAGCAACAGCACGCACAGCAGGGCGAACCAGATGCCGTGCCGCGGGGCGCGGTGCATGGGCGGGGGCACCGGAGGGGGCAGGGGGCCGGGCATCGCTAGCGTCCGCGCCGCTTCACCGCGCCGCGCCGCGCCGACGACGCATCAGCAGCAGTCCCGTGCCGACCGCGCCCGCGACCAGGGCGGAACCGGCCGCCAGTTGCGTCGGGCTGAGCTGGGGGAGGCTGCCGCCCCCGCCGGCCGTCACCCCGCCACCGGGCTTCAGCGCGGAGCCGGGCTCGTGCGCGGCCCCGGTGTCGTGGCCGCCGCCGTCCTGGGTCCCGGCGTCATGGGTGGTGCCGGTGTCGTGGGTGCCGGGCTCGTGCGCGCCGGTGTCACCGCCGTCGCCAGGAGGTACGACGGCCCCGTCCGCCAGTTGACCGGTGCTCTCGTCGACCGTCCCGTCCGCACCGCGGTCCGCCGTGGGACCCGCCCCCTCGACGACGATCTTGGCCGAGCCGCGCTCGCCCTTGCAGTCGAAGGTGACGACGTGTTCGACACCGGGCTCGGCCTCGTCGAAGACCCGTGCCGTGGCGGGCTGCCCGTCCGTGAGCGTCACCGTGTCGAAGACGCCGGACGAGGCGGTCACCGTCGGCACGGCGCACTCGGTCGCGTTCAGCGTCACCGTCCCGCCCGGGGCGACGGTCTGCGGGGTGACCGTGAACCCGAACGACGTCACGTCCGCGCCGGAGTCCTGAGTGAGGCGGTCCACCGGTGCCGTCGCCGGCGCCGGGACCGTGGGGACCTCCTCGTCCACGGGCTCCGGCAGTGGCGCCGACACCGACGCCCCGACCGTCGCCGGCACGGCCGCCGCGGCGACCGGAGCGGTGGCGGTGAGCACGGTCGCGGCACAGATCAGGGCGAGTTCCGCACGTCGTATGGCACGCATGGTCAGCTCTTTCGGTGGGGGACAGGCACCACGTCGAGACCGACGCTAGGAACGGGCCCGGGCCCCCGCCACATCTGCTACGCCGAACAGGCACGCCCCTCGCCCATCGGGACGACCCCGCAGCCCGCGCCCCGCCGGCGTCACTCCTTGCGGTACGCGTACGCCTCCGACGCCGCGTTCGCGACCGCGTCCAGGTCGCCGCCCGCCAGCGCCGTCACCACCGCCGCGACCGCCCCCTCCAGGAAGGGCGCGTCCAGCAGCCGGGCGCCGTCGGGGAGTTCGTCCCCCTCGGCCAGCAGGGACTTCACCGTCAGCACCGCGCTGCCCAGGTCCACCAGGAGCGCCACCCCCGCGCCCCGGTCCACCGCGTGCGCCGCCCGGGCGATGAGCTCGGAACTGGTGCCCACGCCCCCGTCGGGCGTACCGCCCGCGCCGATCACGGGCGCGTCGTCGCCCGCACCGGCGAGCGCCTTCGCCAGCGCGGCGCTCGCGTCCGCGACCTCACGGCTGTGCGACACCAGGACGACCCCCACGGGCTGCCGTCCGCTCATGACGCCACCGCCTGCGCCAGCGCTGCCATCAGCAGCGCCGACGACGCGGCGCCCGGGTCCTCGTGGCCGATGCTCCGCTCGCCCAAATAGCTCGCCCGACCCTTGCGGGCCTGCATCGGCACGGTCTCCAACGTGCCCTGCTCGGCCGCGGCCCGCGCCGCGTCGAACGAGGCGGTCGTGTCGTCGAGGGCGGCGACCGCCGGCTCCAGGGCGTCCAGCATCGTCTTGTCCCCGGTCCGTGCCCCGCCGAGCTGTGCGACGGCCGTGACCCCGGCCCGCAGCGCCACCGCGAACTGCGCGGGCGTCACCTCCGCCGCGTCGCCCAGCTCCTTGCCGGTGCGCCGCAGCAGCGTGCCGTACAGCGGCCCGGACGCCCCGCCCACCTTCGAGATCAGCTGACGGCCGGCCAACACCAGGACCGCCCCCG
Organism: Streptomyces sp. NPDC048057; assembly: GCF_040653095.1. Classification (NCBI taxonomy): domain Bacteria; kingdom Bacillati; phylum Actinomycetota; class Actinomycetes; order Kitasatosporales; family Streptomycetaceae; genus Streptomyces; species Streptomyces sp. NPDC048057. Next base: position 86,604 of record NZ_JBEZNF010000018.1, read on the forward strand.
GGGAACCCGTCTCCTGCTCCGCCAGCGCCTCGGTCACCGCGGTGAACCCGCGCTGCATGTTCGCCCCGTGGTCCGCGTCCCCGATCGCGGAGTCCAGCTCCGTGAGGCGGTGCACCTCCCGGTCGATCAGCGTGGCCGCGTAACTCATCCAGCGGCGGCAGAAGTCGGCGTCGAGCACGTGCCCTCCCTGTGGCGGTGTTCGGTGGTTCGGACGATCAGTCGTGCGGTTGTTCTCCGGGAGTGGTCGCTCACCGGCCCCAGCGCAGCGCCGCGGTCTGCACCGGCGCGTCCCACAGCCGCAGCAGCTCCTCGTCGACCTGGCACAGCGTCACCGAACAGCCCGCCATGTCGAGGGACGTCACGTAGTTGCCGACCAGGGTGCGGGCCACGGTCACGCCCCGCTCGGCGAGCACCTTCTGCACCTCGCCGTTGAAGCCGTACAGCTCCAGCAGCGGGGTCGCCCCCATGCCGTTGACCAGCACCAGCACCGGGCCCGTCGGTGTGCGGTCCTCCAGCAGCGCGTGCACGGTGAAGTCGGCGATCTCCCGGGAGGTCATCATCGACCGCCGCTCCCGCCCCGGCTCGCCGTGGATGCCGATCCCCAACTCCAGCTCCCCGGGCGGCAGGTCGAAGGTCGGGCTGCCCTTCGCGGGCGTCGTGACCGCGCTGAGCGCCACGCCGAAGCTGCGCGAGCCCTCGTTGACCCGGCGGGCGATCGCCTCGACCCGCTCCAGCGGCGCACCGGCCTCCGCCGCCGCGCCGGCGATCTTCTCCACGAACAAGGTGGCGCCCGTGCCCCGGCGCCCCGCCGTGTACAGGCTGTCGGTCACCGCCACGTCGTCGTCGACCAGGACCTTCGCCAGCCGTACGCCCTCGTCCTCGGCGAGTTCGGCCGCCATGTCGAAGTTGAGCACGTCCCCCGTGTAGTTCTTGACGACGAGGAGCACGCCCTCGCCGCTGTCCACGGCCGCCACCGCGCGCACCATCTGGTCCGGCACGGGGCTCGTGAAGACCTCGCCGGGGCACGCGGCGGACAACATGCCGGGCCCGACGAAACCGGCGTGCAGCGGCTCGTGCCCCGAGCCGCCGCCGGACACCAGACCCACCTGCCCGGCCACCGGCGCGTCCCGCCGCACCACGACCCGCTGCTCCACGTCCACGACCAGGTCTGGATGGGCGGCTGCCATGCCGCGCAGGGCATCGGCGACGACGGTTTCCGGGACGTTGATCAACATGCGCAACGTAAATCTCCTGACGGCCGGTCCAGGTGATGCTCGGGCTCCCCGGGCAGGGGCGCATCGCTGCGCACCAGTATCGACGGGGCGCCCGTATCGCGCAGCCCTGGTGCGACGCCGAGCGGCTCACGCGCCATCGCGCCCGCCGTCCCCGCGCGCCGGTGAGCCGCCTTCCCCGCGCCCCTGTGCGGGCCGTGCGCCGGCGCGGTGGGGGCGGGCGGTGAGAACGCCGTCGCGCTCCCGCACCACCTGCACCCCGAAGCGCCCGCTGACCCGGGCCAAGGTGCGCTGGAGCCACGCCGCGTCCTCGTCCGGCGCGTGCTCCAACCGCAGCCGACGGGCGCGCAGCGGCACCATCCGGACCTGCCGGAACCCGCCGTCGGCGCCGAGCGAGACGAGGTGGAGCAGCCGCAGGTCGTCCCGGTACTCCTCGTGCCCCAAGATCCCCTCGTAGTCGTTCACCAGGTCGCCGCACCCGTAGAGGACGAGCGCGCCGCGATACGCCTCCAGGGGGCGGGGGTGGTGCGAGGAGTGCCCGTGCACGACGTCGGCGCCCGCGTCGACGAGGGCGTGCGCGAAGCGCCGCTGCTCGGCCGTGACGCCGTATCCCCAGTTCCCGCCCCAGTGGACCGAGACGACCGCCAGGTCCCCCGGCCGCTTCGCCGCCCGCAGCACGGCGGCGGGCCGGGCCGGATCCAGCGGCTCGTCGACGCGGGCGACCCCCGATCGGTGGGCCGTGGCCGCCCAGTCCTGCGGTACGCCGCTGGACGCCGTGCCGCACGCGAGCACCAGCAGCCGGTGCCCGCCCGGCAGGGGGACGACCGCGGGCGCCCACGCCTCCGTGGCACTCCGGCCGGCGCCCGCCCGGCGCACGCCGGCTCCCGCGGGCGGACCGAGCGCGTCGAGTGCGTCGAGGGTGTCGCTCAGCCCCGACCGCCCGAAGTCGAGGACGTGGTTGTTGGCCAGCGCGCACACGTCGGGGCGCACGGCGGTCAGCGCCGGCAGATTGCCGGGGTGCATCCGGTAGTGGATCCCCTTGCCGACGACGCGCTCCCCGCCCCGGGTCACGGAGGTCTCCAGATTGAGGATCCGCACGTCGGGCGCCGCGGCGTCGAGCACCTCCAGCGCCACCCCCCACGGCCAGGAGTACGGCGCCGGGCGGGGCACCGGGCCGTACGCGGCCTCCGCCAGCCGCACATAGGTGCGGGCGTCGCTGACGTACGCCTCCGCGAGCGCGGGGTCACCGGGGTGCGGCAGGATCTGGTCGATGCCGCGTCCCAGCATGACGTCACCGCAGAGGAACACGGTGACGCGGTCACCGGTCACGGCTCCCAGGGTAGTGCGACGGCTGCGCGTGGTGACCCGGCTCCGTCCGGCCTGGCGATCGCCCGTGCGGGTGGGCGACAATTGATCACATCGGCCCCCGGCGCGACGGCAGCACGAGGGGAGCGGTGGAGATGACGTACGAGCACTACGCGAACCGGGACGCCGCCGGACGGCTCCTGGCGACCCGGCTCGAACACCTCAAGGGACGGGACGTGGTCGTCCTCGGGCTGCCCCGCGGCGGGGTGCCGGTGGCGGCCCGGGTCGCCCGGGCCCTCGACGCCCCCCTCGACGTGTGCCTGGTGCGCAAGCTCGGCGTGCCGTTCCAGCCCGAGCTGGGCATGGGCGCAATCGGTGAGGAGGGCGTACGCGTCGTGAACGACCGGGTGGTGCGGATGTCCGGGGTGCGCGACGACGAGCTGGCCCGCGTCGAGTCCCGCGAGCGCGCCCTGCTCGCCGAGCGCGCCCGGCGCTACCGGGGCGAGCGGACGCCCGAGCCGCTGAAGGGCCGCACGGTCGTCGTGGTCGACGACGGCGTGGCCACCGGCTCGACCGCCCGGGCCGCGTGCCGGATCGCCCGGGCGCGCGGCGCGGCCCGCGTCGTCCTCGCGGTGCCCGTCGCACCGCCGGGCTGGACCGAACTGCTCGCGGCCGAGGCCGACGAGCTGATCTGCCCCGACACGCCGGCCGACTTCAGCGCGGTGGGCCAGTTCTACGTCGACTTCGCGCAGACGGAGGACGACGAGGTGGTGGCGATCCTCAAACGCGCCGCACACCGAACCCCCGCGGACGGGCCGGCCCCGACGGATCGGGAGGTGAGGATCCCGGCCGGCCCGGGCGAGCACCTGGCCGGACACCTCACCGTGCCCCGCGGCGCACGCGGCGTCGTGCTCTTCGCCCACGGCAGCGGCAGCAGCCGGGCGAGCCCCCGCAACCGCCACGTCGCCGACGGACTGCACGCCCACGGCCTCGGCACCCTCCTGTTCGACCTGCTCACCGAGGCGGAGGCGGACGACCGGGCCAACGTCTTCGACACCGGCCTGCTGGCCGGGCGCCTCACCGCCGCCACCGACTGGCTCCGCGCCCGGCCCGAGGCCCGCGGGCTGCGCTTCGGCTACTTCGGCGCGAGCACGGGCGCCGCCGCGGCGCTGTGGGCGGCGGCGGAACCCGAGAACGACTGCGCGGCCGTGGTGTCCCGCGGCGGGCGGCCCGACCTCGCCGACGAACGCCTGCCCGCGGTCACCGCGCCCACCCTGCTGATCGTCGGCGGCGCGGACCTGCTGGTCCTCGACCTCAACCGGCGGGCGCAGCTGCGCGTCGGCGGTGAGTGCGAGCTGGTGGTGATCCCCGGCGCCGGGCACCTCTTCGAGGAGCCGGGCGCCCTGGACGCGGTCACCGACGCGGCGGCCGGCTGGTTCGTGGACCGCTTCTGACGGCTTCGGACCCCGCCGTCACACCAGCTGCCCGTCGCGGGCGATCACCCGACCGCCGCGTACCACGGCGCTCGGCACCGGACGGTCCACGACCGCCGCGGGCAGCGACGGGGCCGCCACGAGGACGAAGTCGGCCGGGTCGCCGACGGCGAGCCGGGAGGCGGGGAGCCCCAGCAGCGCGGCGCCCCCCTGCGCCACCACCTCGTAGCAGGCGGCGAGTTCGGCGTCGGTGCGGGCGTCCGTGCGGTAGGCGAGCAGATGCGCACGGTTGATCATGTTGCCGTCGCCGAAGGGCGACCAGGCGTCGCGCACGCCGTCGGAGCCCGCCGCGACGAGGACCCCGCGCCGGGTGAGCGCGTCGGTGGGCAGGACCGGGTCCGCGCCCAGCGCGCAGGTCGTCAGGTGCACCCCCGCGTCGGCCAGGACGTCCGCCGTCCGCGCCAACGCGTCCCCGGAGAGTTCGGCCAGAGCGAACGCATGGCTCACGGTGACCCGGCCTTCGAGGCCCGCGGCCACCGTGCGCCGGGCGATCTCGGTCACCTGGCGCAGCCCGTCGTGGCCCCCGTCGTGCAGATGGACGTCGAGCGGGACGCCCTGGCGCACCGCGGTGTCGAAGAGCCAGCCCAACTGCCCGTCCAGGTCGCCGTCCACCCCGATCGGGTCGAGTCCGCCGAGGACGTCGACGCCCTCCGCGAGGGACCGTTCGAGGAGTTCGGCCGTGCCGGGCCTGCTGAGCAGCCCGAGTTGGGGGAAGGCGACGATCTGGACGTCGAGGAGGTCGCGCCGGGCGTCGGCGGCCTCGCGCACTCCGTGCACACCGGACAGGCCGTACACCGGGGCGACGTCGACGTGCGCGCGCATGGCGCGGGTGCCGTGCGCGACGGCGTTGTCCATCAGGGCGCCCGCGCGTTCGGCGACCGGGGCGGCGATGCTCGAACGGGTCCGCACGTCGCCCTCGATGAGGTCCTTGAGGGAGTGCGCGGGCTCCCGGCTCAGCCAGGGCCCGCCCCAGGTCGTCTTGTCCGGGTGGATGTGCGCGTCCACGGGCGACGGCAGCGCGAGGGCGCCGTCCGCCGGCACGGTCACGCACCCGGCGGGCAGCTCGGCCGGGTCGTGCGCGGCGATGCGGCCGTCGACGACCAGCAGGTCCCCGAGGCGTCCCCCGTCGGTGCGGACGGAGGTGAACAACACGGGCGGCAAAGGGGTGTCCGGGGCCATGGCCGCGTACTCCTCGGGTGTGTCGATGACGTCGCCCCACCGGTGTGCGGGGCGCCTGCGCCGGCGTCGGGCCGGTCCTCGTGGGGCCGGCCCGGTGGCCCTGGCGATCATCCCAGACGTCCGTACGGGCCCGGCGCGGCGCCCGTGCCGCCCGGCCGGTCGCGGTGCTCAGCCCGCCCAGACGTCCTCCACGTACCGCTCCTCGGCCATCAGCTCCGTCAGCCACGCCTCGGCGGCGGCCTGGTCACCGCCGGTGTGCCGGGTGTGGATGCCCCGCAGGGCGTCCCGCACCGCGGGGGCCATCGCGCGGCCGTCGCCGCAGACCCGCATGTGGGCGCCGGCCGCCAGCAGCTCCCACACCTCGGCGGACTCCCGCAGCAGCCGGTGCTGGACGAACCGGGCGCCGTCCTCGGGGGCCCGGGAGTACGTCGGGCGCAGGCTGACCGCCCCCGCCTCCTGCGCCGCCTCGAACTCGGCTCGGTGCAGGAAGTCGACGTCCGGGTGGTCACAGCCGACGTAGGCCAGCAGCGGGGCCCGGTCGCCCCCGGGAGCGGCGACGCGGTCGGCCACCATGCCGCGGAAGGGCGCGAGGCCGGTGCCCGCGGCGACGAGGACCACGGGGACCGCGGGGTCGACGGGCAGCCGGAAGGCGTCCCGGCAGGGGGAGATCCGGCCGTACACGGTGTCGCCCGGCACCAGGCCCGCCACATAGGCGGCACCGGCGCCGAGGAACGTGCCGTCGCCGTCCCGGTGCGGCACCGGATGGGCGGCCACCATCAGTTCGGCCCGGTCGGGAGCGACGGCGGGGGAGGACGAGATCGAGTAGTAGCGCGGGTTCATCGGGGCGCACACGTCGAGGAGCGCGGGCAGGTCGGGCCGGCAGGAGGGGTGCTGCTCCAGCAGGTCCGGCACGCTCGCCCGACCCGGGGCGAAGGACTGGAGGGCCGCCCGCTCCGGGGGGCACGGCGCGTGCGCGGCGAGCGCGGTCGCCTGCCGGGCCGTCGCCGGCCGGCCGAGGTCCACGAAGTGCGTCAGCAGGGTCCGTACGGTCAGCGGCCGTCCCGTCGGCAGCGGGCCTTGAGCCCCGCCCGCCGCCGTCAGCACGACGACCCGGTCCGGGGTGAGGTCCAACAGCCGCAGGGTGCGGTCCACCAGCGCGGACGGGTTCGTCGGGCGCACCAGCAGATGGTCACCGGTGCGGTACGCCACGCCGTCCGGCAGCGCCAGGCTCAGCCAGCGCTTGGAGCGGCCGAGCGGGTGGGCGAGGTCGACCAACTCGCCGGTGGCGGCCACTGAAAGCGGCACCAGCCCCGCCGCCTCGGGCACGGCGTCCACGAATCCGTCGTCGGCGGCTTCGGCGACCGCGTATCTGCTGGTGGCGGGGGGCGCCGCGGCCGTCTCCTCGACGGCCGTGCCGTAGCGCTCCAGCAGCGCCTGCCACACGCGGGCGCTCCAGCGCGCGACGTCGGCCGCCACGTCCGTGGAGACGTCGACTTCGGCGCGTTCGACGAGGGCCTTCGCCCCGGCGTCCGCGAGCTGCCGGTCGATGAGGGCGGGGACGCGCTGGTACGTCGCCGACCAGTTGCGGTCCCCGATGCCCAGCACCGCGTACGGCAGGCCCGCCGGCACGTCGGGGCCCTGCCCGAGCCACGCCACGAAGCGTCCGGCGTCGTCGGTGGGCCGCCCGTTGTACGACGAGGCGACGATCAGCACCGGCTGCTCGGCGTCGAGCGCTGCGACGGCGTCGTCGAGGGGCGCGACACGGGTGGTGAAGCCGTGCCGGGCGCCTTCGTCGGCGAGGTCGGCCGCGAGGCTGCGGGAGGTGCCGAGGTTGGATCCGTGCAGCACGGTGAGGGCCGTTCCCGGTGCACGCAGGCCGGTCGTCGTCGGCACCGCGGGAGCCTGTTCGCCGGCTGCGGCCGGGCCGGGCAGTGCCGCGGTCCGCCGGCGCTCCTCGGTCCGCCGGCGAACGGGGGTGAGGGTGAGTCCCTCCGGCTTGAGGGTCAGGGTCTCCTTGACGCGCAGCCGGTAGTCGGCGTGGTCGAGCAGCCGGTAGCGGTGGACGATCAGTCCGAGCAGCAGGGTCGCCTCGTGGAGCGCGAACTGCCGGCCGATGCAGGAGCGCTCGCCGTTGCCGAAGGGCTTGAAGAGATGGCCCGGCCGGGCCTCGACGCGCTCGGGGTCGAACCGGCCCGGGTCGAAGAGCTCGGGGTTGTCGCCCCAGCCCGGGTCGCGGTGGAGCATCGGCGTGAGCACGGTGACCGGCTGCCCCCGGCGCACCGGATAGCGCCCGCCGATGACGGTGTCCGCCAGGGGCTCCACCGCGAAGGCGGGTGCGGTCGGCCACAGTCGCAGGCTCTCGTTGAGGACCTGGCGCAGATGGCGCAGCCGGCCCACGTCCTCGTAGGACGGGTCGGGGTCCTCGGACGGCCCCCACAGTGCGTCGGTCTCGGCCTGGGCGGCAGCGAGCACCGCCGGGTTCTTCAGGAGGTAGTGGAGCGCGAAGGAGAGCGCGCCGCTGGTCGTCTCATGGCCGGCGATCATGAAGGTGAGCATCTGGTACCGGATGTTGGTGTCGTCCAGGCGCTCGCCGGTGTCCTTGTCCCGGGCGTGCAGCATCAGGCCGAGCAGGTCGTCCCCGGGTTCGGCGGAGGCGTCGGCGCGGCGGGCGCGCACGATCTCGTCGGCGAGCCGGTTCATGGTGCGGACGTCGGCGCGCTGGCGCTGCTCGGCCTTCGCGTACAGGAAGTCGAGGCCCGGGACGAACCCCGTCTTGCGCTGGGCGTGGTCGAGCGCGCGCACCATCGCGGCGACGAACGGGTGCTCCTCGGCCCGCTCGAAGCAGCCGAAGTCGTAGCCGAAGCCGCACAGGCCGATGGTGTCCAGGGTCAGTCGGGTCATGTCGGCGGTGACGTCGACCGGCGAGCCCGCGCCGGCGTCCCAGGCCGTCAGCAGCCGGCGGGCCACCGTCAGCATCGTCGGGTGGTACGCCTTCAGCGCGTTGAAGGCGAACGCCGGCAGCAGGACGTTGTGCGCCTTGCGCCAGTTGGGCTCGTCGCCGTCCGCGGTGAACAGGCCGTCCCCGGCGAACTCGCGCACGGTGACCAGGGGCTTGGTGGACTTGCGGAAGCGGGACTCGTCGCACACCTCGGCCACCAGGTCGGCGCCCGAGACGATCAGGTTGTCCTCGTCGAAGAAGCGCAGGTTGAAGATGGGGCCCAGCGCCCGGGCCTCGCGCATCGCGTACTGGGTGAAGGCGTCGGCCGGCACGCTCAGGGCGTGCCCCAGCAGCGGGAGCGGGGTGCGCTGCGGTACGGCGCCGGTCCGGGCTGTGCGGCGGAGTGCTGTCGGGTTCATCGACCTGCCCCTCAAGTGACCTCGGTGTCTGACCGTCCGCTCCACCATACGCATGACTTGGTCACCTGACAAAGTCGCATGACATAGCCGTACGACTCGGTCGATATAGTGGGCGCATGGCTCATGTCAGCGCCGCGGAGCGCCGCCCCCAGCTCATCGCCGCGGCCATCGAACTCATGGCGCGCGAAGGGGTCGCGGCCGGCAGCACCCGTGCGATCGCCGCGGAACTGGGCGTCGCCCAGGCGACCGTGCACTACACCTTCGGAACCAAGGCCGATCTGTACCGCGCCGTCCTGGAGACGCTCACCGCCGACCTGGTGGCGCACGTGGGGCCGGCGATCGAAGGCGCCGTCGATCTGGAGGGCGCACTGCATTCCTTCGCCGACGCGGTGTGGGCCGACTTCGGCGACCGCCTCGAACTGAACGTCCTCTGGCTGGAACTGGTCGCCTTCTCGCTGCGCACCCCCGAGCTGCGCGAGGTGGTCGACCGGTACTACCGGGACACCACCGACATCGCGACGGCAGCCCTCGTCGAGATCGCGGAGCGCACCGGCCGCACCTATGCGCGCCCGCCGCAGGAGCTGGCCCGCTTCCTGCTCGCCGGCATGGACGGGTTGTGCCTGCAGCGCGTCGTCGGCGGCGACGATCCGCAGTGGGGGCACATCCGGCGCTCACTGGACCAACTGGTCGTCGCGACCTGCGCCCTGGCCGACGGCGCCGGGGAGGTTGCGCGCGCCTGACCCCGGGCATCCCGCATCGCCCCGCGGTTCGGTGGGGCCCGCGAACAGGGAGGCCCCGGTAATCGGGATGTGTAGTATCTCGATTGTGTTGATGGGTGAAGGCGTCGAGTGGGGTCTGCACTGCTGCTTGGCCCTGGCATGGCTCGAAGACCGGGTGCCGGTCTCCGCCGGGCGGCTGGCCGAGTTCTTCGAACTGCCACCGGCGTATCTGAAGAAGCAGCTCCAGCCGTTGGTGCGGGCGGGGATCCTCTCCTCCACGCCCGGCGCGCGCGGCGGGTACGCACTGGCCCGCCCGCCGGCACAGATCACCCTGATGGACGTGGTGTCCGCGGTCGAGGGGCGGGAGGAGGCGTTCCGCTGCACCGAGATCCGGCAGCAGGGGGCCGGCGCCGAGGCCGCGCCGTCGGAGTTCGGGCGGCCCTGCGGGGTGGCCCGGGCGATGCGGAAGGCGGAGCTGGCGTGGCGGCGGGAGCTGTCCGCGCAGACCGTCGCCGACCTCCTCGCGGTGAGCCCGCCGACGGCCCCGACCCGACTGCGCCGGTTCCACCAACGGCTGTCCGGCTGACCCGCAGCGCTCCGCGCCCCACCCCTGCGCGGGCGCCTCCCGTACGTCCGTCCCGCACGCCCCGCACGAGAAGCGATCCGCTGCGCCCGGCCGCCCGGCCGGGCTTTCTTGAAAGGTAATTCGGGATGTTAAATGTCTCGATAACGTCGAGGCGGTCCGGTGGCCTCGGACGCACCCTGGTGCTGGCGCTCGGCACGTTCGGCGTGGGCACCGACGCGTTCGTCCTGGCCGGGTTCCTCCCGGACATGGCCGCCTCCCTGGACGTGTCGACGGCCGCCGCGGGCCAGGCGGTCACGGTCTTCGCCGTGGCGTACGCGGTGGCCTCGCCCGTGGTGGCGACGCTCACCGCCCGGGTGCCGCGCCGGCTCCTCCTGGTGACCGCGCTCGTGGCGCTGGGCCTGGCGAACGCGGCCTCGGCGCTCGCCCCGAACCTCCCCGTGCTCCTGGTGACCAGGGTCCTCGCGGCCGTCGCAGCCGCCGCCTACACCCCGACCGCCGGCGCGGTCGCCGCCCGACTGGTGCCGCCGGAACAGCGGGCCCGCGCGCTGGCCGTGGTCGTCGGAGGGCTCACGGCGGCGACCGCACTCGGCGTCCCCCTCGGCGACGCGATCGGCGCCCTGCTGGGCTGGCGTGCCGCGCTCTGGCTGGTGGCCGCGCTGTGCCTGGTGACCGCGGTGGCCGTGGCCGCCCTGACACCGCCGCTGCCCGGCGCCGCCCCCGTACCGCTGACCGTACGCCTCGCAGCGCTGCGCCGCCCCGGAGTGCTGGCGGTGCTGCCGCTGACCGTGCTCGGGATGGCCGCCGCGTACACCGGCTACGCCTTCGCCGAACCGGCGCTGGAGACCGTCGGCGTCACCGGCTCGGGCACCGCGTGGATGCTCGCGGCCTACGGACTCGGCGCCATCGCCGGAAACCTGGCCGCCGGCGTCGCCGCCGACCGGATCGGCCCGGCCAAGGTGTTGACCGTCGGTTACGCCGCGATGGCCGCGACCATGACGGCCTTCGCCCTGCTGTCGGCCACCGACGCGCGCTCGCTGCCGACCGTCGCCGCGCTGGCCGCCGCATGGGGCGCCGCCAGTTGGTGCCAGACCCCGCCGCAACAACACCGCCTGATCGGCGCGGCCCCCGACCAGGCCCCGCTGCTCGTCGCCCTGAACTCCTCCGCGATCTACCTCGGCATCGGCGCCGGCACCCTCGTCGGCGGCCTGACGATCCCCACCGGGGCGGGCGCGATGTTCACCGTCGCGGCCGTGCTGGCGCTGGCCGCACTGGCCTGGCTGACCACCACGACCCGTGCGACGACGCCCGACGGCGTACCGCGCGAGACGTGAGCACGGGTCAGGTGCCGACCGCGGCGACGAACACGGCCGCGCCGGTCAGACACACCATCAAGGTGGCCGCCGCCGCACGACCGGCTGCCGCGACGCACTCGGGGGCCGTGGCGCCGCCCCAGCGGGCGACGGCGCCGGCCACGGCAGCGGCGCCGGCCGCGGTCAAGAGCACCAGGGCCAGAGCGAGCAGCAGAATCGCGGTACGGGCGGGCACGGGGGCCTCCTGGGCCGTCGGGGACCGGTGGGCCACCACCATCCGACGGAGCCCGACCCGGGCGGCGGGGCGGGAGATTGTCCCGGGGACAACGTGGGGTTGTCCCCGGACAACCGGACGCCTCCGGGGCCACCGGGATGCCCGTGGGAGGGTGACGGCCCGACGAAGGAGGAACACGTGGGGGGAATGAAGCGGCCGGGGCGGCCGTGGGCGCCGGCACGCGGAACGGACCGGGAGACCAACGAACTGGTGGCCATGGTCCGCGGCTGGCTGGACGGCGCCGGGATCTCGGTGCCCCAACTGCACCGCCGGCTGACGGCCGAACACTTCACCGGCGGACACGTCCCGGAGCTGCGGAAGCTCCGGGACCGGCTCTCCGGACCGGGGCTGACGTGGGACCTCGTCGAGGCGATCGCCGACGTGTGCCTGCCGGACGAGGCGAAGGCCGCGGAGTGTCGCGGGGAGGCACGTCGCCTGTGGGACGCGGCGCGCGCCGCGCCCACGCCCCTGCTGCCCCAAGACGCCGTCCCTGCCCGCGATCTCGTGGCGGTCCAACAGCGCACCATCGCCGCGCTGGAGGAACTGTCCCGGGTGCGCCAGGCGTACGAGACCAGTGAACGGGCGCGCGCCCAGGCCCTCCAGATGGCCATGCTCCTCTTCGGCATGCTGGGACAGGCCCAGGAGCGCGTTGCCGAGCTGACCCGCCGACTCGACGCGCTCGCGGCGACCGTGCCGCAGCCCGCGGAGCTCGCCACCACCCGCAACCAACTCGGCCGCGCCCAGGGCCAGGAGGCCGATCTGCGCGGGCAGCTCGAACGCGCCGAGGCGGAACGCGACCGCGCCCAGCGCCTCGCCGACCACGCCGCGCGCCGCATCCAGGAGTTGGAGGCACAACTGCGCGCCGGTCGCGGCGCACCGACCCAGTCGAGCGGCACCCTCGCCCTGCCGGACGTCGCCGACGGCAGCGGCGACGAAGCGCTCGACGAGGTCGACCAGGTGCTGGAGAAGGCCAGGGAGGTCCTGGACCGCCAGCACGAGGCGGTGCAGAACGCCGCGGACGACCTAGGGTGGCAGGGCACGGCTGGGGCTGTGGGCGACGGGGCGACCCGCGTCATCCGCGACGGACGCGTGGAAGCGGGGTTGTCCCGGACAACGCCGGACAACTCGCTGACCGCCGGGGCGACGTCCGACACCGTCAGGTTCCTGGGGTCGGCAACGAGGCGGATCTCCCGTGGGATCGACCTCGACGAGATCGTGCTGGGCCTGTGCCGGGCCACGGTGCCGACCTTCTCGGACGCGATCCTGGTCTATCTGCGCGACCCCCTGCCGGTGGGCGACGAGCGCCCTGTCTCGCCGTTCCTGCTGCGCCTGCGCCGCACCGACCGGCGGCGTGCCACGGCGGAGAAGCGGGGGTCCGTCGGGACGGACCTGCTCCCCTTCGTCGAGCAGCAGGAGGACGAGTTCGTCCCCCTGATCGAGCAGTGCGAGGTCCGTTCCGGGAGCGCGCTCTCGGAGGTGCTGCGCGGGGTGCGGCCCGTCTTCGGCGACGGCGCTTCGGTGCGGGACCGTGATGCCCTGGTGGAACTGGCCGGCTCGGGACCGGACGTGCGGAACCGGCACCGCGTGATCCTGGCACCGCTGCGCGGGCGGCGCCGGGTGATCGGTGCTGCCGTCTTCCTGCGCCGCCCCGACCGGCCCGCGTTCGAGCCGAACGACCTGCTCGTGGCGGCCCAACTCGCCACGCACACGGCCCTGGGCATCGACAAGGCGGTGCTGTACGGGCGCGAGGCGTACGTTGCGGACGAACTCCAGCGCACCATGCTGCCGGACTCCCTGCCGCAGCCGACCGGGGTCAAGCTGGCCTCGCGCTATCTGGCCGCGTCGGAGACGGCGCGGGTCGGCGGCGACTGGTACGACGCGATCCCGCTGCCCGGCAGCCGCGTCGCCCTCGTCGTCGGCGACGTCATGGGCCACTCCATGACCTCCGCCGCGATCATGGGCCAGCTTGGCACCACGGCGCAGACGCTCGCCGGGCTCGACCTGCCGCCGCAGGAGGTCCTGCACCGCCTGGACGAGCAGGCCCAGCGCCTGGGCACGGACCGGATGGCGACCTGCATGTACGCGGTGTACGACCCGGTCTCGCACCGGATCACCATCGCCAACGCCGGCCACCCGCCGCCCATCCTGCTCCACCTCGGCGGCCGGGCAGAAGTCCTGCGCGTACCGCCCGGTGCCCCGATCGGCGTCGGCGGCGTGGACTTCGAGGCCGTCGAACTCGACGCCCCGGCCGGCGCCACCCTCCTGCTCTACACGGACGGGCTGGTGGAGTCCCGGCTGCGGGACGTGTGGACCGGCATCGAGCAGGTGCGGAAGGTCATGCACGTCCTCGGCCGGCTGAGCGGCGCCGACCAAGCGCCGCCGCTGGAAGCGCTGTGCGACACCGTCCTCGACGAACTGCTCGGCGCCGGCGACCGGGACGACGACGTCGCGCTCCTCGGGGCCCGCTTCGAGGCGTGAACGGGCTCCGCACCGTCGCCCGGCCATTCGATACGATCGCGCCACCGTGGCGGAAACGGCCCAGACGGGCCCGTGGGAAAGGGGCGGCCGTGCGGGCCGAGCAGTGGAGCGGGGTCGTCACCCACCACGGGGAGGGCCCGGGCTGGGACCCGTGCGCCGGGCGGCTGCGGGTCGTCGACCAGATCGCCGGGGACCTCGTGACCTTCGCCGGCGACGGCACCGTGGCCGAGCGCCGGCACGTCGGGGACGTCCTCGCGGCCTGGCGGCCCCGCAGCGCCGGCGGACTCGTCGTCGCGGTGGAACGCGGCTTCGCCGTACTCGCGCCGGACGGCGCGGTCACGGCCGGTCCCGAGCTGTGGCGCGACCCCACCGTGCGGATGAACGACGGTGCGTGCGGCCCCGACGGCGCGTTCTACTGCGGCAGCATGGCCTACGACGCCCGGCCCGGCGCCGCCGACGTGCACCGGCTCGCGCCCGACGGGACCACCTCCGTCGTCCACACCGGCGCCACCATCTCCAACGGTCTCGTCTGGGCGGCCGACGGCGCCTTCGCGTACTACGTCGACACCGCCACCGGCTGCGTCGCCAAGGTCACCGTCGAGCCGTCGACGGGACGCTTCGACGCCGTGGCGCCGTGGGTCACGATCGCGGCGCACCACGGCGCCCCCGACGGCATCGCGCTCGATGCCGAAGGGGGCGTGTGGGTCGCGCTCTGGGGCGGCTCGGCCGTCCACCGCTACACGGCGGACGGCCGCTTGGACGCCGTCGTCGAGGTGAACGCCCGTCAGGTCACCGCCTGCGCCTTCGGCGGTGCCGACGGCTCCACGCTGTACGTCACCACGTCCCGGCAGGGGCTTCCCGACGACCAGGACCCGGCGGCGGGCGCGGTGTTCACCGTGCGCCCGGGCGTCACCGGCCGTCCGCTGCTGCCGTACGCGGGCTGAGACGGCCCGGGCTCAGGCGTCCACGAGACGGTTGCGGTGGCGGCCCAGGCCCTCGATCTCCAGCTCCATCACGTCACCCGCGCGCAGATAGGGGAAGCGGCCGGAGAGCGCGACGCCCTGCGGGGTGCCGGTGTTCACCAGGTCGCCCGGGTCCAGGGCGACGTACTGCGACAGATGGCGCACGATCTCGGCGACCGTGAAGATCATGTCCGCGGAGGTGGAGTCCTGCCGCGGCTCCCCGTTCACCCAGGACCGCAGCCGCAGCGCTTGCGGGTCGCCGACCTCGTCCGCCGTGACCAGCCAGGGGCCGAGCGGATTGAACGTGGGGGAGATCTTCCCCTTGGACCACTGGCCGCCGGCGGCGCCGAGTTGCACCGCCCGCTCCGAGACGTCGTTGCTCAGGACGTAACCAGCGACGTACGCGAGGGGGTCCTCGTCCGGGGTCAGCCGGTGCGCCCGACACCCGATCACCACCCCCAACTCGACCTCCCAGTCCGTCTGCTCGAAGCCCGCCGGGATCAGGACGTCGTCCTCGGGCCCGGCCAGCGAGTTCGGCCCCTTGTAGAAGAGGATCGGCTCGGCCGGCGGCTCGGCGCCCGACTCGGCCGCGTGGGCCGCGTAGTTCTGGCCGATGCACAGCACCGCGCCGGGGCGGGCGATCGGCGGCGCCACCCGCACTCCGCCCACCTCGATCGGCGGCAGGGCGCCGGCGCGGTGCGCCGCCGCCACCCGGGCCGGGCCGTCCGCGGCGAAGAACTCGGGGGTGAGGTCGTCGGTCAGCGCGGACAGGTCGTAGTGCCGGCCGTCCGCGTCGCGCAGGACGGGCCGTTCGCTGCCGGCCGCGCCGACACGCATCAATCGCATGGTGTTCCGTTCGTTCCACTCGGGGATGTGCAGGAAGGCAGGAAGCCAGGAATGCAGGAAGGGGAGGGGCCGGTCACTCGACCCGGGTCAGCGACTCGGGGCCGACCGCGTGCAGAAGGCGCCGCCCGCCGAGGAAGCGCTCGACCTCGTCGACGGTGCTGTCGCCGAGCGCCCACCGGCCCTGGACCGTGGCCGCCGCCTGGTGGGGCGTGAGCAGGACGTTCGCAAGACCCCGCCACGGGTGGTCCAGCGGCAGCGGCTCCTGGTCGAACACGTCGAGCGCCGCGTCGAGCCGCCCGCTGCGCACCTCGGCGAGGAGCGCGGACTCGTCGACCAGCCAGGAGCGGGCGGTGTTCACCAGCCCCGCGCCGTCGGGCATCAGGGCCAGTTCACGGGCGCCCAGCAGATGCCGGGTCTCCGGCAGCGCCGGAGCGTGCACCGCGACGATCCGACTGGTGCGCACCACCTCGGCCAGCGGCGCGACGGACACGCCCAGTCGGCGGGCCTCGTCCGCCGTGAGGTACGGGTCGTACGCCGACACCCGCGCGCCCAGGGCCCGTACCAGTGCGATGTACGCCCGGCCGGTCCGGGACGCGCCGATCACCCCGATCGGACAGGCGCGGATCTCGTGCCGCGGCGGGGCCTCGCTCGCCACGGCCCACTCCGCCCCGCCACGCAGGGCGTGGTCGAAGCGGTGCACCCGGTGCAGCAGGCTGAGGGTGAAGGTCAGTGCGACCTCGGCGACCGGCGGGCCCATCGCCGCACCCGCCTGGGTGACCTGGACGCCGCGGTCGAAGACGTCCCGGGTGACGAACCGGCTGACCGCGCCGCCGGTGTGCGCGACGAGCCCCAACGCATCGGCCGACGCGAGTAGTTCGGCGTCCAGGACGGGCGCGCCCCACGCCGTCACCAGCACGTGGGCGCCGTCCAGCGCGGCGGCCACGGCCGCCCGGTCGTCGTGCGCGTCCACCACGGTGACCTGCGCGAGCGAGCTCAGCCGGCGCCAGGCGTCCGCGGTGAAGAACTCCGCCCGCAGCCGCGGCGGCACCGCGACCACGATCCGCCGCGCCCCGGGCGCCGACCTGTCAGCGGAGCCAGTCATCGAGGTGCTCCCGCACGAAGTCGTCGTCGGTGAGCCAGGGGTACGCGGCGCCGACGCGCGCGATCTCCTCGGCCTGGCCGGGCGAGAGCCGCTCGTCGGGGCTCAGGCACCAGGTCCCCGCGAGCAGCCCCTGCGCCCGCAGCACCTCGTGGACGCCGGCGATGCAGCCGCGGAAGGCGTTGGCGACGTCGAACACGGCCGCGTTCGCCTCGCTGAGTTGGGGCGCGCGCCGCAGCAGGTCCGTGGTGAGGGCGTGGTCACCGGCGCGGGCGGCCCGCACCTCGTCGAAGAGGTGCACCGCGGCCCGGGTCCACACCGCCCACTGGCCGAGCAGCCCGCCGGCGAACCAGCGCAGCCCGCGCGCGGTGCGGTAGGGGGTGAGCAGGTCCTGGATGATGGCGTCGTCGTTGCCGGTGTAGAGCGCGACCTCCTCCGCCCGGTCGGAGGCGGCGACGGCCGCGATGACCTCGGCGGTGCGGTAGCGGTCGAAGGGCGCCGTCTTGATGGCGACCACGGAGGGGATGTCGGCGAGCGCCCGCCAGTAGTCGGGGGACAGATGGCGGCCCCCGACGGCGTCCTGGAGGTAGAAGCCGATCACCGGCAGCACCTCGCCGACCGCGCGGGTGCGCTCCAGCAGCCCGGCCTCGTCCGCGCCGGGGACGGCGGGGCTCAGCAGGACGGCGTCGTATCCGAGGGACGCGGCGAGTTCGGCCTCGGCGACCGCCTGCGCGGTGTAGCCGCAGGCACCGGCGACCTTGACGACCGGCCGGCCGCCGGGCTCCGCCGCGCCGTGGGCGCCGATCTCCTCGGCGGCCAACTCCAGCACCGGGCGCAGCAGTCCGACGGCGGGTTCGCGGATCTCGAACTGGGTGGTGTGCACGCCGACCGCGATGCCACCGGCGCCCGAGGCGAGGTAGTAGCGGGTCAGGGCGCGCTGCCGGCGCTCGTCGAGGCGGCGCTCGGCGTCCAGCGCCAGCGGATGGGCGGGGACGACCGTGCCCGCGGCGAGCACGTCGAGCGGGCCGGGGGCGGCGGGCGCGGACGTGGGGGAGGACGTGGGGGTGGACACGGTGCGTCAGAACCTTCCGTCGCGGACCTGGAACTTGGTGGGCTTGCCGGATAGTGGATGGCCGCGCCGGATCCACTCCGCCTGCCAGGACACCAGGGTCCGCAGCGACAGGGCGGGGTAGCCGAACAGGGCGTGGCACAGGGAGGAGTCGGACAGCAGAGCGGTGCCCGACTCCTCGCCCGCGAACAGCGCCGGGCGGTCGAACTCCGCGGCGAAGAGCTGCGCCAGCCGGCGTACGGACGCGGTCTCGGGGCCGCTGAGGTTCAGCGTGAAGGGGGTCTCCCCACCGGACGCGTGGGCGAGCGCGCGCAGCGCGACCTCGTTGGCGTACCCCTGCCACACCGCGTTGAGGTGCCCGGTCGTCAGATCGACGGGGGCGCCGGAGTGCACCGCGGTCGCGATGTCCGCGAGGACGCCGTACCGCAGGTCGACGGCGTAGTTGAGGCGGATCACCGCGAGCCGCAGCCCGTGCTCGGCCGCGTGGTAGCCGAAGACCCGCTCCCGGCCGAGGCAGGACATCGCGTACTCGCCGACCGGCGCCACCGCGTCCTCCTCGGTGCTGCCGGCGGAGGCCGTGGACACCAGCGGGTAGACGTTGCCGGTGGAGAACGCGGAGATCCGGGCGGTGCGGTAGCGGCGCGCGACCCGGTCCGGCAGGGCTGAGTTCACCGCCCACGCGTGCGTCGGACTGCCCGCCGAGCCGAACTTGGCGCCGACCATGAAGACCACGTTGCCCGCGTCCGGCAGGGTCGCCGGGTCGCCGTCGAGCAGGTCGAAGGGGACGGGCGCGACCCCGTCGGCGGCCAGCCGGTCGGCGGCGGCGCGGTCCGTCCAGCGGGAGACCGCGTGCACGGTCAGGTCGCTGCGGCCGGCCGCGTCCAGGGCGCGCCGGGCCAGCCGGGCCAGGCTCGGCCCCATCTTGCCGCCGGCGCCGAGGATCACCAGGTCCCCGTCGAGGTCGGCGAGGTCGGCGACGAGCCCGGGGGAGGGGGCGGCGAGCAGCGCTTCGAGGGCGTCCTGTCCGTCCGGGAACACCGGCGGGGCGGACGGCGGAGTGTGCGTGGGTGAGATTGGCATGGGCGTCATCCCTTGACTGCGGAGCCGGTGATGCCTTCGGTGAAGTACCGCTGACCCACGAGGTAGGCGCTGAAGATCGGCACGAACGCGACGACGGAACCGGCGAGGACCTGGTTGAGCGGCACCTGTTGCTGCTGGAGCGAGGCGATGCCGACGGTGAGCGTGCGCATCTCCGTGCTCTGGCCGATGACCAGCGGCCACATGAAGTCGTTCCAGTGCCACAGGAAGACGAAGGTGCCGAGGGTGGCGAGGATCGGTTTGAGCAGCGGCAGCACGATGCGGAAGAAGATCTGGAGCTCGCTCGCGCCGTCGAGCCGCGCCGCTTCGAAGAGTTCGTCGGGCAGTCCGAGGATGAACTGCCGCATCAGGAACACCGCTTGGGCGTTGGCGAGGGTGGGGACGATCAGACCCCAGTAGCTGTCCACCCCGCCGAGCTTCGCGATGAGGATGAAGGTCGGGATCATCGTGACGTGGTACGGGACCATCACCATCGACAGGAACGACCAGAACATCGCCTCCCGGCCGGGGAAGCGCTTCTTCGCGAAGGCGTAGCCGGCGAGCGCCGCCAGCAGCAGCGTGCCCACCACGGACACCAGCGAGTACACGAGGGTGTTGAACAGCCAGCGCGGCACGTCCTGCGAGCCGAGGACGTCGCCGTAACTGCCGCCGTCCAGGGGCCACGGGAGCAGGCTGCCGGGCAGGTCGACCGCGCCCTCCGGCTTCAGCGACAGCACGACCATCGCGTAGAACGGGAAGAGGGTGACGACCGAGGCCAGCGCCAGCAGCACGCCGCGCACCAGCTTCCCCCGGGTGCGCATGCGCAGGGCGCTCGGCAGGGTGTCCCGCTCCCGGGGCTCGCGCCGGCGCCGGGGGGCGGTCTTCGTCGGGGCGGTCGTCGCGGTGGTGACGGCGCCGGTGGGACGGGGCGCGGCGGCCACGGTGCTCTTTGTGGTCTCGGTGGTGTCGCTCACGGTCACTGCTCCTTTCCGATGACCAGCCGCTGGATCCCGGCCACCACGAGCGTGAGGACGAACAGGACGCAGCCGATGGCGCTGGCGTAGCCGAGGTCGAAGTACTTGAAGCCGGCGTCGTACAGCTGGAAGACCAGGCTGTAGCTGGAGTTCGCGGGCCCGCCGCCGGTCATCATGTAGACGGCGTCGAAGACCTGGAAGCTGGCGGTGGTCTCGATCACGGCCAGGAAGAAGAAGGAGCCCTTCAACTGAGGGGCCACGATGTACCGGAAGCGCTGCCAGGGGCCCGCGCCGTCCATCAGCGCCGCTTCCTCCAACTCCCGCGGCACCTCCTGGAGCCGGGCGAGCAGGATCAGCATGCCGTAGCCGCAGCGCGACCAGACGCCGACGATCGCGATCGCGGGCAGCACCAGTGCGGAGTCGGTGAGCCAGGACTGGTCGGGCAGGCCCAGCCACCCCATCACCGTGGACCACGGCCCGTCGGTGGAGAAGATCCAGATGAACACCGTGGACGCCAGGATCAGGCTGGTGACCACGGGCAGGAAGAACACCGAGCGGAAGAGCTTGGAGCCCAGGAAGGCGCGCCGGGTCAGCAGCGCCAGCCCGAGGGAGAGCCCGATGGTGACGGGCACCGCCATCACGGTGTACAGGACGGTCACCTTCAGGGCCGACCAGAACACCGGGTCGTCCATCAGGCGCTGGAAGTTCTCCAGGCCGGTGAAGCTGGTCTCGGCGCCGAGGGTGTAGTCGGTGAAGCCGAGAAGGAGGCCCGCCGCCGCGGGCCCGAAGCGGAAGGCGAGGAAGACCAGGAGCGCGGGCAGGACGAACAGCAGCCCGATCCGCGCCTCCCGTCGGGCATGCGGCCCGCGGCGGACCTTGGTCGTGCGGGGTCGTTCCGCGACTGCGGCCACGGGACCTCCTTCGTACGGCGGTGCGATGGGACAGGGGTGGACGGGACGGTCAGGACGGGGGCGTCACGGGCACGGCGGCGCAGGTCAGCGCTTGCGGGCGATGAGCTGGTCCGCCGCCTTGGCCGCCGCGTCGAGGGCGGCCTTGGGGCTCTTCTGGCCCAGCAGCGCGCCCTGGATCTCCGGGGCGAGCACGCCCATCACGTCCCGCGCGGCCTTGTTCAGCGGCCCGACCTGGGTGGTGTCCAGCACCTTCGCGGTCTCCTGCTGCTGCGCGTCGGTCGGGTACAGGTCGGCGGCGGTGGTGCGCGGCGGGAAGTAGCCCATGGGCTTCTGGAGCCCCGCGCTGTTCTTCTCCTGGGAGACGAAGGAGACCCACTTGCCGGCGGCGGAGGTGTTGCCGCCCTTGAAGACGGCGAGGGTGCCCACCGTGCCGTACGCGACCTGGGCGTCGGCCTTCAGCGCCGGACGCACCACGATGTTCTCCTTGCCCCAGAAGGGCTCCACCTCGGAGGCGGAGTTCTGCCAGGTGCAGGCGACCTTGTTCTTCGCCAGGTCGGTCTGCTCCATCTTCGGCGTGGTGGTGACCAGGTCCTTCGGCGCCCAGCCCGCGTCGATGAAGGTCTTCAGCCAGGTCAGCGCCTTGACGCCGGCGTCGCTGTTGAAGGCGGCCTTCTTGCCGTCCGCGGCGAAGACGTCCCCGCCGGCCTGCCACAGCAGCGGGTAGAAGGTCATGTTCAGCGTGGCGGTGGTGTCGCCGCTGTAGCTGGTGGCGTAGTACCCCTTGGACTTGAGCTGCGGCGCGAGCGCGCTCAGCTCCTCCCAGGTCGTCGGGTACTTGTCCGCCAGGCCCGCGCCCTCGAACACCTTCTTGTTGCAGAGCAGCGGATACGCCGACATCAGCACCGGCGTGGCCATCGGGGTGTCGTCGACGGTGACCGCCTTCAGCGCGGCGGGGCGCAGCGCGTCGCGGTCCGCCTTTGACAGGTAGTCGTTCGCCGGGACCAGGTTGCGCTGGTAGGCGGCGAGCTGGTCCGGGATCAGATACGCCACGTCCGGGCCCTTGTTGGCGGCCAGCGCGGTGGCGAGGGCGGTGTCCCGGTTCGCCCACGGGTAGGTGGACACCTTCACCTTGACGTCCGGGTTCTCCTTCTGGAACGCCTTCACCATGCCGTCCCAGTACGCCTGGTTGGCCTTCTCGTCGGCGATGACCGGGTAGACCCAGGTGTTGACGGTGCCGCCGCCGGAGCCGGAGTCGCCGGAGCCGCAGGCGGTGAGCCCGACGACGGTGGCGAGGGCGAAGGAGGTGCACGCCAGCGTTCTGCTGATTCTCATGGTGTTCGATCTCCTGATGAGGGTGTCTGGGAAAGTTCGGGGGGCGGCCGGGCCGCTCAGTGCTCGGGGACGCGCTCGACGGTGCCGAGGTGCCGGGAGCGTTCCGCGGCGAAGGCGGCGAGGTGGCTGCTCAGGGACTCGGCCGGGCCGGACCGGATGAAGGAGCGGTCCCCGGTGGCGAGCGCGGCGACGAAGGACGCGATCAGGACGGTGTCGCCGCCGCCGTGCCCGTCCGCCGCGTTGGAGCCGGTGGCGGCCGTCTCGTGCACGGTCACGCTGTCGTCGCGGAAGTCGTGGACGGTGACGCGTTCCCCGTCGCCGCGCAGCCAGCCGTGGCTGCCGAAGATCCGGGTCTGCCGGTGCGTCTGCTCGGTGAACGCGGTCATGGTGAACGTGCCGGTCAGTCCGCCCGTCAGCTGCATCGCCACGACCTGGTTGTCGACCACGTCGTTGTCGGTGCGGTACACACAGCGGCCGTACGGGCCCGAGCGCAGCGCCTCGGTCAGCACCGCCTCGTCCGCGGGCCCCGCGGCCCGGTCCGTGACGTGGCTGACGGGCCACTGGCCCCCGGTGCGGCGCAGCGCGGGGTAGTACAGCTTGCGGGCCGAGTAGGGGCAGTCGGTCTCGACGCCCGCCGGGCAGGTCAGACAGTTGTCGGTGGAGCCCTCGGGCGCGTTCTCCGGACGGAAGTGGGCCAGCGAGCCGAAGCTGGCGACCGACTCGATCCGACGCCCCGTCACATAGGTGATCCAGTCCAGGTCGTGGCTGGACTTCGCGAGGATCATCGGGGACGACTCGTCCTGGCGCCGCCAGGGGCCCCGTACGTAACTGTGGGCGTAGTGCCACCAGCCGACCGGCTCCAGGTGCTCGATGCCGGTGAGGGTGCCGAGCACCCCGCTGTCGACCACGCCCTTCACCAGGTCGGTGTAGGGCGTGTAGCGCAGGACGTGGCAGACGGCGAAGGGCACGCCGGTCTCCCGTACGCCCGTCACCAGCGTGCGGCACTCCTCCTCGGTGGGCGCGAGCGGCTTCTCCGTCAAGATGGCGTAGCCCGCGCGGGCCAGCGCCAGGACGGGCTCGACGTGGTCCCGGTCCTGGGTGCAGACCATGACGGCGTCGGCGATCCGCCCCCCGGTGGGGGAGGGCGCGAGCAGCGCGCGCCAGTCGTCGTACGCGGCCACCGGTCCGACGGCGCGTTCGGCGGCCCGCGCACGGGCGCGCGGATCGGGGTCGGCCACGGCGGTCAGCCGGGCCCGGGCGGGGTGGTCGTGGATCCAGTCGGTGTAGGTCAGACCCCGGTTGCCCGCGCCGACGAGGGCGATCTGGACGGGCCGGTCCTCGGGGATCGGGCCGGCGAGGGGCGGGGTGGAGGCATCAGACATGGTCGGTCCCGGGTGTTCGGGGAGAACTCAGGCGGGCAGGGGGTACGGAGAAGGGGGGTAGGGAGAAGGGGGCGCGGGCACGGCGACCCGCGCCCCGGCACCAGGTCGTGACTCCCTAGCCGAGCAGCAGGTTTCCGGCCTCGTGTCGGATCCGGTCGCCCTCGGGCGGCATCGCGGTGCGTCTCGTGCCGTCCTCGACGCAACCGCTGTGCAGCAGGTGCCCGGAGCCCGCGAAGGCGCCGGCGGCCAGCTCCAGACGCCCTCCGGTGAAGGTGGAGTTCGACGCCTGGTAGCGGTTGGTGCCCTCGGTGATCTTCAGATGGGCGGTGCCGGAGACGGTGGTCTCGCCCTGGAAGCCGTCCAGTCGCCAGCTGACGGTGCGCTCGCCGCCGGTGCGGCCGAGCAGCACGCCGGCGCCGTTCGTCCCCGAGAAGCGCGCGCCGCCGTCGAGCCGGATCTCCTGGTCCTTGCCGGAGTTCAGGACGAAGCCGGTGTCGCGGTAACGGCCGCCGCTGACCGTGGTGGAGGGGTGCGCCAGCGAGCTGGGCGCGGACTTGTCGGACGCGCCGGTGAAGACGCAGCGGTCCAGCACCAGTTCACCGGTGCCCTTGAAGGCGGCGCCGTCGAGCCCGGTGAGGGTGACCCGCTCCAGATGGACGTCGGCGCTCACGTTCTCCTGGGTGACCACCGAGCCCTTGCCCTGGTGGAAGATGGAGTCGGCCACCACGTTGGCGCGCCGGGAGAGCTTGGACGCCTGAGTGATCACCAGGGGGCCGGATGCGGTGCAGCCGCGCATCTGCACCCCGTCGGCGTTCACCCAGATCATGCCGGAGCCGGACTGGGCGTTGCCGATGACCCGCAGGTCCTCCAGGGTGAGGTCGGTGACCTTCACCCGGGCCACGAACCAGGAGCACACGTGCTGGCGCACGGTGATCCGCTTCGCCGCGGAGCCCCAGGCGGCGCCCGAGTTGGCGAACGTCATCAGACCCGAGTTGCCGGTGTACACCAGGTCGTGCTCGAACTGGCCGTGGGTGACGAAGGGGCCCTGGTCGTCGCCGTCGCCGTGGCAGTTGGTGACGTAGCCGTAGGCCGAGGCCGTCCAGTCGTTGAGGTGGCGGGCGTTGGACGCGTGGCAGTCCTCGACGTGGCCGTACAGACAGTAGATCTGCTGGGTGAGGTAGCCGGCGCCGCCCCAGGTGACGGACGCGGGGTTGCGCAGCTGGCACTGGTAGGTGTGGAAGTAGGTGCACCAGCGGCGCATCACCACGGGCCAGAAGGTGTCCGTCGCGTCGATCCCGGACACGTCGCAGGAGACCGCGTACTCGTACGCGACGGGGTGGGAGCCGGTGTACTGGTCGCCGCCCTTCACGCCCTCGAAGACCATGTTGCGCACATGGGCGCGCTCCACGGGCTCGACGCGGGTCCAGCGGAAGGTGCGGCCGGCGGCCAGCTCCCAGCCGATCTTGTAGTTGACCCGGACGTGCGTTCCGTCGACCTTCTGGGTGATCTGGACGAGCCGCTGCACCTCGCGCTCGTACTTCCCGCCGCCCTTGACGCCGTCGATCTCCACGGCCCACCACTGGCCGACCTCGAAGGCGCCCGAGTCGGGCACCTCGAAGACGTCCGCGAGATCGGGCATCGGCGCCGACAGGGTGGCCGTGACCTTGGCGTCGGTGACCTTCCCCTGGAAGAGGAGGACCGCGCCGAAGGGGTTGTCGGCGGTGTTGCGCTCGATGCCGGTGGTACGGACCCGGTGGCCGCCGAAGTCCAGCTCGATCCCGGACCGGGCGAAGGTGTGCCGCCGGGTGAACAGCAGGTCCGTGTGCGCCTCGATCCGGTGCACGGAGTCGTCGTTCACCAGCGCGTCGAGCGCGGCGTCCGCGGGGGCGCCGTCGTCGAGGTGGCCGAAGGTGCGGAAGTCGACGACGCCCTCGTGCAACTGGAGCCAACGGCCGCGGGGGCCGGGGGCGGCGGGGGCGGCGGGGGCGAGCACGGTGCCGCCGTTGTGGGCGGCGGTGGACGAGGCGTCCCAACGGAGGGACGCCCCGCCGCCGTCGCCCGCGGTGCGGTAACCGGCGACGACGGCGACCTCGCCGTCCTCCAACTGCTTGGGCGAAAGGGCGCACAGGGAGGCCACGTCGGTGACGGCGCGGATCCGCGCCGCGCCCTTGGGGCCCTTGGCCTTGCCGGGCGCCGCGCCCGGCGCGGCGGTCGCGGTGGCGGTACCGGCCGCGGTGGCGGCGATGAGCAGCCCGCCGATGCCACCGGCGCGCAACAGATTGCGGCGCCCGGTGCCGTCGGGGGCGGCGGGGGTGTCGGGAGCGTCCGGAAGCGGACGCGCGAAGGGGCGGGGCACAGAGCTCACGGGGTCCTCAGCCTTCGAGAGGGTGGGCAAGTGAGGTGAGGGGGGTCCCGCGGCGAGAGCCGGAGCACCGGACGTACCGGTGCGTCACACAGGCGGATGGCTGAAAAGAGATGGTGATACGAGAGGGGGTGCGGTGGCCGGGGGAGCAGCCCCGGGGGATGGAACACCAGCGACCGTGGGGCGAGCAGTGTGATCCGCTCGACACGCCAGGAACTTAAACCGGCCGTGCGGAGTGGGTCAACCCTTCCGCTTGGCCGATTTCATCCGCCGTTCGCCCACGCCGGGTTGCCGGCCGGCGCCCCGTCTGCGGCGCATCCCGCCCCTGCGGCCCTGGCCGGAGCCCCTGCGAAGCCTCGCCCTCCGCGGCCCGCCGCGCAGTCCCGCGCCCTACGCCCAGAGGGCGTGGGGGGACCCCAACGCCCCTAAAAACTCCGCGCCGTAACCCTGCGGGTGTGCAGTTCCCTGCGGGCCGGTGGTGGGTTGTTCGTGCAGTTCCGCCCCCTGCGCCCTGAGGTCACGGGGGCACCCCCAGCGCCCCTGATGTGCTGACCCCCGCCAATCGTCTGCGGGTCAGGGGCAGGCTTTCAGGGGCGCTGGGGGTCCCCCCACGCCCTCTGGGCGTAGGGGGCGGAACTGCACGAACAACCCACCACCGGGCTGTGGTCGCCATGATTGCTTGGTCGTCCATGGCGGGACCGCGCACGCGTGCGAGCAACCACGCACGGGCCGTCCGCCGCGGGGCGCCGCAGACGCGCTCCCGGGCGCGCGGGTCAGGAAACGGGGGCGTAGCCCAAGGCGCGGCTGATGCGTTGCGCCGCGTCAGCCACCTCGCGTCCGATCTCCTGGAACCGCCAACTCGGCTGGTCCAGCTTCAGCCCCGTGACGCTGATCGCCCCCGCCGTCCCCCCGCGGTGGTCCCGCACCACGCTCCCCACGCAGAAGATGCCCTCCGCGTCCTCCTCGTCGTCCAGTGCGTACCCGGACATCCGGATGTCCCGCAGATGCGTGATCAGGGTCTCCTCGTCGGTGATCGTGCGGGAGGTGCGCCGGCGCAGCCCGGTGCGGGCGATCAGCGCGCGCGCCTCGTCCAGCGGCATCTCGGCGAGCAGCGCCTTGCCGAGTCCGGAGCAGTGCGGCAGCTCGCGCGTGCCCATCCGCAGGTCGAGCCGGGGCCCGTGCTCCAGGTCGACCTGGTCGATGACGACGGCGTGGCCCGCTTCGAGCACCGCCACTCGGGAGGCCATCCCGGTGGCCGCGGTCAGCTCGAGCAGCACCGGCCGGGCGACGTCCCGCAGCGAGACCTGGGAGCGGGCCCGGTCGCCCAGCCGGGCGAGGGCCATCCCGAGCCGGTAGCGGCGGTGCATGCCCTCGCCCTCGTCGGCGACCAGACCGTAGTGGCGCAGCGTCTGGAGGATGCCGAAGGCGGCGCTCTTGGAGATCCCGCACGCCTGGCCGACCTCGGTGACGCTCATGCCGTTCCCGGGCCCCCGGGTGGCGAGCGCCTCCAGGATCTCGGCGCCCCGCCCGACGGTCTTCACCCAGTACTTGGCGCGCTCGGCGGCCTCGGCCCCGGCGCCCGCCGTGCCGACCTGTTCCTCGCTCTGACTGTTCTGCATATCCGAACAGGATAGTGCGATCGCGGGGTGTGCGGTGGCGAAACGACTCTTGACGGCGGAGAAACGGCGATCTACAGTGAGCGCACTGTTCTGCTATGTAGAACAGCGTTCTGAAAAAGCGAACGGCGCGGAAACGTCGCCCGCCGCAGGCTTCGGAACGACCACGGAACGCGCTCACCGAGGCGAGGCGACTCGACTAGA
Organism: Streptomyces sp. NPDC048057; assembly: GCF_040653095.1. Lineage (NCBI taxonomy): Bacteria > Bacillati > Actinomycetota > Actinomycetes > Kitasatosporales > Streptomycetaceae > Streptomyces > Streptomyces sp. NPDC048057. The sequence goes on from NZ_JBEZNF010000018.1 coordinate 114,371, forward strand.
CCGGGCGCGGTCCACCAGCACGCGACGACTGCCCGGGCGGATGGCACCCGCGACCGGTGGCTGTGCAGAGCCACCGGTCCGACCGACAGCAATCGACGCAAGGAGCACCGCATGACGCTCGCCGAGCGCGCCCGCCGGGTCATCCCCGGAGGTGTCAACAGCGGCCAGCGCAGCATCCCCGGCTTCACCGATCTCGTGATCACCCGTACCAGGGGCGCCCGCTTCTGGGACCAGCACGGCCGGGAATTCACCGACTACCACGCGGCCTTCGGGCCCGCCCTGCTCGGCCACAACGACCCCGACGTGGCCGCCGCCACCGCTGCCGCCGGCGCCGGACTCGCCCTGCCGGGCGTGGCCGTCACCGACGCCGAGGTCACCCTGGCCGAACGCCTCACCGACCTGCTGCCGTCCCTGGAGAAGGTGCTGCTCACCAGCACCGGCAGCGAGGCCACCTTCCACGCCCTGCGGGTGGCCCGCGCGGCCACCGGCCGCCGGCTGGTCGTCAAGTTCCAGGGCTGCTACCACGGCTGGCACGACTCCGTGAGCCTCAACGTGATCTCCGCGCCGGAGCGCGTCGGGTCCCACGACCCGACCTCCACCGGCATCCTCCCGGAGGTCCTGGACGCCACCTTGGTGCTGCGGTTCAACGACGTCGCGGCCGTGCGCCGGGTCTTCGCCGACCACGGCGACGACATCGCCGCCGTCATCCTGGAACCCGTGCCGCACAACGTCGGCGCGATCCTGCCCACCGACGACTTCCTGCGCACCCTGCGCGAGGAGTGCACCAGGGCCGGCAGCGTGCTCGTCTTCGACGAGGTCATCACCGGCTTCCGGCACGCGCTCGGCGGCTACCAGTCCATCTGCGGGATCACCCCCGACCTCACCACCCTCGGCAAGGCCATCGCCAACGGCGCCCCCATCGGCGCCCTCGGCGGCCGGGCCGACCTGATGGACCTCTTCTCCACCCGCCCCGGCGGCCCGGCCTTCTTCGCCGGCACCTACAACGGCCACCCGCAGGTCGTCTCCGCCGCCATCGCCACCCTGCGCAAGCTCACCGACGAACCGGTCCACGAGCACACCTTCCGGCTCGGCGAACGCGCCCGCACCGAACTCGCCGCGCTCTACCGCCGGCTGGAGGTGCCCGCCGTCGTCACCGGCTTCGGCTCGGTCTTCGTCACCTACTTCATGGCCGGCGAGCCCCCGCGCTCCTACGACGACCTGCTCGCCAACGACGCGGCCCGCTTCATCGGGGTGCGCCGCAACCTCACCGAGCACGGCATCTTCGAACTGCCGCTGAACCTCAAGCGCAGCCACATCTCCTACGCCCACACCGACGCCGACATCGACCACCTGGTCGAGGCCACCGAAGCCGCCGTGCGCAAGACCCTCGCCGAAGGCGGCCCCGACGACCTCGCCCACACCTCCACCATGGGCGGAGCGCAGCGCTGATGCTCACCGTCAACACCACCAGACCGGCCGGGCCCGCCGGACGCATCACCCGGGTTGAGACCCTGGTCCTCGGCACCGCCTGGCGCGACTTCGGCTACGTCCGGATCCACACCGACGAGGGCCTCAGCGGCGTCGGCGAGATCACCCATCCCTACCGCGTCGCCGAGACCTGCCAACTCGCCGAAGCCATGGGCCGGCGCCACCTCGTCGGCGCCGACCCATTCGACGTCGAAGAGATCTGGCTGCGGATGTACCAGGGCGACTTCCTGCGCGGCGGTGACGTCGGCGGCGTCGTCGTCTCCGGTGTCGACCAGGCGCTGTACGACCTGATGGGCAAGGCGCTGGGGCTGCCCGCGTACCGGCTCACCGGCGGCGCCGTCCGCGACCGGGTCCGGGTGTACGCCAACGGCTGGTACACCGGCGAGCGCGACCCCGAGGTCTTCGCCGCCAAGGCCCGCGAAACCGTCGCCAAGGGCTACTCCGCGCTCAAGTTCGACCCCTTCGGCGCCGGCCTCACCCATCTGGAGAAGGCCGAACTGCGCCGCTCGGTCGACCTGGTCGCCGCGGTCCGCGCCGCCGTCGGCCCGGACGTCGACCTCTTCATCGAGGGCCACGCCCGCTTCGGCACCGGCACCGCCCGCCGTCTCGTGCACGACCTCGCGCCGTACGACATCGGCTGGTTCGAGGAGCCGATGCCCTGGACCCACATCGAGCGCTACGCGGAGCTGCGCGCCGTCGCACCGTTCCCGATCTCCGGCGGGGAGCACTTCCACAACCGCTACGAGTACAAGCAGCTCTTCGCCACCGGCGCCGTCGACATCGTCCAGCCCGACCTGTCGATGGCCGGCGGCTTCACCGAACTGCGCAAGATCGCCGCCCAGGCCGACGCCCACGGCATGACGGTCGCGCCGCACAACTCCAACTCGCCGCTGTGCACCACCGCCTCCGTGCACGCGGCCCTCGGGATCCCCAACTTCCAGATCCTGGAGACCTTCGACGGGCTGCTGGAACCGTACGTCTTCGACGCCGTCAAGGGCGCCCTGCCCGTCGTCGACGGCCACGTCGAACTGCCCACCGCCCCCGGCCTCGGCATCGAACTGGTCGACGAGGTCTTCGCGGAGCACCCGCCGAGCCACCGCTTCTGGAACATGTTCGCCGAGGGTTGGGAGAAGAGGAACCGCACGTGATCGTCGATGTGCACTCCCACCTCTTCCGGCACAGCCACGACTTCGACGACGCCTTCCGCACCGAGTCCGCCCGCGCCCACGCCGGCGAGGTGGACCTCACCGTCCGCTTCGAGGAGTACGCCGCCACCGCCCCCGACGACACCCGCACGGTCGTCGTCGGCGGCAAGGCGCGCCGCAGCGGGCTCTGGGTCGACGACGCCGCCGTGGCCGAGTACGTACGGGCCCGCCCCGACCGGCTCATCGGCTACCTCTCCGTCGACCCCACCCAACCGGGCTGGCAGGACGAACTGCGCCACGGCCACCAGGACCTCGGCCTGCGCGGCATCAAGATCATGCCGATGTACGCCGGGTTCAACCCGGCCGACCCGGCGTACGACGACCTCTTCGCGTACGCCGAACGGCACGGGCTGCCGATGCTGGTCCACACCGGGACCACCTTCGTCTCCCAGGCGCCGCTGGAGTACGCGATGCCGCGGCACCTGGACCCGGTCGCCATGCGCCACCCCGAGCTGCGGATGGTCCTCGCCCACCTCGGCCACCCCTTCGAGGGCGAGTGCATCGCCGTCATCCGCAAGCACCGGCACGTCTACGCCGACGTCAGCGCCCTGCACTACCGCCCCTTCCAGCTCTGGCACAGCCTGCGGCTGGTCCAGGACTACGGCGTGTGGGACAAGCTCCTCTTCGGCAGCGACTACCCCTTCACCACGGTGAACGACTCCGTCGAGGGACTGCGCCGGATCGCCCGCGTCCCGGGCATCCCCGGGCTCGACCCGCTCGACCAGGACGCGGTCGAAGCCCTGATCCACCGCCCCGCGCTGGAGCTCCTCGGCCTCGACTGAGCCGGCCAGGACCGGGCCCGGGCGCCTTCCCCGCGCCCGGGCCCCTCGGACCTCCACCCGCCCGACCCACCAGGAGCGTTCCCCATGCACCGCTTCGACCTCACCGGCCGCACCGCCCTGGTGACCGGTGCCGCCCGCGGCCTCGGCCGGGCCTTCGCCAGCGCGCTCGCCGAAGCCGGCGCCGACCTCGTCCTCGTCGACCTGCCCGGCGCCCCGGGGCTCGCCGAGACCGCCGACCTGGTGCGCCGCACCGGCCGCACCGCGCACCCGTACGAGCAGGACCTCGCCCGCACCGACGAACTCGCCGCCTTCGCCGACCGCGTGCGTGAGGCCGTGGGACCGCTGCACGTCCTGGTCAACAACGCCGGCGTCGCCGCCCTGGAACGCTTCAACGAGATCACGCCCGAGAGCTGGTTCCGCGTCATGCGGGTCAACCTCGACGCCGTCTTCTTCCTCACCCAACGCATCGCCGAACACATGGTCAACGACCGGGTCGCCGGCCGGATCATCACCGTCACCTCCAAGAACGGCCTGGTCGCCGAGGCCGGACTCGCCCACTACAACGCCTCCAAGGCCGCCGCCGAACTGCTCAGCCAGACCCTCGCGATCGAACTCGCGCCGCACGGCATCACCGTCAACACCCTGGCGCCCGGCATGGTGGAAACCCCCATCGACGGCGAGTTTCCCTTCGACCGGGACGCCTTCGAAGCCGCGTACCGCGAACGCATCCCGCTGGGGCGCTACGCCCGACCCGAGGAGTGCACCGGGGCGCTGCTGCTGCTCGCCGGTGACGAAGGCAGCTACCTCACCGGCAGCCGCATCGTGGTGGACGGCGGAGTCCTCGCCGACCAGATGCCCCGCACCCGCTTCATGCCGCCCTACCGCAGCACGCTCCCGTCGGCGGACCCCGCGCCATGACGCCCGCGTACCGCACCGCCCGCCCCGACGACGAAGCCGCCTTGGGCGCGCTGTGGACCACGGCCTTCACCGGCGCCCCCGTCGAGCAACTGTGGCGGCTGGCCCCCGAACGCCACCGGCGCACCCTCGTCGCCGTCGACGGCGACGACGTGGTGTCTGCCCTGCACTACCAGCCCCGCCCCCTGCGCTCGGCCACCGGAACGGTCGAACGCGTCGGGTGCGTCGGCTCGGTGGCGACCCTGCCCCGGGCCCGCGGACGCGGCCACGTCCGCGCCCTGCTCGCCGCCGCCGTCCACGCCATGACGGCCGACGGCTGCGCCTGGTCGCTGCTGTTCACCGACACCCCCGGGGTGTACGAGGGCGAGGGGTGGCAAACCTTCTCCCGCCCCACGTGGCACGGACCGCCCGCCGGCCCCGCCACCCGACCCGCACCCGAGGTGCACGTCAGACCGGCCCGGGCAGCCGACCGGGCGCCGCTCGCCGCGCTGCACGACGCGTACGACGCACACCGCCCGCTCACCACGGTCCGCACCGCCGACGACTGGGCGCACCGGCTCCCCGCCTGGTACGCCCCCGTCACCACCGACACCCTCGTCGCCGAGGACGCCGCCGGGCGCCGCGTCGGATACGTCGTCCTGCGCCGCCACGACGACGGCACGACGGACCTCGACGAGATCGCGCTCGGCGCCGCAGCTCCGGCCGAACCCCTGGCCGGGGCGCTCTTCGCAGCCGCGGCCGAGCGGGCCGGGCCGGGCGCCGTCCGCGTGCACCTGCCCGCCGACGGCGCGGTGCTGGCCGCCCTGCCCGCCCTCCTGGCCGAAGCGTGGGTCACCGACGACCGCACCGGCATGGCCCGTCCGCTGCACGCCACCACGGCGGCGGTACGGGCCACGGTCACCGCGCCCGGTGCGACCCACTGGCACGGCGACTCCTTCTGACGCCGCGCCGGTCGGCAGCTACCGCGGACGGTGCGTCCAGCCGCGGGCCGTCAAGGTCAGCTCCTGGAAGCCGAGCGAAGCCAACAGGGCCCGCTCCGCCGGCTCGTCGTCGTCGGCGTAGGCGAGCAGCCGATCGACGCCGGCCAGCGCCAACCAGCGGCGGGCCTCCCCGAACAGCCACTCCGTCAGCCCCGCCAGCGGCTCGTCCGGCAGATCGAGGTCCGCGACGTCCGCTGTGCCGCCGGAGCGGGCGAGCCGCTCGGGACGGTCGAGTTGGGTGTCCAGTTCGACGTACGCCACGTCCGCACCGTCGAGCCGGGCGACCAGCCGGGTGCCCAGCGGGCCGAGGACCCGGCGGACGGTCAGCCCCGGCAGCGGCGCCGGCCCCGGGGCGGGGAGGGCGTCGACCGGGGCGAGCAGGACGACCTCGACGTCTCCGGTGTGGACGAAGCCGGCGCGCTCGATGACGGCGCGCACATGGGGCCAGACGTCGGGGACGCCGTACACCCCGGGCACCGGCAGCCGGCCGTCGACGCCGCGGGTGCGGACGTGCCAACGGCTGAACTGCGCCAGGCACGCGGACATCAGCACCTCAGCGGCCGTCGAGCCCGGGGCCTCGCCTTCGGCGCCCTCGGGGTCGGCGGGGTCGGCGGGCACATGCAGGAACCACTCCACCAGCCCGGCATCGCGGTAGTCCTCGCCGACGTCCGGGGCGTTGCGGTAGCGCAGCAGGTGCGCGGCGGCCACGACGCGCTGCCGCTCCTGCGCGACCAGGGTGACGCGCTCGGCCACCCACGGATCGGTGACGTACTCGTCGGGGTGGCGCTCCATGCTGCTGAGGACGGTGTTCACCGACGCGACGGCACCGGGGACGACGGCGGCGGCGTGCGCGTTGACGAGCGCGGTCAGCTGATCGCGGTCCTCGCGGTGGAAGGGGCGCACGTACACGGAAGAAGACACGACAGGGCCTCCGGAGAAAACGGTCGGGGGAGGCCGCCATGAGGTGCGGTACCCGGTCACCGTAACACCTCACCAAGACCCCGGCGCTGTCGGGAACCACCCGAACCGGCGCGCCCCAGAGCCTAGGGTGAAGCCCACAAGATCAGTCGGCTGACCGAGAGGTGACGCATGAGTGCGATGAGTCCGCAGATCAGGGAGCGGGTCGACGGGGCGTTCTTCTGGTTCGTGGCGACCGTCACGTCCGACGGCGCGCCCCACGTCAGTCCCATGTGGCTGGGGAGCAAGGGCGACCTGCTGCTGTTCAACACGGCCCACGGCCGGATCAAGGAGCGCAACCTGCGCCACGACCCCCGCGTGTACCTCTCGAACGTCGCCCCCGGCGACCCGTACGACCGGGTGCAGATCCAGGGGCGCGTGGTGGGCTTCGTCGACGGCGCCGAGGCGGACCTGGACATCGACCGGCTCGCGCAGAAGTACCTGGGCACGGACTTCTCCGAGCTGCGGGTGCCGGGGGAGCAGCGGGTGAGCGTGCTCATCGAGCCGCTGCGGGCCCGGCACATCGTGGGTGTGGAGAAGTTCCCCGAGGGCGTCCTGGGACAGCAGGCCGACCGGGGCTGACGGCCCGTGGGGACCGGAACACGGGCGCCCGCACGTCCAGCGGGCGCCCGTGGGCCGATCTCCCCTTCGGCTCTTTGCCGTCGCTCAGCCCCTCGGCACGGAGCGCGGTTCGGAGATCTCCGGCAGGGACGGCTGCATCCGTCGGTGCGTGGGCAGGTCGACGAGGTCGTCCGCGGACACCGGGGGGTGCGTGAGCGGGTGTTCGCCGCGTCGTGGGGTGTCCATCAGCGCTCCCTCACCAGCCACGCGTACTTCCCCGACGCCCCGATGGGGATCCTGGTGCGGTGCACGGCGCTGCACGCGAAGCCGGTCAGGTCGCTGGTGAGCTTCTCCAGCGCGGTGCTCGCCGCGTCGTCCAGCGGAGCGCCGTCGAACGTGGTGTACCGCAAGGTCGCCTCGCGCGGCCCGGTGGTGCGCAGTTGGCTGAGGAAGATCCGGGGCGAGGCGGCCGTGACGCAGGCGTCCAGGTCGCCCTGTGAGACGGGGCCGTCGGCGGTGGGCAGCAGTTCCTTCTCCCGGCCGCAGAACTGCACGACCTTGGCGGGGTCGGGGCTGTCGTCCGTGGTCCGCACGCAGTCCCCGGAGCGGTAGCGCACCAGCGGCATGTACGGGTTGCGGACGCTGGTGACGATCAGGCCGTGCAGAGCGCTGCCCGGGGCGAGCGGCACCAGCTCGACGCTCATCCGGTCGAGGTGGGGGTGGTACTGCCCGGTCGCGTCGCTGTAGTAGAGGTAGCCGAGTTCGGTGCTACCGAACAGGTCGACGACCGGGCAGCCGAGGTGGTGCTCCAGGTACTGCCGCACGTTCGCGGGGGTGTACTCGTACGCCGTGACGACGCTTGCGGGACGGGGGAAGTCGTCCCAGACGCCCCACGCGAGGGCCTTGCGCACCAGGTGGGCCAGGTGCAGGCCCGAGCAGTCGAGGTGGTACCAGCCCCGGGGGTGGACCCGGCGTTCCGAGCGGATCTCGCCGACCATCCGCTCGATGTCGTCGCGCTCCCACTGCTCGGGATCGAGACGGAGGTTCAGATAGACCGTGCGGTCGTCGAGGCGCCGGTCGGCGAGCGACGGCAGCGGATCCGGGGTGGCCCCGCGCTTTGCGGCGTTCACACGGGCGACGTGCTCGGTCGCCAGCACCGTCGTCAGCGACACCCGGCGGCAGTCCTCGCGGAAGGTCCGACCGATGTCCGGGTGGTCGTTCCACAGCCGGTAGTAGGTCTTCAGCAGGAAGTACGGCGGTCTGATCAGCCGCATCCGGGCGTGGTTCGTGCCCGTGGAGAGCACGTACTCCGCCTCGCCCCGCTTCAGCGCCGCCGCCAGCTGGGGCGTCATCCAATTGTCCGGAAATCCCCGGGCTATTTCCGATTTCTCAAGAATGGGGAACCATCCGCGTTCGATGGAGTCCCGATAGATGGGGATGTCCCGGATCTGGTCGATGACGTCGGTGGTGGGTTGACCGTCCGTGTGCGCGCTTTCGGGCATGTTCGTGACCACATTTCGCCGTTTCGCGGTTTCGCGATTCATCTCGGGGGCGAGCGCGCCGCGCCGACGGGTCTTGCACGGGGACCGGGCGGCGGTCGGAGGGCGCCGCCCGGTCCCCGCGGCTCGGTGCGCCGTGGGACGGGACCGGTCAGGAGACGCTGCCGGCCTGGGCCATCTTCTTGATGAGTTGATCCATGTCGGCCTCCATCGGTCGGGCGGCGCGGAGGCCGCTTTTTCCGTTGTCAGGAAGCTATGGAATGTGACGCTCCACTGTCAATCAAATTCCCTATTCGCTTGATGAGAGACTGTTCATGAAAACCTTGATGAGAGTATTCATGAGAAGAATTTCATGACGAAATTGCCTGGGGCGTCCTTGGCTCCACCGCGGAACCGGCGAACCGGTGAACCGGCGAACCGGTGAACCGGTGAACCGGTGAACCGGTGAACTACGGAACTCTCGGACTGCGGTCCGCGGACCGCAGTCCACGTTCGGCGGGAGGGGATCGCTCGCCGCCCGACGTTCGACCGTGCATGGTGCAGCCCTCGGAGCGGGGTGCCGCTCGACTTTCGCTCGACCTCTTGACGAAGCTTCGGTCATCAATCCACACTTCCAGTCAAGCTCGGTCAGATCCGGGCGGTCCAGAGCGGCCCCAGTCAGGAGGTTGTGATGCTTCCAGCAGAGCGCCATCGCCGCATTTCCGCCGTGGTCGACCGGGTCGGCACCATCAGCACGGAGGACCTGGCGGACCAGCTGGGCGTGTCGGCGGAGACCGTCCGCCGAGACCTCGGCCAGATGGAGCGGCGCGGCGTCCTGCGCCGCGTCCGCGGCGGTGCCGCCTCCCTCGCCGTCGTCCAGGGCGTCGGTGGCGAGGAAGCCTCCTTCGCCGATCGCGCCACCTCCCAGACCGAGGCGAAGGCCGCCATCGGCCGGGCGGCGGCCGACCTGGTGCGCCCCGGCATGACGGTCGCGATCGACGTCGGCACCACGGCCGTCGAGATCGCCCGCGCCCTCGCACCGGACTTCCGCGGCACCGTCGTCACGCCCTCCCTCCAGGTGGCCGGCATCGTCGCCGCCCTGCCGCAGGCCGTCGTCCTGCTGCCCGGCGGCCGGGTGCGCGGCGGCGACCTGGTCTGCTCCGGCCCGGGCACGGTCCGCTTCTTCGCCGACGTCTTCGCCGACCTTGCGTTCATCGGCTCCGGCGGCATCGACGCGAGCGCCGGCGTGACCGACTTCCACTACGAGGAGATCGCGACCAAGCAGCAGATCCTGACCAACAGCGCCCGCGCCTACGTGGTGGCGGACGGGAACAAGTGGGGACGCGTCGTCGGGCACCGCGTGTGTGCCGTCGGCGACGTGACGGGGGTGATCACCGACGCGTCCGCGGACACCGACCTCACCGCGGTCGTGAAGGACACCGGGTGCGAGGTGGTGGTGGCCTGACGACGCGCCCCCGGCGCGCGCGGCCACCCATGCCCGCACCACGGACTTCAGCCTCATCAGCTTCCGCTCGCCACCGAGAGCGGGGTCGTGAAAGGAAACGCTCCATGGCCACCCAGGAGTCAGTGAGCACCGACGGCGCCAGACCGCAGGGGTCCGGCGCCCGGCCGGAGATGAAGCGGGAGCTGACCCGCTACGCCTCCTTCGCCATGGCGTTCGGCTTCGTCTCGATCGCCACCGGCATCTTCACCACCTACGGATCCGTGCTGAACAGCTCCGGTCCGCGCGGCATCTTCGCCTGGCCCATCGCCGTCCTCGGGCAGCTCTCCGTCGCCCTGGTCTTCGGCGCGCTCGCCGCCCGCATCCCCATCAGCGGCTACGCCTACCAGTGGGTCTCCCGCCTGGTGAACCCGGTGTGGGGCTGGATCATGGGGTGGATCTCCTTCTCCTTCCTCGGCGTGGTCGTGGTCGCGGTCGACTACACCATCGCCTCGACGATCCTGCCGGAGCTCTTCCAGTACCAGGGCACCCAGCAGAACGCCTGGGCCATCACCGCCGTGGTCGTCCTCCTCCAGGCCGTCCTGGTGGCGAGCTCGACCCGGGTGACGCACTCCGTCAACAAGACCGCGGTCACCATCCAACTCGTCGGCATGATCGCCCTGACCGTGCTGCTGTTCGCGGTCGGAGGCTTCAGCGGCAAGCTGGACTTCGGCACCCTCTTCCAGACCGCGCCCGTCGCCGAAGCCGGCTACTACAGCCTCGGCACCGCCGGTCACGTCGGCCCCTTCGCCCTCGCCTTCCTCCTCGGCGCCTTCACCATCGTCGGCTTCGAGTCCGCGGCCAACCTCGCGGAGGAGACCCGCGACCCGGCCCGCGTCATCCCCAAGGCCATGGTCCAGGCCGTGCTGTCGCTGGGCGTCCTCGGTTTCCTGTTCCTGATCGCCATCACCGCGCTGATCGAGGACCCGGCGAAGCTCGCCCAGTCGGACACCCCCGTGGCCACCGTCATCACCGCGGTCCTCGGCTCCGGGATCGGCAAGGGGCTCCTGGTCCTCGTGGTGATCTCGATCTTCTCCTGCGGCCTGGTCATCACCATGAGCGGTACGCGCCTGGTGTGGGCCATGTCCCGGGACGAGCGCTTCCCCGGCTGGCGGGCGCTGCGCAGGATCCACCCCCGCCGCGGCACCCCGCTGAACGCGACGCTCTTCATCTTCCTCGTCGCCCAGGCGGTCCTGGCGAGCTTCGCGATGACGACCGACGCCCTGTTCTCGCTGTTCTCCGCGGCCACCCTGCTGCCCGCCATCATCTACGCGGGCACCGTCCTGATGTACGTCGTCAAGCGCAAGTCCCTGCCGCCCACCCAGGGCTTCTCCCTGGGCCGCTGGGAGATCCCCGTCATCGTGGTGGCGTCCGTGTGGCTGGTCTACGAGCTGTTGATCTTCCGCGACGCCTCCTTCCGCGACCCCTGGCTGTACGTCCTCGTGCTGTTCGCCATCGGCGCGGTGTACTTCGCCTTCCTGCTGGTGCGCCGCGGCGTCGCCGGGCTCACCATGCCCGACATGGCCGACGTCGACCGCGCGCTCGACGACACCGACGCGAACGCCGCCCCGGCGACCGTCCCCGCCCCCACATCCGCCCCCGCGGACGAAACGACCGAGGTGTCCGACCGATGACCGTCGTCCTCGCCATCGACCAGGGCACGTCCGGCACCAAGGCGATCGTGGTGGACGGCGCCGGCCGCACCCTCACCATCGCCGAGGCCGAACTCCACCCCCGCTACGGCGAGGGCGGCCTGGTCGAACAGGACCCCGCGGCCCTGCTCGCCTCCGTCCTCGACACCGGGCGGCGCGCCGTCGCCGACGCGGGGCGCCCGATCGACGTGGTCGCCCTCGCCAACCAGGGCGAGACCGTCCTTGCCTGGGACCCGCGCACCGGGGCGCCCCTGTCGGACGCGGTCGTCTGGCAGGACCGCCGGGCCGAGTCCGTCTGCGCGGAACTGGGCGAGCACGCCGCGATGGTCGCCGCCCGCACCGGCCTCGTCCTCGACTCGTACTTCTCCGCGCCCAAGATGGCCTGGCTGCGGCGGAACGTCACCACCGAAGGCGTCGTCACCACCGTCGACACCTGGCTGCTGCACCACCTCACCGGAGAGTTCGTCACCGACGTCGCGACCGCCAGCCGCTCCCTGCTCCTAGACATCGACCGGGCCGACTGGGACCGGGAGCTGGTCGACCTCTTCGGCCTCGGCGGCGAGCGGCTGCCCCGCATCGTCGCCTGCGACGAGGTGATCGGCACGACCCGCGCCTTCGGCGGCGAGGTCCCCGTCGCCGGGCTCGTCGTCGACCAGCAGGCCGCACTGCTGGCCGAGGGGTGCCTGGACGCGGGGGAGGCCAAGTGCACCTTCGGCACCGGCGCCTTCCTGCTTGCCAACACCGGCGCCACCGCGGTGCGCTCCACCTCGGGGCTGACCTCGTCCGTCGCCTGGCGGGCCGCCGGCGCCACCCCGTACTGCGTCGACGGACAGGTCTACACCGCCGCGTCCGCGGTCCGTTGGATCCGCGACCTCGGCTTCATACGGACCGCGAGCGACCTGGACTCCGCGGCGGCGAAGGAGTCCGACGGCACGCTCTGCGTGCCCGCCCTCGCCGGGCTCGCCGCCCCCTGGTGGCGCCCTGACGCCACCGCCACCTTCACCGGCATGACGCTCTCCACCGGCCCCGGACACCTGGTCCGCGCCGTCCTTGAGGGCATCGCCGCCCAGGTCGCCACCCTGTGCGACCTGGTGGCGACCGACCTGGGGGCGCCGCTGACCCGGCTGCGTGCCGACGGCGGCCTGACCCGCAGCGCCACCCTGATGCAGGCCCAGGCCGACCTCGCGCAGATGCCGGTGGACGTCTACCCCTCCGCCCACGCCACCCCGCTGGGTGCCGCCGCACTGGCGCGCCTGGCGCTCGACCCGCACCTCACCCTCCGCGAAGCCGTCGGGCAGTGGCAGCCGTCGGCCGGCTACGAACCCGTGTGGTCGGCGGAGCGGGCGGCGCAGTTCCGCAGTACATGGACGGCGGTCGCCGAGGCCACCGTCCGCAAGGGAGATCTGACATGAGCAAGACCCCAGGCAGCACCAACGCCCCGGGGACCGATGCCGCCACCGTCCACGACGTCGTCGTGATCGGCGGCGGGATCGTCGGCGCCGCCATCGCCCGCGACCTGGCGGGCCACGCGGTGACCGTCGCACTGGTCGAAGCCCGGTCCGACGTAGGGGACGGCACCAGCAAGGCCAACACCGCCATCCTGCACACCGGGTTCGACGCGACGCCCGGCACGCTGGAGTCCCGCCTCGTCCAGCGCGGCTACGAACTGCTGTCGGACTACGCCCGGGACACCGGCATCCCCGTCGAACACACCGGCGCCGTCCTCGTCGCCTGGAACGACGAGGAACTCGCCGCCCTGCCCGCCCTCAAGAAGAAGGCCGAAGCCAACGGGTACCACGCCTGCGCGCTCATCGGCCCCGACGAGGTGTACGGGCTCGTCCCCGCCCTCGGCGACGGCGTGCTCGGCGGCCTGACCGTCCCCGACGAGTCCATCATCTGCACCTGGACCACCAATCTCGCCCTCGCCACCGACGCACGGCGGCGCGGCACCACCGTCCTGCTCGACCACCCCGTCACCGGCGTCACCGTCGACGAGGACGTCACCACCGTGCACACCGAGGCGGGCCCCGTCCACGGCCGTTGGGTCGTGAACGCCGCCGGTCTCGGCGCCGACCGCCTCGACGCCCTCTTCGGGCACCGGCGGTTCACCGTCACCCCGCGCCGCGGCGAGCTGTTCGTCTTCGACAAGCTCGCCCGCCCCCTGGTCGACAGGATCGTGCTCCCCGTCCCCACCTCCCGCGGCAAGGGCGTCCTCGTCTCGCCCACCGTGTACGGCAACGTCATGCTCGGCCCCACCTCCGAGGACCTGACCGACCGGGGCGCCACCGGCACCTCCGAAGACGGCTTCGCCTTCCTGTTGGAGAAGGGCGAACGGCTGATGCCCCGCCTCCTCGACGAGGAGGTCACCGCGACGTACGCCGGACTGCGCGCCGCCATCGACCACCCGGACTACCTCATCGAGGCCGACGCCGACCAGCGCTACCTCCTCGTCGGCGGCATCCGCTCCACCGGGCTGACCGCCGGCATGGCCATCGCCGAACACGTCCGCGGACTGCTGGCCGGGGCCGGCCTGGTCCTCAAGGAACGCGACGACCTGCCCGAGCCGCCGACGATGCCGTACATCGGCGAAGCCGCCGTGCGCCCCTACCAGGACGACGAGAAGATCGCCGCCGACCCCGCGTACGGAGAGGTCGTCTGCTTCTGCGAGCGGGTCACCGCGGGCGAGGTCCGCGACGCCTGCCACGCCGAGCTGCCCGCCCGCACCCTCGAAGGGCTGCGGCGGCGCACCCGCGCCATGAACGGCCGCTGCCAGGGGTTCTTCTGCGGCTCAGCCGTCCAGCAGCTCATGAACGACCACCGCACCGGGCAGGGTTGCACCCGCCCGTGCCACGAGGTGACCACCTGATGACCGACCAGACCGACCAGCTCCAGCCGGCCACCCCCACCACGGCGCGGCCCGCCCCCGCGGGACGCACCCTGACCCCGGACGTCCTCGTCATCGGCGCCGGCCCCGCCGGACTCACCGCCGCCACCGCCCTCGCCCCGCGCACCACCGGCGACGTCCTCGTCCTCGACCGGGAGAAGGAAGCGGGCGGTATCCCCCGCCACAGCGACCACACCGGCTACGGCCTGCGGGACCTGCACCGCGTCCTGACCGGCCCGGCGTACGCCCGACGCCTCACCGACGCCGCCCTCGCCGCCGGCGCCGTCGTCAAGACCCGGGCCACGGTCACCCACTGGGCCGGGGACCTCGCCGTCGACGTCACCAGCCCCGAAGGTCGCTTCCGCGTCGAACCGAAGGCGATCGTGCTCGCCACCGGCGCCCGCGAACGTCCCCGCAGCGCCCGGCGCGTCCCCGGCGACCGGCCCGCCGGCGTCTACACCACCGGACAGCTCCAGAACGCCGTCCACCTCCACCACCAGGACGTCGGCCGGCGCGCGGTCGTCGTCGGCGGCGAACTCGTCAGCTGGTCCGCCGTCGTCACCCTGCGCGAGGCGGGTTGCGCGGTCGCCCTGATGGCCAGCGAGTACGCGCGCACCGAGTCGTACGCCGCCTTCGTCCTCGGCGGCCGGGCGCTGCTGAAGGTCCCCGTCGCCCATCGCACCCGGGTGGTGCGGATCATCGGCAAGCCCCGCGTGGAAGCCGTGGAGATCGAGCACCTGGACACCGGCCGGCGCCGCACCGTGGAGTGCGACACCGTCGTCTTCACCGGCGACTGGATCCCGGACCACGAACTCGTCCGCAGCGGCGGACTCGACCTCGACCCGGGCACCCGCGGCCCCCTCGTCGACACCGCGCTGCGCACCAGCCGCCCCGGCGTCTTCGCCGCCGGCAATCTGCTGCACCCCGTGGACACGGCCGACGTCGCCGCCCTCGACGGCCGGCACGTCGCCGACCAGGTGGCGTCCTGGCTCGCCTCCGGCGGCGCCCCCGCGGAGGCCGCCCCGGTGCGGCTGCTCGCCGAGGCCCCCCTGCGCTGGGTCTCACCGGGGCTGCTGCGCCCGGGCGACCCGGCGCCGCCGCGCCGTCGACTGCTGCTGTGGACGGACGAGTTCGTCCGCGTGCCGCACGTCACCGTGAGCCAGCAGGGCCGGGTCGTCGCCGAGCGCCGACTGGCCTGGCCGGCCGCGCCCGGGCGGATGTTCCGCGTCCCGTGGTCCGCACTGCGCGGGATCAGCCCGCACGGCGGCCCGGTCACCCTCGGACTGCGCTGACCACCGCTTGCCCGCCCGACGGCCGCCGCGACGGCCGTCGGGCCGTACGCCCCCGTCCCGTACGCCCCCGTCCCGTACGCCCCCGTCCCGTACGGGGGGTCAGCGGTCCTGTACGACGATGCCGAGCGTCTGGGCGAACAGCGGGGCGAAGTCCAGCAGTTGGCCGGTGCTGATCGTGGCGCCCTTCAGCGACTCCACTCCGGCGCTGATCCCCAGGCGCTCCGCGCCCCGCAGGTCCACGTCCTTCATCCGCGCCTGCGGGAACCGGGCGTCCTCCAGGGCGGAGCCGGGGAAGGAGACCCGGGTCAGTTCCGCGCCGGCGAAGTCGACGTCCCGCAGCAGACAGTCGACGAAGGTGACGTCCCGCAGCGTGGTGGACCGCAGGTTCACGGAGTCGAGCTTGCACTGGTGGAAGGTGACCCGGTGCAGTTGCGAGCCGAACATCTCCAGCCCGGCGAGCGAGCCCGCCACCACCTCCGTGTCCATCCAGTGGGTGTCGACCAGGTCCGTGGCGACGAACCGCACGGTGTGCATCCAGACGTCGTTGAAGCGCGCCCGGCGCATCCGCCCGCCGGTGAAGGCCGTCGAGGTCAGCGCGGACTCCGTGAAGCGCACGGCGCCGCCGTCGAACGCGTCGTAACTGCCTCCGTCCACGTGGACGCAGTCGAGGTCGTCCTCCTGGCGCAGCTCGCCGTCGAGCGGCCGGAGGTGTGCCGCGTACGGAAGTTGGGACAGGGCGCGGGGTGCGGGCATGACGGGGCCTCACAAAGGGCTCGGCTCACGGAAGGGGCAGCGCGGGCACAGCGCAGGTGCCACCGGCGGCACTGGCGACCGCCTCGGCGCGCCCCTCACGTTACCCCAGGTCAGAGCGGCGAAAAAGCGCATCTTGAAGGTTTCCGAGAGGGTGCCGGGACGGCTCTCGGTGGGGTCGTGTGCGGCCTTTTCGGCGTCGCCCCACGGGTGGCTTGCGGGCGGTGTGCGTTCGTCGCTCACAGGGCCGCGTGGGCGTTTTGGGCTTCGCGGGGACGGAGGGGCTCGTGAAGGACTTCGGGCCTGGCCGGTCGGCCCGGAGCACGGGACCTGTGGGGGTGCGCTCCGGGACCTCGTGCCCCTCGCACGCGCGCGCACGAGCACCCATGCTGGAAAGCGGGATCACCGACGATCCCGCACGTTCCAGGAGGTGTGCAGCATGCCCAGCACCAGCACCAGGCCCGTCACCGTGGGCCTCGACGGCTCCCGCGAGAGCCTGGCCGCCGCCGAATGGGCGGCCCGGGAGGCCGTCCTGCGCGGACTGCCGCTGAAACTGGTCAACGTCTGGGAGCCGGTGCCGATGGCCGCCCGAGCCACCTTCCTCGGAGTGGAGAGCCAGCAGCACTGGGTGGAGCGGGTGCCGCGCGAAGCGGCCGAAGGGGTACGGGCCCGCCACGGTGAGCTGGACGTCGCCATCGACCAGCTCACCGGCCGCCCGGGCGACGTGCTGCCGAAGGTCGCCGACGAGTCGGCGCTCCTCGTGCTCGGCTCCCGCGGGCTGAGCAGCTTCGGCGGCTTCCTCGTCGGCTCCGTCGGCCAGGCCGTCCTCGCCACCGCCCAGAGCCCCCTCGTCTTCGTCCGCGCGCCCGAGGAAGGGGCCGACGAGGAGACCGCCGACCAGGGCGCGGGGACCGTCGTTCTCGGCCTGGACGCCAACGAGCCCGACGACGCCCTGATCCGCTACGCCTTCGAGGACGCCGAGCGCCGGAG
This sequence comes from Streptomyces sp. NPDC048057, assembly GCF_040653095.1. Classification (NCBI taxonomy): domain Bacteria; kingdom Bacillati; phylum Actinomycetota; class Actinomycetes; order Kitasatosporales; family Streptomycetaceae; genus Streptomyces; species Streptomyces sp. NPDC048057. The sequence continues at coordinate 131,806 of NZ_JBEZNF010000018.1, forward strand.
CGCCGCGCTGCGCGTGGTGCACGCCTGGTCGCTGCCGCCGTACTTCGCCTACGGACTGCCGCCGGACCCGGTGCTCGACGCCGAACTGGAGAAGCAGGAGACCGCCACCCTCAAGGAGGTGCTGGCTCCTTGGCGGGCCAAGCACCCGGGCGTCACGGTCGACGAGGCGCCCACCGTCGGCAAGACCGCGGACGTGCTGGTCGCGGCGGCCGAAGGGGCGACCCTGCTGGTCGTGGGCCGCCGCATCCGCAAGGCGCCCTTCGGCGGTCGCATCGGATCCGTGGCCCACGCCGTGCTGCACCACGCGACCTCCCCGGTGGCCGTCGTCCCGCACGCCTGACCGCCCCTCGGCCCCGGCCGGCCGGGACGCCGTTGCCCCGGCACCCTTTGCAGACCGCAAAGGGTGCCGTCAGCACTGGATGAAGCCGGTCCGCAGGTGATCGACGAGGGCAGCGAATCAGGGGCGCTGGGGGTACCCCCAGCGCCCCTGGGGCGGAGGGGGCGGAACGGCGCGACCAGCCCACCACTGGGCCGCGGACGCCGTCACCGCACACCCGTCACGGTGCCGCCGCGCCCGCGGGGGCGACCGCTCCCACCCGTCGCCGTCACGCGTACGGCCGTATCCTGGACGGAACGGCCGTACGCCGACGAGCACGGCACGGCGCGGCCGCAAACCGCAGCCGTCGACGATCCGGACCCGCCATGGCGAAGTTCCGCACCGCACTCGTGACGCTGGCGGCAACGTTCCTCGCCCTCCTCGCCACGTGCACCACCGCGCTCGCCACCGGCACCGAGCCGCGCGAGCGCCCGCCGGTGGCCCTCGCGCCGTCCGTACCCGGCCCGGCAGGACCCCGTACGGTCGCGACGGACGCCGACGCCACCGTGTCCATCCCCGCCATCGGCGTCGACGACCTCACCGTGGTCCCGTACGAGGGCACCACCGACGACCTCGCCGGCACCCGCATCCAGGACGGCGGAGTGGCCGCCAGCCCCCGCGGCGACACCGGGGGAGTGGGCCCGGGGGAGATAGGGAACTACCTGGTCACCGCCCATCGACTGAGCGCCGGCGGCCCCCTGCACGACCTCCCGGAGCTGCGCACGGGCGACGTCGTGACCGTCGTCGAGGACGGCCGCACCTACCGCTACGAGATCACCGGGACCCGCTGGACCTCCTTCCGCTCCGAGCGTTCGCTCGCCGAACAGCGCGCCGCGGTCCCCGGCCGCCCCGAAGAGCGCCCCACCGAGGCGATGATCACCCTGTCGACCTGTGCCACGCCCGAGGACGACGCCGCGGGCAACTACTGGCGCGACGACCTGGGCAACCCCGAGCACCGCATCGACAAGGTCGGCGTACTGATCGATGACTGACTGCCCATCCCCCGGCTAGGGTCTTTCGTTTGGATCAGGTTGGATCGACGGGCGGCCCGCAACGACGCGTCGCTCACCCGGCGACCCAGGCGAGCAGTTCGTCCGCGCCCCAGGTGTTGATCACCCGCTCGGCGGGCACCCTGGCCCGCTCCGCCCGGGCGCAGCCGATGACCTGCCAGTCGAGCTGGCCGGGGGCGTGCGCGTCGGTGTCGACGGCGAAGTGGACGCCCGCCCCCACCGCCTGCTCCAACAGCCGCATCGGCGGATCGAGCCGCTCGGGGCGGCTGTTGATCTCGACGGCCGTGCCGGACGCGGCGCACGCCGCGAAGACCTCCGCGGCGTCGAAGCGGGACTCCGGCCGGGTGCCGCTGGTGGTCGACCGGCCCCGGCGGACGTGCTCCCGGCCGATCAGCAGCCGTCCGGTGCAGTGCCCGAGCACGTCCACCAGCGGGTTCTCCACGGCCTTCACCATCCGTCGGGTCATCCGTGCGGCGTCCATCCGCAACTCCGAGTGGACCGAGGCCACCACCACGTCCAACGCGTCGAGGAGCGCGGGTTCCTGGTCGAGGGAGCCGTCGGGGAGGATGTCGCACTCGATGCCGGTCAGCAGTCTGAAGGGCGCCCATTGGCGGTTCAGCTCCGCCACCACGGCCAGTTGCTCGCGCAGCCGCCCGGCGTCCAGCCCACGGGCCACCGTCAGCCGCGGCGAGTGGTCCGTGAGCACCGCCCAGTCGTGCCCGAGGGCGATCGCCGTACGCCCCATCTCCTCGATCGGGCTGCCGCCGTCGGACCAGTCGGAGTGCAGATGGCAGTCGCCGCGCAGCAACGAGCGCAACTGCTCGCCGCCGTCCGCGAGCGGCGCCGCGGCCTCGTCCTCCAACTGCCGCAGGTACTCCGGCACCTCGCCCGCGAGGGCCTGGGCGACCACCCGCGCCGTCTTGGGGCCGATGCCCTTGACCGACTCCAGCGCGCGCGGGGACGCGGCGCGCCGCCGCACCTCCTCGGGCGACATCCGGGCCACCACGGCGGAGGCGGTGCGAAAGGCCCGTACCCGGTACGTCTCCGCCCGCGCGCGCTCCAGCAGGAACGCCACCCGGTCCAGCGCCTCCACGGGGTCCATCGCCAGCTCCCTCGCCCGCCGCCCGCCTCGTCCCCTGCCCCAGCGCTGCGGGCGCCGCGCCCGGGGCACGTCCCACTCTCGCCCCGGACGCCGCCCGCGGCACGCCGGGCGTTCCCCCGGACGGGTCATGGAAGCGTCGCGTTCGCCCGAACATCCTGCCCCGTCCGTGCCTCCAACGGCCTCAGCGGGCACTCCCGTGGCATGAGCCACTTGCACCGCGCCGTGGGCCGTGGGGGCTGAACGGCGCCCGCCGACGGTGCGTGCCATCGTGCGGGCGGGCACGGACTTCGTACGGGCGCACCACCGCGACCCGGTCGTGGGCCAGACGCTGCGCTCCGCCGCCGCGGCCACCCTCGCGTACGTCGTCGCGCTGTGGCTCAGCAACGAACCGGCGCCGCTCACCGCCCCCCTCACCGCGCTGCTGGTCGTCCAGGTGACCCTGTACTCCACGCTCACCACCGGCATCCGCCGGGTGAACGCGGTGGTGGCGGGGGTGCTGATCGCCAGCGCCTTCAGCCTGTGGGTGGGGCTGAGCTGGTGGAGCCTCGGCCTGATCATCCTGCTGTCCCTGGTCGTCGGGTACGTGGTGCGGGTCAGCGAGTTCGTCCCCGAGGTCGCGATCAGCGCGATGCTCGTCCTCGGCGTCACCCGGGTGGCCGACACCGCGTGGGACCGGGTCCTCGAAACGCTCATCGGCGCGGTGGTGGGGCTGCTGTTCAACGTGCTCTTCGTGCCGCCTGTGTGGGTGAGCACCGCCGGCGACTCCATCGAGGGCCTGGCCCGACGCATGCGGCTGCTGCTGCTCGACATCGGGGAGGAGCTGAGCACCCCCACCACCGTGGCGACGGCCGCGGCCCGACTGCACGAGGCGCGCCGGCTCGACGACGACGTGGCCGACGTGGACGAGGCGCTGCGGCAGGCGGAGGACAGCCTCAGGCTCAACCCGAGGGTGCGGGAAGGGCTGCTGAACCGGGTGGTGCTGCGGACCGGGCTCGACACCCTGGAGATCTGCGCGGTCGTGCTGCGGGTGCTCGCCCGGACCATGACCGACCTGGCGAAGGAGCACGGCGACGAGGGGCTGTTCCCCCGCGAGACGATCGGGCGGGCGCTGGAAGAGCTGCTGGCCCACGTCGCCGACGCCCTGGTGGACTTCGCCGTCCTGGTCACCACCCAGGTCAGCGAGGACGCACAGGAGGCGGAGGAGCGGCTCGCGCGCGGGCTGGAGGACGCCGCCGCCAGCCGGGAACGGGCGGCGGAACTGCTGCTCGCGGCGGTGCGCAACGATCCGCGCGACTGGCAGTTGCAGGGCGCGCTGCTCACCGAGATCGACCGCATCCTCGCCGAACTCGACCCCGAGCACCGCTCGCGGCGGCTGATGGAGGAGTTGGACCGCCGGGTCCAGCAGGAGCGGGAGAAGTTCCCGCGGGTGGCGGCGGCCCGGCAGTGGCTCGGTGAGCGCCGCGGGACACGGACCACGTCCCACGGCGACGGCGCCTGAGCGCCGGACGAGCGCGTACGTGCGACGAGCGGGGTCAGACGTGGGTGGTGATGGTGAACAGCGCGCCGTCCGGATCCCGTACGGTCGCCTCCCGCGCCCCTTCGAACGTGGTGTGCCGCTCCAGGACCGTCCCCCCGTGCTCCACGGCCGCCTCCGCCGTGGCGTCCACGTCCTCCACCGGGAAGTGCACGTCCCAGCGCGGTCGCAGCAGCGGGTCGGCGGCGGCCCCCGTGGCACCCGAGCTGAGCCGCGCCAGCACCCGGCCGAGGCTCACCAGCACGACCTCGTCGTTCTCGAAGCCCACGTCGCAGCAGCCGGGGCGCTCGTTCGCCCAGTCCAGCACCTCGCCGTAGAAGATCGCCGCGTCGAAGGCGTTGCGGGTGCGCAGCAGCAGCCAGGCGGGCGCGTCCTTGTGGCCCGACTGCCAGTCGGGGATCAGTGCGCCCTCCCAGATCCCGAACACGGCCCCGTCGCGGTCCGCGGCCAGCGCACCGCGCCCCAGCGAGAACGCGAGCGGTCCGACGGCGACCGTGCCGCTGCGCTCCCGGATCCGGGCCGCCGCAACGTCCGCGTCCTTGGTGGCGAAGTAGGGCGTCCAGGCCACCGCGACCTGGAGGCGGGGCGCGAGCGCCCCGATCCCGGCGACGGGCGAACCGTCCCGCACGGCAACGGCGAACTCGTCGCCGAGCCGGCCCTTGTGGAAGTCCCACCCGAGGACGGCGCCGTAGAAGTGCTGCGAAGCGCCGAGGTCCCGGGCCATGAGACTGACCCAGCACGGCGCGCCGAACTTCTGGGCACTCGACGTCATGCCCGGCACGGTGGGTGGTCGCGTCTCGTTGTCCATGGCCCTCGTGTCCCTGAGTCCTGCGGAGCCCGCCGCGGCAGCCCGCAGCGCGCGGCCGGCACCGGCACGCTCCCCATCCTGCGCCCGCCGGGCCCGGGACGCGAGTCGCGCTCGCTCCGCGTGGTCGCGGGGGCACGCAGCGCGCCCCGGGTTGCGGCCCGGCCGGAGAAGAGGCCGGATGGTCACACCACGCGGTACGAGGAACGACGGAACACGGAAGGAGCCCGGCTGCCATGACACGGGCCGACCAGGAGCACCGCGGCGTCGACGCCGCCCGCCTCGGCGAGCACGAGCTGATCCGCGAGCTGGAGAACATCCACCGCAGCCGCCACGACACCCTGCTCCACGGCTCCGCCGCCGCGCTGGCCGCCCACACCGCCCGGATGGCGGAGCTGGAGGCGGAGTATCTGCGCCGCCACCCCGACCGCCAGGTCTCCGCGGCCCGCACCCGCGAGGGCGCCCGCGCCCGCGATGCGCAGCGCTGACGCCCTCGGTCCGTGCCGCGGTGCCGCGGAGCGCGGCGGCGCCGAACTACGTCCTGCTGCCCTGCGCGTCGAACATCCGCTTCACGCTGTCACCGAAGTACGGGCTGCGGTTCCAACTGCCCGCCCCGGTGCTCGTGATCCCGTTGACGTGGCCGAGCTGCGTTGACTGGTTGTAGCCGCGCAGCCAGGGGCCGCCGCTGGAGCCCCCGCCGAAGCCGCAGTTGAGTTCTATCCGGCCGTCGGTCAAGCCGACGCGGCGTGTGGTCCCGGAACACACCCACTGGACCTCGCCCGACGAGTGGTTCCCGGGATAGCCGAAGACGGTCACCGACTGGCTGCGGTCGTAGTTCCACGCCAGGCCGTGGCCGCCGGTCACGTTCACGATCTTCTTGCCCGCCCGGGGCCACAGGGTGACCATGGCGGCGTCCCAGTGGAAGCTGCTGTCGTTGATCCAGCCGTTGAACGCACGGAACTCCTTCGCCGAGAACGTGCCGAAGGGACGGCTGCCCTGCCGGTAACGGGGGACGTACGTCCAGTTCGTCATCCACCGGCCGGGGTTCGCACTGCTCGTGCCACCGGTGTTGACGCAGTGCCCCGCGGTGATCACCATCTGCTTGGACGGGCTGTTCAGCGCGCTCGCCGAACACACGTAGTCACGCCCGTTCGTGGGGTTGCGGTAGAAGACCTTGCCCGCGGTGGCGGCCTCGTCGATCGCCACCGAGCCGCCCTGCGCGGGCGGCTGCTCGGGACCCGCCGGCGGGACCTCGCCAGGCTGCTGCGCCGCGGGCTCCTCAAGGGGAAGGGGCGGTGGCGTCTGCCCTGCGGCCGGGGGCGTCTCGGCCGGGACGGCGTTCGCCATCCGCTCTGCGGTCCAGTACGCCTCGACGCTCGCGGCGTCCTGTTCCGAGTCGACGGGCGATCCGTCGGCCAGTTGCGGGATGGAGCTGGACGTTGCGGAGTCGACGACAGACGCAGGCGGTGGTGCTCCGTTCGACTGTGCCGCTGAAGGCTGGCCGACGGCGGTCACCAAAAGGGCGACGGCCAGCGAAGGGAAGAGATAACGACGCATTCTGCTCACTGAGGATCCTTGTCAGATACAGGTATGCCTTTGATGAAGTGACGGCACGGCGCTGTTCCTGGAAACGTGATGGTTCAGTGGTGCGGACATCAGAGCTGACGGCTGAGGCCGGAAGCCTAACGAGGAGCGCGCCGAACCCGCTCCGAAAGGGCGTCGTGATATTTGATGAAAGGCCGTCAGGAAAACTGCACGGCACGCCCTTTCATTTCTCGAAGCCGCCTGTGAGGGCCGGTCGGCAGCGGTGTGATGTGGCCGTGGAATCCTCGATTCGGGCCGCGGGAAGTGAAGGAATCACCAGGTGATCACGTGCGGAATTGGGCGGAGTTCCGCAACGGTGCATCGATCGCCGCGCTGTGGTCGTGCGGGCCCGTGACCCCCCTCGTACACGATCGCGACGCCCCCCGTTCCGCCCGGCGACGGCGGTAGGAGCCGTCGTGCTGGGTACGTTCACCGCGGCGTCGTCGCCCCCACCCGTCAGGACGGCGCCCGCTGCGTGCTCAACCAGCCGTCACCCAGGAGACGTTGTGGACCGAGGCAGAGCGAGAAGCAGAGCGACGACGAGACGTGCCCTCCTCCCCGTGGCGACCGTGTTCACGGCGCTCGCCGCGACCGTGGCCGGGGCGCTCACCCCGGCCGTCGCCGACACCACCACCGACCCCCGACCCCGTACCGCCGCCGAAGTCCTGCGGCCCCTCGCCCCACCGCCCGCCAGCAACCCCGGCGGCCTCGCCCCCGCACCGCCGGTCACCCCCCGCGCGGTGGACACCGAGGGCATCGAGACCGCGCGGGAATCGCGGCCCGTGGCACCGGGCATGACCCTCACCTCGTACGACCGGCTCGAAGCCCGCGCCTGGCTGCGCGTCGACACCCTCTCCGTCGACCTCGGCGCCGGCTCGACAGCCGTCGACTACCTCTCCACCGGCAAGGTCGCCGACCGTGCACCGCTGAGCCGGCTGGCCGCCGAACACGCCCCCGGACCCGGGCGGCGCACCGTCGCCGCCGTGAACGCCGACTTCTTCGACATCAACCAGACCGGTGCGCCGCTCGGCCCCGGCATCCGCGACGGCGCCCCCACCCAGTCGCCGGCCCCGGGCGCCCACCGGGCCGTCGGCTTCGGCCCCGGAGCCGCCGGCCGCGTGCTGGAGTTGTACTTCGACGGCACCCTGACCCTGCCGTCCGGCCCCGGGCCGCTCGCCGCGTACAACGCGGCCGACGTGCCGGTCGACGGCGTCGGCGCCTACACCTCCGCCTGGGGCGCCGCCGACCGGGCGCTGGCCGTCGACGGCTCCGGCGTCCGCGCCGAAGTCGCCGTACGCGAGGGCCGCGTCGTCTCCGTCACCGACCGGCCCGGCAGCGGGCCGATCGCCGACGACACCACCGTGCTGCTCGGCCGGGAGGCCGGCGCGACCAGGCTCGCCGCGCTCCGCCCCGGCGACCCGGTGTCCCTGGCGTACCGGCCGCGCACCGACGGCGGCCCCCTGCCGCGCACCGCCGTCGGCGGCCGGGAACTCCTCGTCGTCGACGGCACGGCCCAAAGCCACGAGGGCGCGCCCAACAACACCGCGGCGCCCCGCACCGCCGTCGGCTTCTCCCGCGACGGGCGGACCATGCAGATCGTCACCGTCGACGGGCGCCAGGCCGACAGCGGCGGCGTCACCCTCACCGAACTGGGGCGGATGCTCCAGCGCGCCGGCGCCCACAGCGCCCTCAACCTCGACGGCGGCGGCTCCTCCACCCTGCTGGCCCGCGCCCCCGGCAGCGACGCCCTCCGGGTCGAGAACAGCCCCTCCGACGGCAGCGAACGCCCCGTGCCCAACGGTCTCGCGCTCACCGCACCCGACGGCAGCGGCCGGCTCCACGGCTACCGGGTCGCCACCCGTACGTCCCCGCTCGACGCGCCGACCGCATCGCCCGTCAAAGGCGGCCGACCGGACCGCGTCTTCCCCGGGCTGACCCGCGCGCTCACCGCCGCCGGGTACGACGAGACGTACGGTCCCGCCGCCGGCGCCCCGACCTGGCGCTCCGGCGCCCCGTCCGTCGGTACCGTCGACCGGCGCGGCGTCTTCCGCGCCGGCCGCAGCGGCACCGTCACCGTCCGCGCCGAGCGCGGCGGCGCCCAGGGCAGCATCCCGCTGACCGTGCTCGGCCCCCTCGCCCGCGTCGAACCCACCACCCGCCGGGTCTCCCTCGCCGACGCCGGCGCCACCGGCACCTTCGGACTCGTCGGCCGCGACGCCCAGGGCAACAGCGCGCCCGTCGAGCCCGCCGACGTACGCCTCGACTACGACCGGCAGCTCTTCTCCGTCACCGACGACGGCGCAGGGTCCTTCACCGTCGCCTCGCGCACCGGCACCGGAGCGGGCCGCATCACCGCCACCGTCGGCGCCGCCACCACCGTCCTCGCGGTCAGCGTCGGCCTCGCCGAGCAGCCCGTGACCGGCTTCGACGACGCCGCCGGCTGGACCTTCAGCCAGGCCCGCGCCGACGGCTCCGTGGCCCCGACCGACGCCGGGCACACCGGCACCGGCCTGGAGCTGCGCTACGACTTCACCCGCTCCACGGCGACCCGCGCCGCCTACGCCAGCCCGCCGGGCCGCATCGGCGTGCCCGGCCAGCCGCAGTCCTTCACCCTCTGGATCGACGGCGACGGCAACGGCGCCTGGCCCACCCTGCACCTCAAGGACGCCGCCGGCTCCGACCACCTGCTGCGCGGCCCGTACGTCACCTGGACGGGCTGGCGAAAGGTCACCTTCGCCGTGCCGCCGGCAGCCGCGACCCCGCTCGCCGTCCACCGCTTCTACCTCGCCGAGACCGCGGCCACCCGGCAGTACACCGGGAAGGTCGTCATCGACTCGCTCACCGCCCAGGTCCCGCCCACCGTCGACCTGCCCGCGCCCCCGCGGCCCGTCGATCCCCTGATCGACTCCGCCGCCGGGACGGGGGAGCGGGACTGGCGGTTCGCGGTGGTCTCCGACGCCCAGTTCGTGGCGCGCGCCCCGGACAGCGACATCGTCCGCCAGGCGCGGCGCACCCTGCGCGAGGTCCGGGCCGCGCAGCCCGACTTCCTGCTGGTCAACGGGGACCTCGTCGACGAGGGCTCGCCCGAGGACCTGGCGTTCGCCCGGCGCGTGCTGACCGAGGAGCTCGGCGACGCCGTGCCCTGGTACTACGTGCCCGGCAACCACGAGGTCATGGGCGGCCGGATCGACAACTTCACCGCCGAGTTCGGCGCACCGTCCCGCACCTTCGACCACCGCGGCACCCGCGTCGTCACCCTCGACACCTCCAGCCTGTCGCTGCGCGGCGGCGGCCTCGCACAGATCCGGAACCTGCGGGCGGCGCTCGACGGCGCGGCGCGCGCCGAGGACATCGGCTCCGTCCTCGTCGTCGAACACGTACCGCCGCGCGACCCCACCCCGCAGCAGGGCAGCCGGCTCGGCGACCGCAAGGAAGCGGCGCTGATCGAGGGCTGGCTCGCGGACTTCCGCCGCACCACCGGCAAGGGCGCCGGCTTCGTCGGCAGCCACGTCGGCGTCTTCCACGCCGACCGCGTCGACGCCGTCCCGTATCTGACCAACGGAAACGCGGGGAAGTCCCCGGCCGGCCCGGCCGCCGACGGCGGCTTCACCGGCTGGTCCCTCGTCGGGGTCGACCGGGTGTCCGCGGCCGATGCGCGCGCGGCCCGCGGCCGGCCCTGGGCCGCCGGCCCCGACTGGCTCTCCGTGCAGACCCGGGCCCACGTCGACGCCCTCGCCCTCGACGCTCCCGCAGCCCTGGCCACGGGCAGCACCGCCGAGGTGCGGGCCACGGTGACCCAGCAGACGCGCACCGTCCCGGTGGGCTTCCCGATGAGCGTCGACTGGACGGCGTCGAAGAACGTCCACATCACGCCCCGGGCGGCGGGCCGGCCGCAGCCGGTCGGCTCCGCCGCGGCCGTCTTCGACCCGGCGACGGGTCGGCTCACCGCGCTGCGAGCAGGCACGATCACCCTCGCGGTGACCGTCTCCGGACAGCGCCGACAGGCGGAGGTCCCCATCGCGGACGCGGCCCCGGCCGGCCGCCGCGGAGCCGACCGACCGCAGTCGGTCACCGCGCACGCCACCGGGTGACACCGCATCGGTCACCCTGCCCGCGACCCCTCGCCATGCGGGCGCGGCCGAACGCGGGCAGGGTGGTCATGAGCGTCACGGAGGAGGTGGTGCACCGTGGGCGGTCCACGCGCACCCAGAGCCGTGGCCACGGACGGGGAGGGCCAAAGCGCCCGACCCCCGCTCGCCCGGGCGCTCACCGACGTGATGGCCGGCATCGGGGCGCACTCCGGCGCGGTGTACCTGCTGTCGCCCGACGCCCAGGTGCTGGAGATGGTGGTGAAGGCCGGGCTGCCCCGGTCGTTCTCGGCGCCCTGGGAGCGGGTGCCGCTCGGCGCGCAGATGCCGGTCGCCGACGCGGTGCGGGAGAGCCGCCTGGTGTGGATCAGCAGCGAGGAGGAGATGGCCCGCCGCTACCCGAGGATCGCCGTCGTCCTGCCGTACCCGTACTGCCTGGCCGCGGTGCCCGTCGTCCACGACGACACCACGTACGGAGCGGTGTACGTCACCTGGCCCGGCTCCCACCCGCCGGTGCTGCTGCCGCCGGAGCGCACCGAACTGCTCGCGGCCTGCGACCGCATGGCCCGCCGCCTCGGCGAAGCCGCCGCGGCGGGCGTCTCCGTCGTCGCGGACGGCGGGCCCGTCGAGGCCGAACCCATGGTCATGGCCCGCACCGGCGCCGCGGAGGAGGCCGTGCGGATGCTGGCGCGGATGCCCGACGGGCTGTGCGCCCTCGACGTGGAGGGCCGCGTCGTGTACGCCACCCCCGCCACCGGCCGGCTCCTCGGCGTCCCCGTCAGCCGCCTCATGGGCCGACGGCTGTGGAGCGCGCTGCCCTGGCTGGACGACCCGGTGTACGAGGACCGCTACCGTGCCGCCATGCTGAGCCAGCGCACCACGTCCTTCACGGTGCTGCGGCCCCCTCAGGAGTGGCTGGCCTTCCGGCTGCACCCCGGGCGCAGCGGGGTCAGCGTCCACATCACCCAGGCCCGTACCGCGGTGCCCGGGCCGGCCCCCAGCGCCGCGGGCGAGCAGCACGGCAGCCTGGTGTCGATCTCCCACATCCTCAGCCTCGCCGGCGCGCTCACCAAGTCCGTCGGCGTCGAGGACGTCATCGAGACCGTCGCCGACGTCATCATGCCCACGCTCGGCAGCGACGCCCTGGCCATGCTCGGCGCCGAGAACGGCCGGCTGCGGGTGCTCGGCCAGCGCGGCTACCGCGACCCCCGGGTCGTCAACCGCTGGGACGGCACCCCGCTGAGCGCCCAGATCCCCGGGGCACAGATCCTCTCCACCGGAGTGCCCTCCTTCTTCGAGTCCCGGGCCGAGTTGGAACGCGTCTACCCGGCCCGCTACGCCACCCCCGACGGCATGGCCTCCTGGGCGTACCTCCCGCTCATCGCCTCCGGAAGCCCCGTCGGCACCTGCGTCCTCGGCTACGCGCACGAACACCGCTTCCCGCCCGAGGAGCGCGCCGTGCTCACCAGCCTCGGCGGCCTCGTCGCCCAGGCCCTGGAACGGGCCCGGCTCTACGACGCCAAGCACCGCCTCGCCCAAGGGCTCCAGGCCGCGCTGCTGCCGAGCTCGCTGCCCGCCATCGAGGGCCTGGAGGCCGCCGCCCGCTACCTCCCCGGCACCCACGGCATGGACATCGGCGGTGACTTCTACGACCTCGTCCGGCTCGGCGACACCACCGCCGGCGCCGTCATCGGCGACGTCCAGGGCCACAACGCGACCGCGGCCGGGCTGATGGGCCAGGTCCGCACGGCCGTGCGCGCCTACAGCGCGGTGGGCCAGGGGCCCGGCCAGGTCATGGCGAGCACCAACCGGCTGCTCATCGACCTCGACGCCGAACTGCTCGCCAGCTGCGCCTACCTCCACCTGGACCTGCCCGTCCGCAGCGCCCTGGTCGCCCGCGCCGGCCATCCCCAGCCGCTGCTGCGGGAGCCCGACGGCCGGGTGCGGGCCCTGGAGCTGCCCGGCGGGCCGCTGCTCGGCGTGGCGGGTGACGCGGTGTACCCCGTCACGCGCGTACCGCTCGCCCCGGGCTCCGTACTGGCCCTGTACACGGACGGACTCATCGAGCAGCCCGGGACCGACCTCGACGAGGGGCTGGCTGAGCTGGCCGGACGACTGGCCGCGGCCGAGGGCTGCCTGGAGGACGTCGCCGACGCCCTGATGGACCGCGCCGCCGCCGACCAGCGCGGCGACGACACCGCGCTGCTGCTGCTCCGCCCACTGCCCTGAAGGAGCACAATCGAGAGAGGGGAGCCAGAGGACCACGACGACCAAGGACGGCAACGAGCGCGCGACGGGGGACACGCCGGAGGTGATCAGATGGCCAGGCGGCCTCGGTCCCGCTACGCACCGGACCAGGGACTCACCACCCGCATGGTGACGACGATGTTCCTGATCGGGCTGTTGTACGTCGTCTTCGTGGGCGTGCTGCTCGCGCTGCTGCGCGGCGCGTGGCCGCTGATCCTGCTGATCGCGGGCGCCCTGTTCATCGCCCAGTTCTGGTTCAGCGACCGCATCGCCGCGTACGGCATGGGCGCCCGGGAGGTCACCCCCGAGGAGGCGCCCCAGCTCCACGGCGCCGTCGACCGGGTCTGCGCGCTGGCGAACATGTCCAAACCGCGGGTGGCCATCACGGACAGCGACGTGCCGAACGCCTTCGCCACCGGCCGCAACGAGAAGACGGCGCTGGTGTGCGTGACCACGGGCCTGCTCAGACGCCTGGAGCCGGAGGAGCTGGAGGGCGTCCTCGCCCACGAGCTGTCCCACGTCGCCCACCGCGACGTCGCGGTGATGACGATCGCCTCCTTCCTCGGCGTGCTCGCCGGGATCATGGTGCGCGTCAGTCTGTACGGCGGACTGGGGCGCGCCGGGCGCAGCAACAGCAACACCGCCCTCGCCGTCGCCCTGATCCCCCTGGTCAGCGCGGCCGTCTACGTGATCAGCTTCCTGCTCACCCGGCTGCTGTCGCGCTACCGGGAGCTGTCGGCCGACCGCGCCGCGGCGCTGCTGACCGGCCGCCCCTCCGCGCTCGCGTCCGCGCTCACCAAGGTGACCGGAGAGATGGCCCGCATCCCGACGCAGGACCTGCGCAAGGCCGAGCCGTACAACGCCTTCTGGTTCGCCCCGGCCTTCTCCTCCCGGGAGAGCCTGGGCCGGCTGCTCTCCTCGCACCCGACGCTGGAGCAGCGCCTGGAGCAACTCGCCGCGATCAGCGCCCAGCTCGCCCGCCCGTGACCGGCATGCGACCCGTGACCGGCGTACGACCCGTGCGCCGCCCGCACCGTCGAACGGGGGACTTCCGTTGAGATTCCTCGACGTCATCCTCGGCCGCAGCAAGCCCGTCCGCCCCGACCTCGACCAGCTCTTCGGGCTGCCGTCGGCCGCGATCACCCTCCAGGCGGGCGCCGGCTTCACCCCGACCGGCGCCGGCTCCGTGTGCTTCGCCACCACCGAGGGCGGAGCGTTCGGCCGCATCCAACAGGACGTCGGAGAACTCCTCGACGCCGACTCCGGGCGCAGCGCCCCCGTCACCTTCAGCCAGGACGCCTACGGCTACACCTGGGTGCTCGTCACCCGGCCCGCGGACGACACCGCGGCCCTGGTGAACGACCTGCACGCGGTCAACACCCTGCTGGAGGACGGCGGCTTCGGACCCCAACTGCTCTGCTCCCTGGTCGCCTTCACCGACGGACCGGGCGACGATCGACCTCTGGCCCTCGTCTATCTGTACAAACGGGGCACGTTCTACCCCTTCGCGCCCGTGCCCGGCGCCGCCGAACGCCGGGACAACGCCCTGGAACTCCAGGTCAGGGCGCTGCTCGCGGACGACCTACGGATGGAGAAGGACCTGTCCCGGTGGTTCCCCGTCTGGGGCGCCCCCGGCCTCGCCGCGCACTGACGCCCCGAGCGCGGAGGGCCACGCCCCTTCCGGATTCCTGCAACGCGTTCTACCGTGTGCGCCGCGCCCGGGACGGACCGAGACCCAGGAGGGGCCGTGCACCTCGCCCACACGCCCGAACAGCAGCGGCTGCGCGCCGAGTTGCGCGCCTACTTCGCCGAACTCGTCCCCGACGGCGCCCCGGCGCGCCACGCCGACCCCGCCGCACAGAAGCGCTTCTACCGCACCACCGTGCGCCGCCTCGGCGCGGACGGCTGGCTCGGGGTCGGCTGGCCCACCGAGTACGGCGGACGCGGCCTCGGCGCCGCCGAACAGTTCGTCTTCTTCGACGAAGCGGCCCAAGCCGGCGTCCCGCTGCCGCTGATGGCGCTGAACACCGTCGGCCCGACGATCATGCAGTTCGGCACCGCCGAACAGAAGGCGTACTTCCTGCCGCGGATCCTCCGCGGCGAGATCGACTTCGCCATCGGCTACAGCGAACCCGGCGCCGGCACCGACCTCGCGGCCCTGGCCACCCGCGCCGTGCGCGAAGGCGACCCGGACACCGGCACGTACACCGTCAACGGCCAGAAGATCTGGACCACCAACGGCGACACCGCCGACTGGGTCTGGCTCGCCGTGCGCACCGACCCCGACGCCCCGCCGCACAAGGGCATCACCATCCTGCTGGTGCCGACCGCCGACCCCGGCTACTCCTGCACCGTCATCAACACCCTCGCCTCCCACTCCACCACCGCCAGCTACTACGAGGACGTCCGGGTGCCCGCCACGCACCGCGTGGGCCCCGAGAACAAGGGCTGGCGCCTGATCACCAACCAGCTCAACCACGAACGCGTCACCCTCGCCGCCCACGGCACGATGGCCGTCCGCGCCCTGGCCGACGTCCAACGCTGGGCCGCGGCGACGAAGCTGGCCGACGGCCGCCGCGTCCTCGACCTGGGCTGGGTCCGCACCCGCCTCGCCCGCACCCACGCCCGGCTCGACGCCATGAAGCTCCTGAACTGGCAGATGGTCAGCGCCGTCCAGCACGGCACCCTCACCCCCCAAGACGCCTCGGCCGTCAAGGTGTACGGCTCCGAGGCCCGCCGCGACGCCTACGCCTGGCTCCTGGAAGTCCTCTCCGCCACGGGCCCCCTCAAGGAGGGCTCCCCGGGCACGGCCCTCCACGGCGACCTGGAGCGCGGCTACCGCTCCGCGGTCATCTTCACCTTCGGCGGCGGGAACAACGAGATCCAACGGGAGATCATCGCGTGGATCGGCTTGGGCATGCCACGGGTCCGCCGCTGACGCGGCCGGGCGGCGCGCGGTCACCCGCCGGACTCGTCCGCGCGCCCCGTCCGCGGCCCCGGTGCGAACCTCACCGGGGCCTCGAAGCGGGCCTTGCGCGCCGCGCGGCGCAGGACCGTGAGGACCGCGGGGCCCGCGAGGAGGATGCAGACGAAGTTGGTGACCGCGCGGCCGGTGTCCCAGCCCAGCGAGGTCGCCAGGTCGAAGGCGAGGTAGCGCTGCCACTGCTCGGTGAACGGCAGGCCGGGGAGGTAGGCGATGGAACTGCCCGGATCGACGGAGAAGGGCCAGAAGGAGAGGTTGAGCAGGAAGCCGAAGAGGAAGCCGGAGAGCGAGCCGTACCCGGCCAGCAGCAGTACCTCCCGGCGGCCCGACGCCCGGGGGAGGAGGCCGGCGAGCATCCCCACGAAGGCGCAGCCGAACATCTGGTACGGCATCCAGGGGCCCACCCCGCCGGTGATCAGGGCCGAGGCGAACAGGGACGTGCAGCCGAGGGTGAAGCCGAACCCGGGGCCGTACACCCGGCCCGCGAGGACGAGGACGAAGAAGACCGTCTCCACGCCCGCGGTGCCCGCGCCCAGCGGGCGCAGGGCGGCGTTCACCGCGGAGAGCACGCCCAGCATGGCGAGCGCCTTGGAGTTGATGCCGCCCTCGGCGATCTCCGAGATCACCACGCACAGGACGAGGACCAGCAGCGAGCCGAAGATCAGCGGCGGGGCGTAGTGGGAGGCGAAGGCGCCCGGTGCGACGACGAACGGCCAGAAGAAGGCGACCAGTCCGACGAAGGCCGCGAGCGCGATGACGACGCCGGCGCGCGGCCCGATGCGGATGGCGTGCGGCGTACGGGCGCTCACGGCCGGCTCCCCTCGGCGACCTCGGCCGGATCCGCCAGCGCGGACGCCACCTGGCGCACCGTGAGGTACGGCAGCGGGGCGACGACCTTCGCCACTTGGGGCGCGAAGACGGGCGACGCGACGACGACCTCCTCCGTCGGGCCGTCGGCGACCACGTCGCCCTCGGCCATCACCACCACCCGGTCCGCCGCCCGGGCCACGAACTCCACGTCGTGGGTGGCGATCACCACCGAACGGCCCTCCGCGGCCAGCGCGTCGACGATGCCGATCAGCTGCTCCTTCGCGCCGTAGTCGAGGCCGCGCGTCGGCTCGTCCAGCAGGAGCACCCGGGGCGCCGCGGCCAGTTGGATCGCCAGCACCAGCGCCAGCTTCTGGCCCTCGGACAGGTCGCGGGGGTGGGTGGCGCCGTCGACACCGGGCGCGAGCCGGTCGAGGACGGCCCGCGCCGCGGTTCGCGGACCGTCGCCGTCCGGTGCGGACTCCCGGTCGGCCTGGGCGAGTTCCTGGTCGACGCTCTCCAGGTACAGCAGGTCGGTCGGGGTCTGCGGCACCAGGCCCACCAGTCGACGGGCCCGGTCCGCCGGCAGCTTCTGCGGATCGCCGCAGGCGCCGTGGCCCTCGACGCGCACCGAGCCGGTCCGGCGCGGGCCCGAGCCCTGGAGCGCCCACAGCAGGGACGACTTGCCGGAGCCGTTGCGGCCCATCAACGCGGTGACCTCGCCGCCGCGCAGGGACAGCGACACCTCCCGTACGGCCGGGACGCCGCGGTACGCCACGGTGACGCCGCGCGCCGTCAGCAACGCGGCGCCGGGCACGGGGCGCTCACGCGCGGGCGGCGGGGGAGTGCCGGCCAGCCGCTTCCGCAAGGGGCGCGCCGCACGCCGGGCGTCCCGGATCGACAGCGGCAGTGGCGCCCAGCCCGCCGTCCGCCCCAACTCCACCACCGGCGGCGCGATCGTCGAGGTGCGGAACACCTCCGCCGGCTCCCCGGCCACGACCCGCCCGTTCCCCGGCAGGTGCAGTACCCGGTCGGCGTACTGCACGACCCGTTCCAACCGGTGCTCGGCGATCAGCACGGTCACCCCCAGGTCGTGCACCAGCCGGGTGACGGCCGCCAGCACCTCCTCGGCCGCCGCCGGATCCAGCGCCGACGTCGGCTCGTCGAGGACCAGCACCCGGGGGTGCGCGGTGAGCACCGACCCGATGGCGACGCGCTGCTGCTGCCCGCCGGAGAGCTCGTACAGGGCGCGGTGGCGCAACTCCGCGAGGCCGAGCAGGTCCAGGGTCTCCTCGACGCGCTTGCGCATCGTGGCGGGCGGCACGGCCAACTGCTCCATCGCATACGCCAACTCCTCCTCCACCGTGTCGGTGACGAAGCCGTCCAACGGGTCCTGGCCGACCACCCCCACCACGTCGGCGAGCTCCCGCGGCGGATGGTGGGCCGTGTCGCGGCCGTCGACGGTGACCCGGCCGTGGAGGGTGCCGCCGGTGAAGTGCGGCACGAGCCCGTTGACCGCGCCCAGCAGCGTCGACTTGCCGACTCCGGTGCGGCCGGTCACCAGACACAGCTCCCCCTCCTCGACGGTGACGTCCACCTCGCGGAGCACGGGCTCGGCCGCATCGTCGTAGACCACGCTGACCTGGTCGAAGGTGATCACAGGGCGTCCTCGGTACGCCGCGCGGCAACGCGTTCGCCGGGCGGGGCGGGCAGGGGAGCGGGCGCCGTGGGAGGCGGCGCGAGGAAGCCGGCGGCGCCCGCCAGCAGGATCGCGCCCGCCGGCACCGGCGGCAGCGCGGGCCAACTCAGCGGGTGGAAGGTGGGGTTGAGCTGCGCCGCGTCGAAGCCGGTGCCGGCGAACAGCAGGACGGCGGAGAGCACCCCGCACCCGGCGACCGCCCACTCGGCGAACCGCCAGGGGTCGGGACGGTAGACGGTACGGGTGACCCGCCGCCCGCCCAGCCGCAGCCCCGCCACGCACAGCACGCCGCCCGCGGCCATCGCCGGCAGCCCGAGCCAGCGCGGCGCGGTCGCGTCCAACAGCCCGTACGCCCCCGCGCACAGGCCGCACATCCCGAGCAGCATCAGCGCGCCCGTCAGACGGCGGGACGCACGGGTGGCCGAGCCCGCCCGGCCGTAGCCGCGCGAGTCCATCGCCGCGGCCAGCCGCAGCGAGCGCTCCAACGCGTCCTCCAGGACCGGCACCACGATGCCGCGCAGGGCCCGCAGGCCCTTGGTGCGGCCGGCGCGCAGCCGACGGGCCCGGTGCACCCGGCGCACGCTCTGCACCAACTGCGGGGCGACGCTGATGGAGACGGTCACGGCGACGCCCAACTCGTACAGCGCGCCCGGCAGCACCCGCAGCGCCCGCTTGGGGTTGGCGAGGGTGTTCGCCGCACCGATGCAGCACAGCATGCAGGCCAGCCGCAGGCCCTCCGTCGCCGCCGACAGCAGCGCCTCCAAGGAGACCGGACCGCCGATCCGGATGCCCGCGTACCAGTCGGGCGTGGGGATGTGCGGCAGCGAGAACAGGAACGTGTCGTCGGGGGTGATGCCGGTGGCGAACACCGCCCGGAAGACGACCCGGATCGCGACCACGACCAGCGCCAGCCACAGGTAGTAGTGGAAGCCACGCGCCCACGGCGCCTCGGTGCGGCGCGCGGTGACCACGTACCCGAGGACGGCGAGGACGAGGAAGAGCAGCAGCGGGTTGTTGGTGCGGCTGACCGCGGTGGCCAGGGCCAGCGCCCACAGCCACCACGCCAACGGGTGCAGGGTGCGCGGCAGCCGCCGGCCGCTCAAACCGGGGGACGCCGACGAAGCGGCGGACGGGTCGGTGGCGAGTGCGGTGGTACGGGACGTCGAACGGTCCTTGCTACCGGGCACGGCGGCGCCGTCTGGCCGTGATCACGGCCGCCGCGCCGAGCGCCGCGACCAGCCCCACCGTGGCGAGCACCGGGACGATCGAGCCCGAGTCGTGCTCGGCGTCGGCCGCGGGCGCCGCGTCCACCACCCTCGGACCACTGCTCGGCCCCGCCAGCGCACCGGGCGTGGTGCCATCGGACGGCGACGGCGCGGTGGCCGAGGGGGAGGCGGTGGGGCTCGACGACGAGGACGACCGGGACGTCGGCGGCGGCGATGCCGGCGCGGACGGGGGCGCCGTACGGGTGGGCGCGGGACCAGTGTCCGTGCCGGGTGGCGGCGGGGCGGCCCGCTCGGTGGACCGCGGCGGTGCCGCGGCCGTGCCACCGCCGGTCGGGGCGGTGTTGCGGGCGCGCAGTTGGTCCGGGGTGACCTTGGGCCGCCCCTTGGTGCCCCCGACGTCGGTGCCGCCGAAGATCCACAGATCGACGCTGCCGGGCTTCGGCTCGTACAGCATCGCGCCCAACTGGCTGTACTCCCAGGTGTTCTTCCCCGGGTCCGCGTGCCAGTACGACCAGTAGGCTGAGGCGGGCGGGGTCAGGATGCAGTCCTCCTGCTCCGGCGGCGGGAACTGCCTGCCCCCCTTGTGCCCGCTGTAGCCGATCCGGCAGATGAACGCCGGGCCGTCGTGTCCGGTGCCCGTGGTGCGCCAACCGCCCTGGTTGAGCAGTTCGTGACCCGTGGTGGGGGTGGTCCCGCAGGACCGGTAGATCGGGCCGCCCCAGCGGCTGAAGTCCACCGCGAGCACCACGCCCGACGAGGTCGTGCAGCGCCCCATCGGCTGGGGCGCCGCCGCGACGGGGGCGGCCGACGCTCCGAGGGCCGCGCCGAGCAGCGCGAGCGCGGCCACCGCGTGCGCCACGGCCCGTACGGTCCGGGGCATCACAGGACGTGCCCCTTCCCGGGCGCCGCCCGCCTGCGGCGGGTGACGACGGCGGCGAGCAGTCCGACGAGCACCAGAGCGGTAGCCGTCGCCACCAGCCACAGGACGGGGGCACCGGTGGACGCGAGCCGGCCGCCGTGGGAGTCGCCGTGGGCGTCCGGGCCGCCAGTGGGGTCCACCGGAGTGACGATGTCGGGCACCTTCGGGTCCTGGCCCTGGTCCGGGCCGGGGTCCGGCTGCGGCGAGGTCCCGTCCAGGCTGCGGGTGAGCGTGCCGAAGGAGATCCCGGTGGTGCCGCCGACGGCCTGGGTGGAGGCCCGTACGTCCGAGCCGCGCTGGCCCTCCTTGGCCACGTCGAATCCGCCGTCCGGGTTCTGCTGCGCGGCGAGGAACGCCCGGGCGCGGGAGATCCGTTCGCGGTGCGCGCCGGCGTCGAGGGACAGGCCCTGGACGGCGAGTGCCGCGGAGTTGGTGGAGGTGCCGGCGGCGCCGGGGAAACCGCCGTCCGGCAGTTGCTTGCTCGCGATCCAAGTCAGCGCCCGGTCGACGGCCGCGTCCGCCTTTGCCCCGCCGACCAGGTCCAGGGCCATCGCGGCGATCGCGGTGGAGTCGACGTCCGCATCACCGGTCGGCGGGACCAGGCTCGGCCAGGCGCCCGACGGGTGTTGGAGGGAGAGCAGATACGCCACCGGGGCCGCCGCCGCGGCCCGCTCGCCCGCCCGCAGTTGGGCGATGACGCCCAGGGACTGGCCGAAGACGGACGGCGCGTGGGTGTAGGCGCCCTTGGCGGGGCACGAGCGGTCCGCGCCCGGGCTCGGGGTCTTGCAGACGGCCTTGCCCAGGGCGGCGATCAGATCACGACCGCCGAAGTTGCGCGGGTCGCGCTCCACGACCTGGGCGAGGACCGCCGTCTTGGCGAGGGCGCCGCCCACGGCCTGTCGACCGCCCGCGCCGGTCCAGTCGTGCACCGCCCGGCCCTCGCCGTCCTTGCCTCCGCGGTCCAGGAAGTCGACGATCCCGCGCAGCTTGGCGTTGTTCAGGCCGGTGGCCGCCAGCGCGTACGCACCGTCGATGGTGAGGCCGAAGTCGGCACGCGGCGAAGCGGGACCCGAGGTGTAGTAGCGGCCACGCACCAGCCGGTCGGCGTGGGTGAGGTATGCCACGCCCTTCTTCAGGTCAGGCCCCTCGCCCGGGTCGCCGTCACCGGGCCCGGGCCCGGGGCCTGGCCCTGGACCCGGGCCAGGTCCAGGCCCGGGCCCGGGCGTGTCCGGCTTCTTGACCACGAGGGTCAGCAGGTCGGTGTCCTGTCCCGCGAGCACGGCGGGCGCCGTCGCGTACGCGGACGCCTCGCTCGCCTCCTCGTCGAACCCGAAGCCGCCGAGGGAGAACTGCTTGCCCGCGAGCCAAGCGACCGCGGCGTCGGCGCGCGCCGCGTCCCCGAGGGCCCGCAGGGCCTGCGCCGCGTATGCGGTGGCCACCGTGCTCGCGTTCGGCGCGCCCGTGTAGACGGGGAACGCGCCGTCGCTGCGCTGCTGCCCGGTGAGGTACGTGCGCGCCCGGGCCACGTCGGCGTCGTGGCCCCCCGCCTGGCGGAGCGCCAACGTCACCAGGCCCGTGGCGTGCGGTTCGCCGTCGCACAGCTCCCCGGGCGCGATCAACAGGCTGGTGAAGCCGCCGTCGGCGCAGGCGAGTTGGGTCAACCGGGTCACCGCGTCGGCCGGTGGCCGCACCCCGGCGCGCAGCACCGCCAGCACGGCCAGCGACTGCCCTTCGGCGGACGAGGCGTGGCGGAAGTCGCCCCGGGCGGTGCAGCCGGGGGTGGGGCGGGCCGGGTCCGGATCCGTCGCGCACACGTTGTCGACCAGGTCACCGACGAGGTCGTGGCCGCCGAAGTCGCGCGGGTCCTCGCCGACGACCTGCGCCAGCAGGGCGAGCCGGGCCGCCGCGATCGCGTCCGGAGCGGCGTCCTTCCCGTCCCGGTAGGCGTAATCGGTGGTACGGGCGCGCAGGTAGGCCGTCACCTTGTCGAGCGCGGCGCTCTTGCCGCTGCCCGCGGCCAGCGCGTACGCCGCCTCCGTGGTCAGCAGGTAGTTGGGGGTGCCCGGGCCTTCGTTCGCGGGGTCGACGATCCGCTCCCCGTCGGTGAGCCGGCTCCGGAACCAGTCCGCGGCGGCCTTGGCCCGCACCTCGCCCGGTCCGGCGCCGGCGCGCACCTGATCGGGCGTGAAGGACGGCTTGCCGCCGCTGCCGCCGATCTCGGTGGCGCCGAAGACCCACGCGTCCACGTCGCCGGGCTTCAACTGCCTCCCCATCGCGCCGTACTGGCTGTAGCGCCACTCCTTGTCGGTCGGGGCGGCGACCCAGTACGACCAGTACGCCGACGCGGGCGGGGTGTGCTGGCACTTCTCCTGCTCCGGGGCGGGGTACTGCTTCCCGGCGGCGACCTCGGGGTGGCCGATGCGGCAGATGAAGCCCGGGCCGTCGTGGTCGGTGCCGGCGGTGGTGAACCCGCCCTGCCGGAGCAGTTCGTAGCCGGTCTTCGCCCCGGTCGCGCAACCGCGCTGGACGGGTCCCCGGAAACGGCCGAAGTCGACCGCGACGACGGAGCCCTTGGCGGGGGTGCACGCATCCAGCGGTTCGCCGGCAACCACGGTGTCCGAAGGGGCGGCGACGGCGGCGGGCGCAACGGCGAACACCGCGCTCGCGCAGCACGTCAGCACCGCCACCACCAGCGGCAGCAGGGCCCTCGGCCCGGATCTGAACCCGTCTGTGCGTCCCGTCCCTGCCACCGCGACCCCTCGTGTCGTCCGGGCGGACCGGGGCGTGGCGGGGCGGGGTCCACGGGCAGGACGCACCGCGGGACGACCGGTCGACCACGCCGTAGTCCGCGACGGCGCTTCTCGCTGTGCACCCACTCCAGGCAGTCCGGCTCACCCGTCCTCGGACGGGTCCACGGTTGCGGGTCAGCGCCGGGATTCGACCGGCTTCCCCTGGACGTGAGCGTGTATCAGCCGGATTGGAACACGTGGCCGAAGTGAGCGTCAAGATGCCCCCGCACGGCGCTGGTCACCCGCTGTGGATCCCCCTCGATCCCCGCAAGGCGGCCTGCTGGCGCGCCAGTTGGCGCTCGGGTAGCGTCCAGGGCTGTCACACGGGGGAATCCGGTGGGAGTCCGGAACTGACGCGCAGCGGTGTGGGACGGCCGAGGGCCGTACCGAGTCCGAATGCCCGTGCGGCACGCACCACCCAGGAAGCCGTTACCTCGCGTTCGGACGGCGGCCCCACCGTCTTCTCCGCGGCCCCGGTCCCCGCAAGCACCGCGGCCGGGCAGGGGCGGGACCGGTCGGCGTCCCCCACCCCAGGAGCAGGCCATGTCCCGTACTCGATCCCCGCAGCGCGCCGCCCGCGGCGGCTGCGCCTCCTCGTCACCGCGCCGGCGGTCGCGGGCGCCCTCGCGCTGGGCGCGTCGCCCGCGTCGGCCACTTCGACGCCCGCGCAGATAGCCGCGTCGAAGGCGATCGGCGTGACGTATCTGAAGTCCCTCCAAGCCGCGGACGGTTCGTACGCGGGCTCCGGCCTGTCGAACGAGTGGGCCTTCAGCGCCTTCGCCGCGGCCGGCACCGCCGCGGTGGACGTCACCCCGGGCGGCGACGCCAGCAAGAACGCCCGGACCGTGTACCGCAACCTGCTGACCACCCCCGGCTGGCCCTCCGCCTCCCCCCGCGTCACGGACTACGAGCGCGGCGTCCTCAATGCGTACGCCGCCGGCATCGACCCGGCCCGGGTCTCGGAGTCCCGCAACCTCATCGCCGACGTCTACGGCTTCTGGCAGAGCGCCGAGCCGGGCTACTTCGGCCCCTCGGCGACGTACAACGGGACCGTGTTCGCGGGCCTCGCGCTCGGTGGGGCGAGAACCCAGTCCGGTGCGCAGCGCGTGCCGCAGGCCCTGCTGGACGCGGTCGTCACCCGCATCCGGGCCAACCAGCACGACGACGGCGGCTGGGACTACCAGAAGGCAGAAGGCGACCCGGCGCGGCTGGCGGCGCCCGGGGACGTCGACATGACCGGTGCGTCGATGGCCGCGCTCTGCGCGGCCGGCGTCCCCAACACGGACCCGGACGTCGTCCAGGCCAGGACCTTTTTGAAGAACAAGCTCGACGCCGCATCGGGCGCCTTCAACGCGATGTTCGGACAGAACACCAACTCCAACGGCTGGGCCGTCTCCGGGCTGCACGCCTGCGGCATCAACCCGCAGACCGGGGACTTCCTCACCAGCAAGACGCCGGTCGACTTCCTGATCGCCCAGCAGTTCAAGCCGGGCGGCGGCTTCCGCTACCTGCCCACCGACACCGCACCCTCGGCGTACTCCTCCATCGACGCGCTGCGGGCGGTCGCGGGCGGCGGGTTCACCGCCGCCCCGCCCACCCCGACGACGGCCGGCGCCCCGCGGTGGGTGGGCGCGAGCTCCTTCACCGCCGGGACCGCGACCGAAGTGGCGCTCAGCGTCGACGACGGCGCCGGCGGGCTGAAGGTCTGCTCGGTGCCCTTCACCCCGACCGGTGCCACCACCACCCTCGGGGACGTGCTGGCAGCCGCGAGCGCGGCGGCGGTGCCGGCCGGCTGCGTCACCGGCGTCACCCCCTCGTCCGGCAGCGGCCCGATCACCTCGCTCAACGGCAAGGCGAACAGCGGCTCGTCCATCTGGAAGGCCAGCGTCGACGGGGCCGCGTACGCGGGCGCGGCCCGCGAGAAGGTCGTGAACGTCGGCGACACCATCGCCCTGCGCTGGGGCGTCTGATCCCACCCGCGGTCGCGGGTCGGCCACGGCGCTGACAGCGCCGCCCCGCGACCGCACGGCGCCGCATTCGGCGCCCGATTGCCCGTCCATGACCACACGCCGGACCCACCCCGTACAAACTCCACGGCCACGGCCCCATACTGGACGGTGCGGGGAGGACGGGGCACGGCGACGGGGGCGACGGCGCAAGATGGCGGAGAGCAGGCTGATCCAGAGCCGGTACCGGCTGCTGGACCTGATCGGGCGCGGCGGCATGGGCGAGGTGTGGAGCGCCGTCGACGAATCGCTGGGGCGACGCGTCGCGGTCAAGTGCCTCAAGCCCATCGGCCAGGACCACGACGCCTCCTTCTCCGCCGTACTGCAAGAACGGTTCCGTCGAGAAGCCCGGGTCGCCGCCGCGCTCCAACACCGCGGGGTCACCGTCGTCCATGACTTCGGCGAGTACGACGGGGTGCTCTACCTGGTCATGGAGCTGCTCCAGGGCCACAACCTCAGCCAGCTCCTGGACGAGAACGAACAGCGGCCCCTGCCGGTCGACGAGGTCGTCGACATCGCCGTCCAGGTCGCGGACGCCCTCGCGTACACCCATGAACGCGGCATCGTGCACCGCGACCTGAAGCCGGCGAACATCATGCGGCTCGTCGACGGCACGGTGAAGATCTGTGACTTCGGCATCGCCCGCCTCGGCGAGAACATCGGCCTCACCTCCCGCCTCACCAGCACCGGCATCGCCATGGGCACCCCGCACTACATGTCGCCGGAGCAGATCGGCGGCGGCCAGGTCGACCACCGCAGCGACCTGTACTCCCTCGGCTGCGTGCTGTACGAACTGGCCACCGGCGTGCCGCCGTTCGACCACGAGGACGCCTGGGCCGTCCTGGTGGGCCACCGCGACACCGTTCCCCAGCCGCTGAGCGTCCACCGGGCCGACATCCCCGACCACGTCGAGCGGACCGTGCTCGACCTGCTGGCCAAGACGCCCGACGGCCGGCCGTCAAACGCCACCGAGCTGCGCCGGCGCATGACGCAGGACCAGCCCGCCCTGGCGTCGTCCGCCGCCGCGGCGACCGGCCGGCCCGGCACGCGGGCGCCCGCCGCGCTGCCGGCATGGGGCCGCCGGATGACCGGCGGGCACCAGGCGACCGCGACCGCGCTGCGCCCGGTGGTGCCCGACCACACCGCGGGGCTCACCGGCGAGTGGACCACCGGCGCCGCGCCGCGCGGCGCCGACCTCGCGCCGGCCACGTCCCGGCCCGAACGCCCCACGCCCTCGCCGGAGGCGCTGGCCGTGCTCGCCAGCCGGCACAGCGCCGGCCTCAGCCTCGCCCGGCTCGGCCGCTGGGAGGAGGCGGGCGAAGTCCACCGCGCGGTGGCCGCCGAACGCGAACACGCCCTCGGCCCCGACCATCCCGACACCCTCGCCAGCCGGTACGAGGTCGGCCTCACCCTCAGCCGCACCGGGCGCGCCGACGACGCGCTGCGCGAGTTCCGCCGGGTGGCCCAGGGCCGTGAGCGCGCCCTGGGCCCCGACCACCCGGACACGCTGGCGGCCCGTCAGGAGACGGCGTACGTCCTCGGACAGCTCGGCCGGCACTTCGAAGCGCACGACGCGTACGCCGCGGTCCTCGCCGCCCGTGAACGCACCATGGGCCCCGACCACCCCGACACCCTCGCCTGCCGCCACAGTCTCGCCTTCAACCTGAGCCGGCTGGGCCGGTTGGAGGACTCGTTCACGCTGGCCTGCGAGGTGGCCGCGGCCCGCACCCGGGTGCTCGGCGCCGACCACCCCGACACCTTGGTCACCCGTTACGAAGTGGCGTACGCGCTCGGTCAGTTGGGGCGCTGGCCGGAAGCGCTGAGCACCTACCGGGAGGTCGCCGAAGCGCGTGCCCGGGCGCTGGGCCCCGACCACCCGGACACCCTGGCCGCCCGCCACGAGGTCGGCATCGGACTTGGCCGGCTCGGGCACGGCACCCAGGCCGTGGAGCTGTACCGCTCCCTGGTCGCCGACCGCACCCGGCTGCACGGCGCGAACGACCCCGAGACGCTGCGCGCCCGCCACGGGCTCGGGGTGAACCTCGGCAGGCTGGGCCGTTGGGAGGAGGCACTGGAGGAGGCGCGTGAGGTCAGCGCGGTGCGTCAGAGCGTCCTCGGCCCCGACCACCCCGATACCCTCATCAGCCGCCGCGAGGTCGCCGTCGGTCTCGGCTGGCTCGGCCGCTGGCCCGACGCCCTGACGGTGTACCGGGAGGTCGCCGCCGCCCGCGAACGCGTCCTCGGCATCGACCACCCCGAAGCGCTCGCCAGCCGCAACGACGAAGCGCACTGCCTGGAACAACTCGGCCGGCACTCCGACGCCGTGGAGCTGTACCGACGCGTCGCGGCCCTGCGTGAACGCCGCAGCACCCGGGGACGCTGACCTGCGCCGCCGCTGACCGGGTGCGGCCCGCGGGAAGGCCCCGGACACGGGTCACGCACGGGTGTCGCGGCGGGGACGGCAGCGGTTAGTGTCCGGTCATGCCCGCACTCACCTCGTACGACGCCGTCATCGTCGGCGGCGGCCACAACGGCCTGGTCGCCGCCGCCTACCTGGCCCGGGCGGGCCGCTCGGTCCTGGTGCTGGAGCGCGCCGGCGCGGTCGGCGGGGCGGCCGTCTCCACCCGCCCGTTCGCCGGGGTCGACGCCCGCCTGTCGCGCTACTCCTATCTGGTCTCCCTGCTGCCGCGGAAGATCGTGGACGAACTCGGCCTGGACTTCGCCGTCCGCCGGCGGACCGTGTCCTCCTACACCCCGTACGGCACGGGCGGACTCCTCGTCGGCGCCGGCCGCACCGAGGAGTCCTTCGCCGCCCTCACCGGGGGCGACGCCGAGTACGCGGCCTGGCGGGAGTTCTCCGCGCTGACGGGCGAGGTCGCCCGGCGCGTCTTCCCGACCCTGACCGAGCCGCTGCCGACGCGCGAGGAGCTACGGGCCCGGGTCGACGACCGGGCCGCGTGGCGGACGCTGTTCGAGGAACCCGTCGGCCGGGCGATCGAGGCCCGGTTCCAGCACGACCTGGTGCGCGGCGTCGTGCTCACCGACGCCCTGATCGGCACCTTCGCCGACGCCCACGACCCGGGCCTCGTGCAGAACCGCTGCTTCCTCTACCACGTCATCGGCGGCGGCACCGGCGACTGGAACGTGCCCGTGGGCGGGATGGGCGCGCTCACCGACGCCCTCGCCGCCGCGGCCCGCGCCGCGGGCGCCGAGATCGTCACCGGCCACGAGGCGGTGCGGATCGACACCGACGGCACGAACGCCGAGGTGGGATACGCGCACGAGGGGAGCGAGGGCACGGTCGCCGCCCGCCGGGTGCTGGTGAACGCCGCGCCGCGGGAGTTGGCCCGGTTGCTGGGCGAGGCACCGCCCGCGCCGGTCGAGGGCGCGCAGTTCAAGGTGAACATGCTGCTGCGCACGCTGCCGCGGCTGCGGGACCGCTCCGTCGACCCGCGCGAGGCGTTCGCCGGCACCTTCCACGTCTCCGAGGGGTACGGGCAGCTGGCGCGAGCGTACCGGGAGGCGTCCGCGGGCCGGCTGCCGAGCGCACCCCCGTCGGAGATCTACTGCCACTCGCTGACGGATTCGACGATCCTCGCGCCCGACCTGGTGGCCCGCGGGTACCAGACCCTGACCCTCTTCGGGCTGCACACCCCGGCCCGGCTGTTCGCCGCCGACAACGACCGGACGCGGGCCGAACTGCTCGCGGCGACCCTCGCCGAACTCGACGCGCACCTGGAGGTGCCGATCGCGGACCTGCTTGCCGTGGACGCGCACGGCGAACCGTGCATCGAGGCGAAGACGCCGCTCGACCTGGACCGGGAACTCGGGCTGCCCGGCGGGCACATCTTCCACCGCGACCTGTCGTTCCCGTACGCGACCGAGGACACCGGGCGGTGGGGCGTGGAGACGGCGCACGCGAACGTGCTGCTGTGCGGCGCGGGCGCGGTCCGCGGCGGCGGCGTGAGCGGAGTGCCGGGCCACAACGCGGCGATGGCGGCGCTGGGACGGTAGGGAGCGCTGCTCTCGGGTGGGAGCCCCACTCTCAGAGGGGAGCACTGCTCTCGGTTCGGTGCGGTGTTCTCGCGCGGGAGCGGTGTTCTGGGAACGGTGCGCTGCTCTCGCACCAGTGCGGTGCTCCGCCACGGGGGCACTGCTCTTTTACCAGTGCGCTGCTCTTGAGCGGGTGCGCCGTTCCCGTAGCGGCGCGGTGCTCTTGTCCCGGAGCACTGCTCTCGCATCAGTGCAGTGCTCCGGGAGGCGCCGCAGACGCGTCAGTCGACGGACGCGACCCAGCCGTCCGCCACGATCCTCGCGGCGTCGCGCGGCCTGGACTCGTCGAAGACCGGGCGGCCCCCGACCTCGACGCGCATCCCCGTGACGTACGCCCCGCGGCCCACGTACCGCGCATCGGTGGCGTACCGCCAGCGCAGTCGCAGCTCACCGCCGCGCCACGGCGAAAGATCCGCTGTCAGCCGGTGCCAGCGGCGCCCGGACCAGCCCGTCACCGAGCCGGTCGGACGCTCCTCGGGCCGTTCGTCCTCTCGTACGGTCGTGAACGGCACCGGCCGCCAGGTCGTCCCGCCGTCCGCCGAGCCCTCCAGGAAGAGCGCGTCGGCGGTGGGCTCCGTGTCCCACCACAGGGCGCACTCCAGCCGGGTGCCGCCGCGTCGCGAACCGATCGACAGGGCGGGCAGGTCGAGCGTGGCCGTCGTCGCGGACGCCATGCCGGAGAACCAGGCGCGGCGGCCCCGTTCGGGGCGTACCGGGACGGCGCGCGCGAGGTTGTTCGCGGCGGCGACCCGCGGCGCGCTGCCGGAGCGCCAGGTGCGGACCGGGTGAACGGAGTTGCCGAGGACGACGAGGAACGTGTCCGTGCTCGGGTCCAGCACGAGGCTGGTGCCGGTGAAACCGGTGTGGCCCGCGGAGTTCGGGGTGGCCATAGCGCCCATGTACCAGTGCTGGTTCAGCTCGAATCCGAGGCCGTGCTCGTCGCCCGGGAAGGCGGTGTTGAAGTCGGTGAACATCAGCTCGACGGAGTCCGGGCGCAGGATGCGGGCGGTGCCGTACGCGCCGCCGTCGAGGAGGGTGCGGGCGAGGACGGCGAGATCCCAGGCGCAGGAGAAGACGCCGGCGTGGCCTGCGACGCCGCCGAAGGAGAAGGCGTTCTCGTCGTGCACCTCGCCCCGGACCATGCCGCGGTCGAGACCGGACCACGGCGGCCGGGCGTCCTCGGTCGCGGCGATCTTCGGCCGCCAGGAGAGCGGTGGGTTGAAACGAGTGCGGCGCATCCCGAGTGGAGCAGTGATCTCGTCGTGGAGCAGGCGGTCCAAAGTGCGACCGGTGATCTGTTCCAGGATCAACTGGAGCGAGATCAGGTTCAGGTCGGAGTAGAGGTACGTCGAGCCGGGCGGATGCGCCGGCGCCTCCGCCCACACCAGCTTGAGCTTGCCCTCTCGCGTCGGCTCCCGGTACAGCGGGATCCAGGAGCGGAATCCGGAGGTGTGGGTGAGCAACTGGACCACGGTGACGTCCTGCTTGCCCCCGCCGCCGAACTCCGGCAGGTACGTCGTCACCCGCGCCGCAAGCTCCAGGGCGCCCCGCTCGATCTGCTGCACCGCCAGGATGGAGGTGAAGAGCTTGGAGACCGACGCCAGGTCGAAGACGGTGTCCTCGGCCATCGGGACCTGTTGCTCGGCCGGCAGCTCCACGGCCGTGTCGGTGCGTTCGTCGTACGCGGAGTAGCGCACGGCCATGCCGATGGGGCGGTGCAGGGCGACGGTGTCACCGCGGCCGGCGAGCAGCACCGCCCCCGCGTACCAGGGGTGCACGGGGGAGGGGTCGAGGTAGGCGCGGGCGTCGGCGACCAGTCGGTCCAGGTGTGCCGCGATCAGCCCCGCGCGCTCGGGCGAGCCGCGCCGCAGGGTGCGCCGCCCGCCGGCGCCCGCGCCCGACCCTGCGCCGCCGACGGTGCTCGCGCCATCATCCGGGCCGGTCCCGGCCGCCTGGGCGAACGGGATCGGGGCGAGCGCCAGCGCACCGCCCAGGGCCAGCGCCCCGCCGCCCCACCTCCGTCTGCTGATCCCTCTGCCCTCCGTCGCGTTCCGATCCGCGCCCCGCGCCGCGTCCTTGGTCACCCGTACCCCGCTTCCTGAAAGTATCTTTCGAAACGTCGGTCAGCAGTGAAACTTTCTTGCGGTACTGAAGGGCTGTCAACC
The DNA here is from genome assembly GCF_040653095.1 of Streptomyces sp. NPDC048057. Lineage (NCBI taxonomy): Bacteria > Bacillati > Actinomycetota > Actinomycetes > Kitasatosporales > Streptomycetaceae > Streptomyces > Streptomyces sp. NPDC048057. Next base: position 163,199 of record NZ_JBEZNF010000018.1, read on the forward strand.
GTCCGTTGACCTTCGAACGCCCCCACCAGAAAACTGACGCAGCATCAGAAAATCTCTTCCCTCGATCGGACGGCTGCGGCATCCTGCGCCCATGGAGACGGAGCTGAGCAAGTCCCTCGGGGTGGCGCACGCCCTCTTCGGCTTCACGCCGTTCCCGGCCGTGGCCGCGGCCATCACCCGCGCGGGCGGCTTCGGCGTCCTGGGCGCCGTCCGCTACACCGCCCCCGACGACCTGCGGCGCGACCTCGACTGGCTGGCCGAACACAGCGACGGCCTGCCGTACGGACTCGACGTCGTCATGCCCGCCCGACGGGCCGAGGTGCCGGGCACCGCCACGCCGACCGAGGCGGAGGTGGAGGCGCTGATCCCCGAGGGCCACCGGCAGTTCGTCCGCGACGTCCTCGCCCGGCACGGCGTCCCCGAACTCGCCGACGGCGAAGCCAGCGGCTGGCGCATCACCGGCTGGATGGAGCAGGTCGCCCGCACCCAACTCGACGTCGCCTTCGACTACCCCGTCAAGCTGCTGGCCAACGCCCTCGGTCCGCCGCCCGCCGACGTCGTCGCCCGCGCCCACGACCACGGGGTGCGCGTCGCCGCCCTCGCCGGCAGCGCCCGCCACGCCCGCCGCCACGCGGACGCCGGCATCGACGTCGTCGTCGCCCAGGGGTACGAAGCCGGCGGCCACACCGGTGAGATCGCCTCCATGGTCCTCACCCCCGAGGTCGTCGACGCCGTCGCCCCGCTGCCGGTGCTGGCCGCCGGCGGCATCGGCAGCGGGCGGCAGATCGCCGCGGCGCTCGCCCTCGGCGCCCAGGGCGTCTGGCTCGGCTCCCTCTGGCTCACCACGACCGAGGCCGACCTGCACTCCCGCGCCCTGACGGAGAAACTGCTCGCGGCCGGCTCCGGCGACACCGTCCGCTCCCGCGCCCTGACCGGCAAGCCGGCCCGGCAGCTGCGCACCGAGTGGACCGATGCCTGGGACGACCCCGCCGGGCCCGGTGCGCTCCCCATGCCGCTCCAGGGCCTGCTCGTCGCCGAGGCCGTCACCCGCATCCAGAAGCACGACGTCGTACCCCTGCTCGGCACCCCCGTCGGACAGATCGTCGGCCGGATGACCTCGGAACGGTCCGTGCAGGAGGTCGTCGACGACCTGACCCGCGGCTTCGAACGGGCCGTCGCCGCCGTCAACCGCAGCGCCGGAAGGGAGTGACGCCCCATGAGCCCCGTGAACCCACCACGTCCGGAGATCCCGGCAACGCCAGTGGCCCCGGCGACCCCACCCAACCTCCCGCCTGCGAGCCCCGACCGGCCCCAGGGCTTCTGGGCCCAGGCGACGGCCGACCCGGACCGCACCGTGCTGATCGCCCCCGACGGCGAGAGCTGGAGCGCCGACCGGCTGCACCGCGCCGCCAACCGACTCGTCCACGGGCTGCGCGCCGCCGGCCTCCGGCGCGGCGACGCCTTCGCCACCGTGCTGCCCAACGGCGTCGAACTGCTCACGGCCCACCTGGCCGCGACCCAGGCCGGGATGTACCTCGTCCCCGTCAACCACCACCTCGTCGGACCCGAGATCGCCTGGATCGTCGCCGACTGCGGCGCCCGCGTCCTCATCGCCCACGAGCGGTACGCCGAAGCCGCCACGGCCGCAGCCGACGAAGCCGGCCTCGCCGCGGACCGCCGCTACGCGGTCGGGGACGTCGACGGCTTCCGCCCGTACGCCGACCTCCTCGACGGTCACCCCGCATCACCGCCGAACGACCGCACGCTGGGCTGGGTCATGAACTACACCTCGGGCACCACCGGACGGCCGCGCGGCATCCGCCGCCCGCTGACCGGCAAGCGGCCCGAGCAGGCCCACCTCGGCGGCTTCCTCGGCATCTTCGGCATCCGGCCCTTCGACGGCAACGTCCACCTGGTGTGCTCGCCGCTGTACCACACGGCCGTGCTCCAGTTCGCCGCCGCCTCGCTGCACATCGGGCACCCACTGGTCCTGATGGACAAGTGGGCCCCCGAGGAGATGCTGCGGCTGATCGACGCGTACGGCTGCACCCACACCCACATGGTGCCCACCCAGTTCCACCGGCTCCTCGCCCTGCCCGACGAGGTCAAGGCGCGCTACGACGTCACGTCCCTGCGGCACGCCATCCACGGCGCCGCGCCCTGCCCCGACCACGTGAAGCGGGCGATGATCGCCTGGTGGGGGACGTGCGTGGAGGAGTACTACGCGGCGAGCGAGGGCGGCGGCGCGTTCGCCACCGCCGAGGACTGGCTGAAGAAGCCGGGCACGGTCGGCCGGGCGTGGCCCATCAGCGAACTCGCCGTCCTCGACGACGACGGCAACCGCCTGCCGCCCGGTGAGCTGGGCACCGTCTACATGAGGATGACCACCGGCGGCTTCCGCTACCACAAGGACGACACGAAGACCGAGGCGACGCGCGTCGGGGACTTCTTCACCGTCGGCGACCTCGGCGTGCTCGACGAGGACGGCTACCTCTTCCTGCGCGACCGCAAGATCGACATGATCATCTCGGGCGGCGTCAACATCTACCCCGCCGAGGTCGAGGCGGCGCTGCTCGCCCACCCCGCGGTCGCCGACGCCGCCGTCTTCGGGATCCCGCACCCCGACTGGGGCGAGGAGGTCAAGGCCGTCGTCGAACCCGCCGACGGCCAGCGGGCCGGCGAAGAGCTGGCGGGCGCACTGCTCGCCCACTGCGCGCAGCGGCTCGCCGGGTACAAACGGCCCAGGAGCGTGGACTTCCTGCCCGTCATGCCCCGCGACCCCAACGGCAAGCTGTACAAGCGCCGGCTGCGCGAACCCTACTGGGCGGGCCACGACCGCCCCCTGTGACCGGGCGGGGGCGGCCACGGCACCGCGGGACCCCCGCCCGGCTCACCACGACGGGCGCATCCCGCCACCTGCTGGCAGCGTGTCGGTATGAAGACCGGCACCGCGGCGCACCTGTCGCAATGGACCACGTGGGCGCCCCTCGTGTCGGTGGTGGCTCTCGTCGTCGCCTGGGGGCGCGAACTGTCGGGCTTCGCCGTCGCCCTGATCGCCCTGTGCCTGATCGCCGCCGTGCTCGCCGCGGTCCACCACGCGGAGGTCGTCGCCCACCGCGTCGGGGAGCCCTTCGGGTCGATCGTCCTCGCCGTCGCCGTGACCGTCATCGAGGTCGGGCTGATCGTCATGCTGATGGTGGGCGGCGGGGAGAAGTCCGCCACCTACGCCCGGGACACCGTGTTCGCCGCCGTGATGATCACCTGCAACGGCATCGTGGGGCTGTCCCTCACGGTGGCGACCCTGCGCAACCGGATCGCCGTCTTCAACGCGGAGGGCTCCGGCGGCGCCGTGGCCACCGCCTGCACCCTCGCCACCATGACCCTCGTCCTGCCCACCTTCACCACCAGCAAGCCGGGCCCCGAGTTCACCGGACCCCAACTCGCCTTCGCCGCGGTCGCCTCCCTCCTGCTGTACGGCCTGTTCATCGGCGTCCAGACGGTGCGCCACCGCGACTACTTCCTCCCGGTGCACACCGACGGCTCCGCCATCGGACCCGACGAACACGCCGAGCCGCCGACCCTGCGCGAAACCCAACTCAGCCTCGCCCTGCTGCTCGTCGCGCTGATCGCCGTGGTCGGCAACGCCAAGCTCGTCTCCCCGTCCATCGAGCGGGGCGTGGCGTCCGCCGGGCTGCCGATCTCCGCCGTCGGCGTGGTCATCGCCCTGATGGTGCTGCTGCCGGAGACCGTCGCCGCGGCGCGGGCCGCCCGCAGCGGTCGGGTGCAGACCAGCCTGAACCTCGCGTACGGCTCCGCCATGGCCAGCATCGGCCTGACGATCCCGGCCATCGCCCTGGCGTCCCTGTGGCTCTCCGGCCCGCTGATCCTCGGTGAGGGGCCCACGAACATGGTCCTCCTAGCCCTCACCGCCGTCGTCAGTGCCCTGACCGTGGTGCCCGGCCGTGCCACCCTCCTCCAGGGCGGCGTCCACCTGGTGCTCTTCGCGGCCTTCGTCTTCCTCTCCTTCAGCCCCTGAGGGCCGCCGGCCGCCGACGCACGGCCCCGGCGAACTCCCGCGCACACCGCCTCCGTCACACCGCCTCCGTGCACACCGGTGTGCAGCGTGCACACCCCGCGCACGTGCGGAGCACACCCGTGAGACGTGACATCGGGGACTGTGCCGCCGCGGTCGCTGGTGGAAACCTCGTCGAGGTCGAAGCGGCCACGACGAGACCGTGAGGAGCGCGAGTGAATCCGGAGTACGCCGCGTACTGTCAGACGGACGGTGACTTCTACGACGCACCGCTGCGTCCCGCCGACGCCGACACCCCGGACGCCGCCCTGTACGAGGCCGCCCGCGCGCCCGTCCCCGAAGGCTGGACCACTGCCCGTTCCGGCGACTGGCTCTCCTTCTCCCCGGCCGGCGTCACCCTCCCTCCCCAGGGCTGGAAGATCCACGTCTCCGCGGCGGCCGACAACGCCGAGTCCGTACTGCGCCGGGTCCACGCCCTGTGCCTGGAGCGGGGCGTCCCGCACAAGTTCGTCCCCGGGCCGCGTCTGCTGAACCTGCGCAACGCCAAGTACGCGGACCGCGCCGGCAGCGGGAAGTTCCTCACCGTCTACCCCCTTGAAGGCACGGACGGCACGGACGACGCCTCCTTCCCGCAGCTCTGCCGGGACCTGGCCGACCTGCTCGCCGGGGAGCACGGCCCGTACGTCCTCAGCGACCTGCGCATAGGCGACGGACCGGTCCACGTCCGCTACGGCGCCTTCGCTGCCCGCTACTGCCTCAGCGCCGACGGCCGGCCCGTCCCGGCGATCGCGGACCCCGACGGCACCTTGGTGCCCGACCCCCGCGGGCCCCGGTTCACCCTCCCCCAGTGGGTGACCCCGCCCGCCTTCCTCCGCCCCCACCTCGAAGCCAGGGCCGCCGTCGGCACGACCGACATGCCGTACGAGATCCAGGGCGCCCTCCACTTCTCCAACGGCGGCGGCGTCTACCGGGCCCGCTCCACCCGCACCGGCGAGACCGTCGTCCTCAAGGAGGCCCGGCCGTACGCGGGCCTGGGCACCGACGGCGCCGACGCCGTCACCCGACTGGACCGCGAACGCGTCGCCCTGGAACAACTCGCCGGGCTCGACTGCGTCCCCGCCCTGCTGGAGACCTTCGACATCGGGGACCACCGCTTCCTCGCCCTGGAACACGTCCCCGGCCTCACCCTCAACACCGTCATGGCCCGCCGCTACCCCCTCTCCTTGGCGAACCCGACCCCCGAGGCGCTCGCCGAGTACGCCGCCTGGGCGGAGCGGACGTACGAACGCGTGGAGCGGGCCGTGAGCCGGATCCACGCCCGTGGACTGGTCTTCAGCGACCTGCACATGAGCAACATCATGGTCAGCGACGACGGCGAACGCGTCACGCTCCTCGACTTCGAAGCGGCCTTCCCCGTCGAAGAGGACCAACGCCGGCAGGTCGTCGCCAACCCGGCCTTCGTCGCCCCCGCCGACTGCACCGGCATCGACATCGACCACTACGCCCTGGCCTGTCTGCGCCTCGCCCTGCTGCTTCCGCTGACCACGCTCTTCATGGTCGACCGGGGCCGCGCCCCGCGCCTGGCCCGGTACGCCGCCGAGACCTTCCCGGTCGCCGAGTCCGCGCTGCGCCCAGCCGTCCACCGGATCCAGCGCGGCGCACCGAGCGGGGGCGCCCCGGCCGAAGTGCCCCGGCCCGACGACTGGCCGCGCAGCCGGGACTCGATGGCCCGCGCCATCGCCGCCTCCTGCACCCCCGGCCGGGACGACCGCTGCTTCCCCGGCGACATCGCCCAGTTCAGCAACCCGGCCGGCGGCCAGTCCTTCGGCTACGGAGCCGCCGGCGTGCTGTACGCCCTGCACGAGACGGGCGCCGCCACCTGCCCCGAAGCCCTCGCGTGGCTGCTGGACCGGGTGAAGGCACCCGCGCCCGGCACCCTGCCCGGCTTCCACGACGGCCTCGCCGGCATCGCCTGGACGCTCGACCGCCTCGGACACCCCGCCCAGGCGGCCGAACTCGCCCACCTCGTGATCCGCCAACCCCTGGAGCACCTGCCCTCCGACCTGCACGGCGGACTGGCCGGCATCGCCCTGGCGCTGTACGACCTGGCGGGCAACAGGACCGGGTCCGAGGCCGCCGAACTGGCCGCAGCCGCCGACCGCTGCCTCGAACTCGCCGCCCGCGCGCTGACCGACGGCCCGCCCACGGCCCGCGCCGGACTGCTGCACGGCGCCAGCGGCCTCGCCCTGCTGTTCGTACGGCGGTACGAGGCGACCGGCGACCCCGCCCTGCTCGACCTGGCCGCCACCGCGCTCCGGCGCGACCTGGAGCGCTGCAAGCCCGCGCCCGGCGACGGCCTGCACGTCGTCGAGGGCCGACGGCTGATGCCGTACCTCGGCGCCGGCAGCGCCGGAGTGGCCCTCGTCCTCGACGACTACCTGGCCCACCGCCCCGACGAACAGTTCACCACCGCCCGCACCGCCATCGAGCCGGCGCTGCGCTGCGCGTTCTACATCCAGCCCGCGCTGTACCGGGGACTCGGGGGCTTCGTCCTCCAACTCGCCCGCACCCCCGTGGGCGACCCCGCCGAACGCCGGCGCGCCATCGACCGGCACCTGAGGCTGATGGACCTCCAGGCCACCCCCTACCGGGGCGAGTTGGCCTTCCCCGGGGAGCAGTTGATGCGCCGGTCCATGGACCTGGCCACCGGCACAGCCGGCTGCCTGCTCGCCCTCGGCAGCGCGCTCGGCGACCGCCCGATGTCGCTGCCGTTCGTCCCACCGCTCACCCGAGCCCACGAGTCGGCCCCAGTCAGGGGTTGAGCACAAGCACCACACCGTCCCCATGGAAGGAGCACGTCATGGCACTTCTCGACCTGCAGACCCTGGAGATCGCCGAGACCGAGGAGCAGGCCGTCGGTGAGCTGGAAGGCGTCAGCAGCGCGAGCCTGCTGGTCTGCCAGGGCAGCTCCCTCAGCCTCATCCAGTGCTTCTGAGCCGCTGAGCCGCTGAGCCGCTGAACCGCTGAAGCTCTGCAGCACCGACCGTGTGACGCTCGCCGTCACACCGCCCAGCCCCGCCCAGGGGTTGAGCACCGCCAAGAAACATCCGTCCCCGTGGAAGGAGCACGTCATGGCACTTCTCGACCTGCAGACCCTGGAGATCGCCGAGACCGAAGAGGCCGTCGGTGACCTGGAGACCGTCAGCAGCGCGAGCCTGCTGCTGTGTCAGGGCAGCTCCGTCAGCCTCATCCAGTGCTTCTAGGGTCCGCACACCCTCGAAACACGGAGCTGAGCTGTTGAGGCGCTGACGAAGCGCTGCACCACGGACCGGTCCCGGGCTCACCCGGGACCGGTCCCGCACGACCCAGGTCGTGCCCGGACCCATGAGGAAGGCCCCCATGCCGAGCAGCAGCCCGACGGAGGGACCCGTTCCGCACGGGCGCCCGGGCCTGGTGCTCCTGGTGTCGTGCGCCACGGGTGGGGCACTCGCCGCACTCGCCCTGCCCGCCGTGCTCGGCGACACCCTGGACCGGGCGGTCACCGACGGCAACGTCCCGTGGACCGCCGTGGCGCTGTGCGCCGCGCTGACGGCTACGGAGGCCGCGTTCGACGCCCTCGTCGTCCTCCTCGGCGGCACCCACACCGCAGTCCGCGCCGCCCGGCTGCGCACCGCGCTCCTTCGCCGGCTGCTGCGCACCGAGCCCCGCCACGCCGAAGCGCACCCGCCCGGTGACCTCACCACCCGCCTCACCGCCAACGCCGCCGAGGCGGCCACCGTGCCCGTCTCCGTCGCCACCGTCGTCTCCGGCGCCCTGGTGCCCGTCGGCGCCGCCGTCGCGCTGTTCCTCATCGACCCCTGGACGGGCCTCGCGCTGCTCGTCGGCTTCCCCGCCTTCGTGGTCCTGCTGCACCTGCTGGTGCGCCGCACCAGCGCCGCCGCGGCCGACTACCAGCACGAACAGGCGCTCATCGCCACCCGGCTCACCGAGACGCTGGAGGGCGCCGCCACCGTACGGGCGGCCGGAACCGCCCGGCGCGAACACGCCCGGATCACCGAGCCGCTCGGCCGGCTCGCCGCACACGGCCGCCGCACCTGGGACGTCCACGGCCGGGCCACCGCGGGCGCGGCCGTCCTGCTGCCGCTGCTGACCGTGCTCGTCCTCGCCGTCGCCGGCCTGCGGCTCGCGGCCGGCGCACTGAGCGTCGGCGACCTGCTGGCCGTCTCGCGCTACGCCGTCCTCGCTGTCGGACTCGGCGTCCTCACCGGCGCCCTGAGCGCCATCGCCCGCGGGCGCAGCGCCGCCCGCCGGCTCGACCCCCTCCTCGCGCTGCCCGCCGTGCCCCACCGCTCGCTGACCCTGCCGTCCGACGGCCCCGGCACCCTCGAACTGCGCGGTGTCCACGTGGTGCGCGAGGGCCGGCAGCTGCTGACGGACGTGTCCTTCACCGTGCCCGGAGGCACGTCGGCCGCGGTGGTGGGCCGCTCCGGCGCCGGCAAGTCCCTGGTGGCCGCCGTGGCCGGCCGGCTCACCGACCCCGACACGGGGCGGGTCCTCCTCGACGGCGTCCCCCTCGACGGGGTCGCCCCCGACGCGCTGCGCCACGTCGTCGCGTACGCCTTCGCCCGGCCCGCACTGCTCGGCACGACCGTCGAGGACGCCGTCGCCGTCGGCCCGAGCCGACCCTCGAAGCAGGCCCTGCGCGACGCCCTGCGCGACGCGTCCGCCGACGGCTACGTGTCACTGCTTCCGCTCGGCGCGCACACCCCCCTCGCCGACGCGCCGCTGTCCGGCGGCGAGTACCAGCGCCTCGGACTGGCCCGGGCGTTCGCCCGCGGCGGACGCCTCCTGGTGCTCGACGACGCCACCTCCAGCCTCGACACCGTCACCGAGGACCGCATCCAGCGGGCCCTGTCGCGCCGCGCCGGCAGTTGCACCCGTCTCGTCGTCGCCCACCGCGTCTCCACGGCCGCCGCAGCGGACCGCGTCGTCTGGCTGGCGGACGGCACCGTACGGGCCGTCGGCCGCCACCGGGACCTGTGGCGCGACGCGGCCTACCGCGAACTGTTCCAGCCGGCCGAAGCCGAATCCAGTGCCGAAGTCGACGTCGGCGAGTCTGCGCCCGGCGACGCCCTGGACGAGGTGCGGCCATGAGCCGGGCCACCGCCGCGGAGACCGGGGCGCTGCGGCGCGTCGTCCGTGAAGGGCTGCCGTTCCTCCGCGCACGGCGCCGCGTGTTGCTGCGGCTCACGGGCTGGTCGCTGCTGGAGTTCGGGCAGACCTTCGTCACCGGCTTCGCCATCGCCCGCGCCCTCGACGACGGTTTCCTCGCGGACGCGCCCACCACCGGCCTGGTGTGGTTGGCCGTCGCCGCGGTCGCCGTGGTGCCCGCGCTCTTCGCCGCCCGCGGCGTCTTCGGCGGGCTCGCCGACCTGGTGGAGCCGCTGCGGGACGGGCTGGTGCGGCGGGCGGTGGCCCGGGCCCTTGGCGCCGGACTGAACCGCGCCACCGCCGCCACCACCCACTCCGTCTCCCAGGTCACCCACCAGAGCGAGATCGCCCGTGACGGCTGGGCCGGACTCACCCTCGCGACCAGGGGGTTCGTCTTCACCTCCGCCGGCGCGCTGAGCGGGATGGCGACCCTGTCGCCGCGGCTGCTGGTCGTCGTCCTGCCGCCACTGCTGCTCGGCACCGCGCTGTTCCTGGCGACGCTGGTGCCCATGGGCGCCCGTCAGCGTGCCTACCTCGACCTGGACGAGGAGTTCGCCGCGCACGCCGGGCAGGCCGCGGGCGCGCTGCGGGACATCGCCGCCACGGGTGCCGCCGGACCGCTCGGCGAGCGCACCGGGAACCTCACCGAGCAGCAGACCCGGGCGTCCCGTTCGCTCGCCCGCTGGAGCGCCGTCCGCGTCATCGCCCTCGCCGTCGGCGAACGGGCCCCCGTGGTCCTGCTGCTGGCAGCGGCGCCGTGGCTGTTGCGCAGCGGGGTGAGCACCGGCGCGCTCGTCGGCGCGTTCGCCTATGTGACGACGGCGCTGGCACCGGCCCTGAACGCGCTGCTGAACGCGCTGGGTACCGCCGGCGGTCGACTCGTCGTGGTGCTGGACCGCTTCACGGGACCGGCGCCGCTGCCCCCGGCGCCCGACCCCGCCCGCACCCGTCGCCCCGCCCCCGCGGCCGGCGCCGGCGCCGAGTTGCGCGCGGTCACCTTCGCGTACGGACCGCACGCCCGGCCCGTCCTCGACGGGCTGGACCTCGTCCTCGAACCCGGTGACCACCTGGCCGTCGTCGGCCCCAGCGGCAGCGGCAAGTCCACCCTCGCCGCCGTGCTCGCCGGCGTGACGGCCCCCACCGCCGGCGAGGTGCACTGGCTGGGGCGCCCCGCCGCACGGTGGGAGCCCACCGACGTACGGACCCTGCTGCCCCAGCAGCCGTACGTCTTCACCGGCACGCTCCGCGACAACCTGCGCTACCTGCGGCCGGACGCCTCCCACGCCGAGGTCGCCGCTGCGGTGGCGGCCATCGGGCTCGACACCCTCGCCGCCCGGCTCGGCGGCCTGGACACGCCCTTCGACCCACGGCGGCTCTCCCGCGGGGAGTGCCAACTCGTGGCGCTGGGCCGCGCGCACGTGGCGGCGACGCCCCTGCTCATCCTGGACGAGGCGACCAGCCATCTGGACCCCGCCGCGGAGGCCCGCGCCGAGACGGCGCTCGCCGCCCGGGGCGCGACGACCGTGGTCATCGCCCATCGACTCACCTCGGCCCGGCGTGCGCGACGGGTCCTGGTGATGGACGGCACCCGGACCGACTGCGGCACACCGGACGAGCTGCTGTCGCGCTCCCCGCTCTTCCGTGAACTGGCCGGGCACTGGGCCGCCGACCTCGACCGCCTCCCCGGTGCCTGACGACCCGCCCCCGGTGTCCTACAACCAGCCGAAGTCCCGGGAGAGCCGTATCGCATCGAGGCGGTTGCGGCCGCCGGTCTTGCGTATCGCCGCGGCGAGGTAGTTGCGCACCGTACCGCTGGCGAGGTGCAGTGCGCTCGCTATCGAGGTGACCGACTCGCCTTCGGCCGCCAGGGCGAGCACCCGTAACTCACGTGGTGACAGTGGCACGTCCGCGGCCCTGAGCAGGCCGAAGGCGAGCGACTCGTCGATGTGGCGGCCCCCCGTCGCCACCTTGCGCACCACGGCGCACAGGCTGTCGACGGGGCCGAGTTTGTCGACGTACCCCGTGGCGCCGGCGTCGCTGGCCCGGCGCAGGTCACCGGCGCGGTCCCCGCGCGCCAGCACCATCAGGGCCGGTGCCTCGACGGCCGGCTTCCGTATGGACTCCATGAAGGTGAGCACTTCCAGCGAGTGGGGACAGTCCAGATCCGTCAGGACGACGTCAGGCGGACATTCCTCCATGAAGGCGCGCACTCCTCCCTTGTCCGTTGCCCGTACGTCCAGGCGCGCGTCCGTGCTGAGCAGGCAGGCCAAAGAGGCTCGCCACAGGGACACCGCGTGAACCAGAAGAACGGTCGTCATGTGAAGCTCCTCGGGTCGTGTCGTGGCTCTCCACGCAGAATCTGCGCGCCCCCGTACGCTCTGTGCGCGACTTTTCACCAGTTGAGCACGGTTGAAACGCGTGCCACTGACGAACTGCCTAATTGCGTTCGGCGCAGTGCGAGAGGTGGCCAGAAAGCACGGCCGGCGCGCGGTGACGCCCCGGATCCCGCTAAGCTGAGGGGTTATCAGAAATGATCCGGAGGGTTCCCGCGGTCGCTACCTCCGCAGATCCACGATCCGCTGGACCTTGCCCGTCGAGCGCTCCAGGGTGTCCGGATCCACCACCTCGACCGTTACCGAAACGCCGACGCCGTCCTTGACGGCCGCCGCGACCGCCCGGGCCGCCGCGGTGCGCTCCTCGCGCGTGCTGCCCGGGCGCGCCTCGGTCAGCACCGTCAGCGCGTCCAGCCGGCCCTCGCGGGTGAGCCGCAGTTGGAAGTGGGGCGCGAGGCGGGGCGTGCGCAGCACGACCTCCTCGATCTGGGTGGGGAAGACGTTCACCCCGCGCAGCACGATCATGTCGTCGCTGCGGCCGGTCACCCTCGCCATGCGGCGGAAGGCCGGCCGCGCCGTGCCGGGCAGCAGCCGGGTGAGGTCCCGCGTCCGGTAGCGGACCACGGGCACCGCCTCCTTGGTGAGGGTGGTGAAGACCACCTCGCCGGGCGCGCCGTCCGGCAGCACCTCGCCCGTGGACGGGTCCACGACCTCGGGCAGGAAGTGGTCCTCCCAGACGTGTAGCCCGTCCTGGGTCTCCACGCACTCCTGCGCCACCCCCGGCCCCATGACCTCCGACAGCCCGTAGATGTCGACGGCGGCGATCGCGAACCGCTCCTCGATCTCCCGGCGCATCTCCTCCGTCCAGGGCTCCGCGCCGAAGATCCCCACCTCCAGCGAGGTGGACCGCGGGTCGACGCCCTGGCGTTCGAACTCGTCGAGGAGGGTGAGCATGTACGACGGAGTCACCATGACGATCCGCGGGCGCAGGTCCTGGATCAGGCGCACCTGGCGGCCCGTCATGCCGCCGGAGGCGGGGATCACCGTGCAGCCGAGCCGCTCGGCGCCGTAGTGCGCGCCGAGTCCGCCGGTGAAGAGGCCGTAGCCGTACGCGACGTGGACCCGGTCGCCGGGGCGGCCCCCCGCGGCGCGGATCGAGCGGGCCACGACGTCCGCCCAGACGTCCAGGTCGTGCGCGGTGTACCCGACCACGGTCGGCTGCCCCGTGGTGCCGCTGGAGGCGTGGATGCGGGCCACCCGGGACTCGGGGACCGCGAACATCCCGTACGGGTAGTTCTCCCGCAGGTCCTCCTTGTCGGTGAAGGGGAAGCGGGCGAGGTCGGCGAGGGTGCGGCAGTCGTCGGGGCGGACCCCGGCGGCGGCGAAGGAGCGACGGTAGAAGGGGACGTTCTCGTACGCGTGGCGCAGGGTCGCGCGCAGCCGTTCCAACTGGAGGGCTTCGAGCTCCGGGCGGCTCAGGCGCTCCGCCGCGTCCCGCAGGTCCGTCATGCTGACCGCTCCCGTCCCTCGTCGGCCGACCGATCATTCGGTCTTGCTGGAGATCAGTAATCCAGCACGTCACGCCCGATGGCAAGGGGGCGACCGGGGCTTCTTCCGCGACCGGGGGCGGGGCGTCCTACGCGCTCGGCGCGGTCACGGCGCGGCGGCCCGGGTCGCCACCGCGCGGGCCCAGCGGTAGTCCGCCTTGCCGCTGGGGGAGCGCTGGATCTCGTCGGCGACCACCAACTGGCGGGGGATCTTGTAGCCGGCGAGCTTGGTGCGACAGTGCTCCCGGATCTCGTCCAGCGTCGGGGCCCGCACTCCGTCGCGGACCTGGACGACGGCGGCCACCCGATGGCCCCACTGGTCGTCGGGCACCCCGGCGACCAGGGCGTCGTACACGTGGGGATGTGCCTTCAGCGCCTGCTCGACCTCCTCCGGGTACACCTTCTCGCCACCGGTGTTGATGCACTGGGAGCCCCGGCCGAGCACGGTCACGACGCCCTCGTCGTCCACCGTCGCCATGTCGCCCAGCAGTACCCAGCGCTCCTCGCCGCGCCGGAAGAAGGTGCCGGCCGTCTTCGCCGGGTCGTTGTAGTAGCCGAGCGGGACGTGGCCGCGCTGGGCGATCCGCCCGGGCTCGCCGACCGCGACCGGCTCGTGCGTCACCGGGTCCACCACCGCCGTGCGCGCGTTCACCCGGAGCCGGAACCCCCGCTCCGGGCCCGAGTCGTCGGTCGCCGTGCCGTTGAAGCCGGACTCCGACGAGCCGAAGTTGTTGAGCAGCATCACGTGCGGGGCGAGCGCCGCGAACTGGGCGCGCACGGTCTCCGACATGATCGCCCCGGAGGAGGAGACGCTGAACAGCGCGGACAGGTCGGTGCCCGCCAGCGGCCCGTTGAGCGCGTCGATCAGCGGCCTGAGCATGGCGTCCCCCACCAGGGACACGCTGGTCACCTTCTCCGCCGCGATCGTCCGCAGCACCTCGTGGGGGGCGAACTTGCGGTGCAGGACCACCCGCTGGCCGAAGTCGAAGCCGATGAACGCGGTCAGCGTGGACGTGCCGTGCATCAGCGGGGCGGTGGGGAAGAAGGTGATGCCGTCGCCGCCAGCGGCGACCCGCGCGGCCAGCTCCTCGGGCCGCGCCACCGGCTCCCCGGTCGGCGCGCCCCCGCCGAGACCGGAGAAGAACAGGTCCTCCTGGCGCCACATCACCCCCTTGGGCATCCCGGTAGTGCCGCCGGTGTAGATGATGAAGAGGTCGTCGGCGGAGCGGTCGGGAAAGGAGCGCTCGGGCGAGCCGGCCGCCTCGGCCCGGGCGAAGGGAACGGCGTCGACCGCCGGCGCGTCCTGCGGCGGGGCGCCGACCCGTACGAGGTGGCGCAGCTTCTCGGTCTGCGGCAGCGCACCGGCCACCCGCCCGGTGAACTCGGCGTCGAAGACGAGCGCCACCAGGTCCGCGTCCCGGTACAGATACGCCAACTCCTCCTCAACGTAGCGGTAGTTGACGTTCACCGGCACGATGCGCGCCTTGAGGCAGCCGAGCAGCGTCTGGAGGTACTCGACCCCGTTGTAGAGGTGCAGCCCCAGGTGCTCGCCCGGCCGTACGCCGACGTCCAGCAGGTGGTGGGCGATCCGGTTGGCCGCGGCGTCCACCTGTGCGTAGGTCAGTCGGTGCGCCGCCCCCGTCCCGGGGTGGTCGAGGTACACCAGCGCCTCGCGCTCGGGCACCACGTCGACGACGGACTCGAAAAGGTCGGCAAGGTTGTACTCCACCGCTCCTCCTGACCCGGCACACACCCCGGCGGAGTGCCCGTTGGCGGTCATTACAGCGCCGGACGCCCGAACTGTGAAGGGCCGGCGCACAATTATCTGACTATCTGTCAGAACACTCTTGAACTGGGACTCGACCTCCTGCAACCTGTTCTGGGTCCTCGTCAGACGGGAGGTCATGAGATGCAGACCGAACCACAGGGACGGCCGAAGCAGCCGGCGGCCGACGGAGGGACGGAACACCTCGCCGTACGGCGCGAGGGCGCCACCCTCGTCCTCACCCTGAACCGGCCGGAGGCGAAGAACGCCCTGTCGCTGCCCATGCTCGTCGGCCTGTACGACGGCTGGCTGGCCGCCGACGCCGACGACTCCGTGCGGTCGATCGTCCTCACCGGCGCCGGCGGCTCCTTCTGCGCCGGCATGGACCTCAAGGCCCTCGCCGGCCGGGGCGCACCGGTCGCCGACGCGTACCGACAGCGGATGAAGGACGACCCGGACCTGCACTGGAAGGCCATGCTCCGCCACCACCGCCCCCGCAAACCGGTGATCGCCGCCGTCGAGGGCCCCTGCGTCGCCGGCGGCACCGAGATCCTCCAGGGCACCGACATCCGGGTGGCCGGCGCCGGCGCCGTCTTCGGACTCTTCGAGGTGCGGCGCGCGCTCTTCCCGATCGGCGGCTCCACCGTGCGCCTACCGCGCCAGATCCCCCGCACCCATGCCCTGGAGATGCTGCTCACCGGCCGCCCCTACACCGCCGACGAAGCGCAGCGCATCGGGCTCGTCGGCCAGGTCGTCCCCGACGGGACCGCGCTGGAGCGGGCTCTGGCCCTCGCGGAGATGGTGAACGCCTGCGGCCCCCTCGCCGTCGAGGCGGTGAAGGCGTCCGTGTACGAGACGGCGGAGCTGACGGAGGCCGACGGGCTCGCCGCCGAACTGGCCCACGGCCGGCCGATCTTCGACACGGAGGACGCGAAGGAGGGCGCCCGCGCCTTCGCCGAGAAGCGCGACCCCGCATACCGCCGCCGCTGACCTTCCGAGGAGCAGCCCATGACGTCCGCCGCCACCTCCCCCCCGCCGTCCCCACCGAACGCTGCCCGCACCCCGCTCGTCGCCCCGCTGATCGTGGAGTTCCCCTTCACCCGCTCCCTCGGGCCCGTGCAGAGCGCCTTCCTCACCGGGCTGCGCGAGTCCACCGTCCTCGGCGTGCGCACCGAGGACGGCCGGGTCCTGGTGCCTCCGGTCGAGTACGACCCCGACACCGCCGCCGAACTGCGCCACCTGGTGCAGGTCGGCGCCACCGGCACCGTCACCACCTGGGCCTGGAATCCCGAACCCCGCCGCGGCCAGCCCCTCGACACCCCCTTCGCCTGGGTGCTGGTCCGGCTCGACGGAGCCGACACCGCGCTGCTGCACGCCCTGGACGCCCCCGGCCCCGAGGCCGTGCGCACGGGCCTGCGGGTGCGGATCCGCTGGGCCGCGACACGCACCGGCGCCATCACCGACATCGTCTGCTTCGAGCCGTACGACGGACCGCCCGAGAACGCCGGGGGCGAGCACTCCGGCACCTTCGACGACCCCGTCACCGGCATCGTCACCCCCGCCCGCCTCGACTACACCTACGCACCCGGCCGGGCCCAGAGCCGCCATCTGCACGCTCTGGCCGAACGCCGGATCGTCGGCGAACGCTGCCCGCGCTGCCGCAAGGTGTACGTCCCGCCCCGCGGCGCCTGCCCCACCTGCGGCGTCGCCA
This sequence comes from Streptomyces sp. NPDC048057, assembly GCF_040653095.1. NCBI lineage: Bacteria > Bacillati > Actinomycetota > Actinomycetes > Kitasatosporales > Streptomycetaceae > Streptomyces > Streptomyces sp. NPDC048057. The sequence continues at coordinate 179,799 of NZ_JBEZNF010000018.1, forward strand.
CCACCGACCCGGTCGAGGTCGGCCCGCGCGGCACGGTCACCACCTTCTGCATCGTCAACATCAAGGCCAAGAACCTCGACATCGAGGTGCCGTACGTGTACGCCCACATCGCCCTCGACGGCGCCGACCTCGCCCTCCACGGCCGGATCGGCGGCATCCCGTACGACGAGGTCCGCATGGGACTGCGGGTCGAACCCGTGTGGACCGACGACGGGCGCTACCCCGACCACTACCGCCCCACCGGCGAACCGGACGCCGACTACGACGCCTACAAGGAGCTGCTGTGACGCGGACGAGGGACGCGAGGCAGCTCGGACGCGTCGGACCCGCCAGGGACGTCGCCGTCGTCGCCTTCGCCCAGAGCCCGACCCGGCGCACGAGCGACGACGTCTCCGAAGTCGAGATGCTGATGCCGGTGCTGCACGAGGTGCTGGCGCGCACCGGGCTGCGCACCGGCGACATCGACTTCACCTGCTCCGGCTCCTGCGACTACCTCGCCGGACGGGCCTTCTCCTTCACCATGGCTCTCGACGGCGTCGGCGCCTGGCCGCCGATCGCGGAGTCCCACGTGGAGACGGACGGCGCCTTCGCCCTGTACGAGGCGTGGGTGAAGCTGCTGACCGGTCAGGCCGAGACCGCGCTGGTGTACGCGTACGGCAAGTCGTCCCCCGGCCGGCTCCGCGACGTCCTCACCCGCCAACTCGACCCCTACTACCTCGCCCCGCTGTGGCCGGACTCGGTGGCCCTGGCCGCGCTGCAAGCCCGCGCGCTCCTCGACGCCGGTCTCACCACCGAGGCGGAACTCGCCGCGATCGGCGCCCGCAGCCGCACGGACGCGGCCGCCAACCCCCGCGCCCAACTGCGCGGCGACGTCGACCACGGCGACCCGGTCGTCCACCCGCTGCACACCGGGGACTGCCCGCCGATCGGGGACGGCGCCGCCGCCGTGGTCCTCGCCGCCGGCGACCGCGCCCGCGAGCTGTGCGAACGCCCCGCCTGGATCCGCGGCATCGACCACCGCATCGAGGCGCACGCCCTCGGCGTGCGCGACCTCACCGACTCGCCCTCCACCCGGCTCGCCGCCGAGCGCGCCGGGGCCTTCGAACGCCCCGTCGACACGGCCGAACTGCACGCGCCCTTCACCAGCCAGGAAGTCGTGCTGCGCCGCGCCCTCGACCTCGACGCCGGCGTACGGATCAACCCCTCCGGCGGGGCGCTCGCCGCCAACCCGGTCATGGCCGCCGGACTCGTCCGCATCGGCGAGGCCGCCGCCCGCATCCAGCGCGGCGCCTCACAGCGGGCCCTCGCCCACGCCACCTCGGGCCCCTGCCTCCAACAGAACCTGATCGCCGTCCTGGAAGGGGACTCGTGATGCCGACGGTCCGCGCACCGGCCGCACCGGCCGCGCACAAGGAGCCCGTCGCCGTCGTCGGCGTCGGCCAGACCAAGCACGTCGCCGCCCGCCGCGACGTCTCCCTCGCCGGACTCGTCCGCGAAGCCGCCCTGCGCGCCCTCGCGGACGCCGAACTGACGTGGGCGGACGTGGACGCCGTCGTCATCGGCAAGGCCCCCGACTTCTTCGAGGGCGTGATGATGCCGGAGCTGTACCTCGCGGACGCGCTCGGCGCCGTCGGCAAGCCCGTGCTGCGCGTCCACACCGCCGGCTCCGTCGGCGGCTCCACCGCCCTGGTCGCCGCCGACCTCGTCGCCGCCCGGGTGCACTCCACCGTCCTCACGCTCGCCTTCGAGAAGCAGTCCGAGTCCAACGCCATGTGGGGCCTGTCCCTGCCCGTACCCTTCCAACAGCCCCTGCTCGCCGGCGCCGGCGGCTTCTTCGCCCCCCATGTGCGCGCCTACGTCCGGCGCACCGGCGCACCGCCCGCGATCGGCTCCCTCGTCGCGTACAAGGACCGGCGCAACGCCCTCAAGAACCCCTACGCCCATCTGCACGAACACGACCTCACCCTGGCCCGCGTCCAGGAGTCCCCCATGCTCTGGGACCCCATCCGCTACTCCGAGACCTGCCCGTCGTCCGACGGGGCCTGCGCCATGGTGCTCACCGACCGCGCCGGCGCGGCCCGTTCGCCCCGCCCCCCGGCCTGGCTGCACGGCGGCGCCATGCGCAGCGAACCGACGCTCTTCGCCGGCAAGGACTTCGTCTCCCCGCAGGCCGGCAAGGACTGCGCGGCCGACGTCTACCGACAGGCCGGGATCAGCGACCCGCGCCGGGAGATCGACGTCGTCGAGATGTACGTCCCCTTCTCCTGGTACGAGCCGATGTGGCTGGAGAACCTGGGCTTCGCCGCGGAGGGGGAGGGGTGGAAGCTCACCGAGTCCGGCGTCACCGCACTCGACGGCGACCTGCCGGTGAACCCCTCGGGCGGGGTGCTGTCCACCAACCCCATCGGCGCCTCCGGCATGATCCGCTTCGCCGAGGCCGCCCTCCAGGTGCGGGGCGCGGCCGGGGAGCACCAGGTGGAAGGGGCCCGCCGAGCCCTCGGACACGCCTACGGCGGCGGCTCGCAGTTCTTCGCCATGTGGCTGGTCGGCGCCGAACCCCCCACCAGCTGACCGGCCGTGGGCCTGGGCCGCCGTCAGCGGCCTGTCGGCGAGGGGGCGCGGTCGCTACGCTGACCGACGAAACCGCGCGGGAGGAGCCTCATCGTGGCCGACAGCACCACCGGTACCACCACCGCCCAGCCGTTCTCCGGCTGGGACAAGCCCGACCTCGACCTCAGCAACGCCGACTGGCGCTCGGGCAGCCACGGTGCGGGGGACGTCCAGATCGCCTTCGTGGAGGGGTTCATCGCGATGCGCAACGCCGGACGGCCCGAAAGCCCGTCGCTGATCTTCTCCCCCGCCGAGTGGCGCGCCTTCGTGCTGAACGCCCGTGACGGGGAGTTCGACCTGACCTGAGCGGCGCGCCCGCCGTGACGGCGTCGCACGCGATCCGCCCGTTACCGGATGACCGGGAGTTTCGGCAACTGGAACGTCCGGGATCCTGCCGAAAGCCGGGAAAGTCGGGCGGACCGGGCCCCGACGGCCGCCGGTCCGCGTACCCTGAGGTCCCTCGACGACGTGTGTTCGGCGCCCCCGCACCTGCCGGGCGTGCGACCGGGCGTGGGGGTTGCACATGAGGCGACGAGCAGGCGCGGCAAGCCGCCGACTGTTCGAACGGGAGGCGGAACTGGCCGCGCTCGACGAAGCGCTGGCCGAGCTGCAACCCGATCGTGCCGACGCCGACCCCGCCGATCCCGACCACTGCGCCGACGGTCCCGAGGCCGACCGCCCGCGCGGCGGACTCCTCGCCTTCGCCGGCCCCGCCGGACTCGGCAAGACGACCCTGCTGGCCGAGGTGCGCCGCCGGGCCGCGGCCCGCGGCTGCACCGTGCTCTCGGGCCGCGGCGGCGAACAGGAACAACAGGTCGCCTTCCACGTCGCCCGCCAACTGCTGCAACCCCGGCTCGCCGGCCACCGGGAGGCCGAACTGCGCTCCCGGCTCGGCAGCTGGTACGCCATCGTCGGCCCCGCGCTCGGGCTGTGCGCGGACACCGACGGCTCGCCCCCGGACCACCAGGGGCTGCGCGACGGCCTCGACTGGGTCCTCACCCACCTCGCGCTCACCAGCGCCCCGCTCGTCCTCGTCCTCGACGACGCCCACTGGGCCGACCCCGAGTCCCTCGGCTGGCTCGCCTCCTTCGCGCCGCGCGCCGAAGAGCTGCCGATGCTGCTCGTCGTCGCCTACCGGCCGGAGGAACTGCCCGAGCACGCCCACCAGTTCCGCCGTCTGCCCGGCCGCGCCGGCGGACGCCCGCTCGACCTCGAACCCCTCACCGCACCCGCCGTGGGCACCCTGGTGCGCGAACACCTCGGCCCCGAGGCCGACGCCGCCTTCTGCCGGGAGTGCTGGGTCGTCACCGGCGGCAACCCCTTCGAGACGATAGAGCTCCTCGCCAAGGTCCGGGACCGCGGCATCGCACCCACCGAAGCCGGCGCGCCCCTGCTGCGGGACCTGGCCGCCGCCGTCAAGGGCAGCGGGCTGATAGCCCGGCTGGAACGCCTCGGCCCCTCCACCGTCCGCTTCGCCTGGGCCGGCGCCGTCCTGGGCACCGAGATCCCGCCCGAACTCGCCGCCGCCGTCGCCGGGCTCGGCACCGAACAGGCCGCCGACGCCGCCGACCGGCTGCGCGGCGCCCGCATCCTCACCGGCGCCGACACCCTGGAGTTCGTCCACCCCCTGATAGCCACGGCCGTGTACCGGGCGATACCCGACGCCGTCCGGGTCGCCCTGCACGGCCAGGCCGCCTGGTGCACGGTGGACGCCGGACTCGGCGCCACGGCCGCCGCCCGCCACCTGCTGGAGACCCACCCCGAAAGCGACTCCTGGGCGGTGCGCCAACTGCGCGCCGCCGCCCGGGAGACCCTGCGCGCCGGGGCGCCCGAAGCCGCCCGCCGCTTCCTCGCCCGCGCCCTGCGCGAGCCGCCCGTGCCGGAGGAGCGGGCCCTCGTCCTGTACGAACTGGGCTGCGCCTCACTGCTCACCGAGCCCGCCACCACCGTCAACCACCTGCGGGCCGCACTCGACGAACCGATCCGCGATCCGGCGCTGCGCCAGGGCATCGTGTACCGCCTCGCCCAGGTCCTCGCCCACTCCGACCGCCTCGCCGAAGCGTCCGAACTGCTCTCCCGCGAGGCCCGGCGCACCACCGACCCGCGCGCCCGCCTCAGGCTCCGGGCCCACCGCCTGATGTGGGACGCCTTCCGCGCCGACGAACAGGAGTCCCCGGCCCGCTCCCGGCGACTGGCCCGGCTCGCCGACCGCCTCACCGGCCGCGACGTGACGGAGCGGTACGTCTTCGGACTGCGCGCCTGGGACGCCACGCTCCGCGGCGAGCCCGCCCCCGTCGCGCTCCAGCACGCCGAACGCGCCCTCGACGGCGGGCTGAGCTGGGCCGTCGCGGACCGCGGATTCGAAGTGCCCGCCCTGGTCGCGCTCACCTTCCTGTACGCCGATCGCCCCGAGCGCGCCGAAGAGCTGTTCGCCGCCGGCACCGCCGAGTTCGAACACCACGGCTGGCGCGGCGCGCACCTGTCCTTCGCGTACACCCTGCTGGCGTACATCCGCTACCGGCGCGGACGCCTCACGGAGGCAGAGGAGCACGGCCGCGCCGGGCTGCGGCTCGCCGAGCGCGTGGGCCGCGGCACCCCCGCCGAGTGGTACTCGGTGGCCACCCTCGTGGCGGTGCTGCTGGCCCGCGGCCGGGTCGACGAAGCGACGGCGATCGCCCGCGACCACGACTTCGGCGAGCCGTTCCCGGCCGCCGTCACCTTCCCCGACGCCCAGACCGTGTACGGGGAACTCCTCCTCGCCCGGGGCCGCACGGCGGAGGCGGTGGGCGAACTGGCCTCGGCGGGCCACCGGCTGGACGCCCGGGGCATCCGCAACCCCGCCTGGTGCCCCTGGCAGCTCCACCTCGCCGTCGCCGAACACCCCGTCGCCCCCGACCGGGCCCGCGCCGCGGCCCGCGACGCGCTGGAGCGCGCCCGTCGGTTCGCCGCGCCGTCCGTCGTCGGCCAGGCCCTGCGGGTCGCCGCCGAAGTCGGCGAGGAGCACGAGCGCACGTCCCTGCTGACGGAGGCCGTGGCCGCGCTGGAACGTTCATCCGCGGCGTACGAACTCGCCCGGGCCCTGGTCGCCCTCGGCACCCATCTGTGCCGCACCGGCCGGGTGCGCGAGGGCGTCGACCACCTGGCGCGCGGGCTGACGACGGCCCTGCGGTGCGGCGCGGACGCGCTCGCCGCCACGGCCCGTGACGAGCTGACGGCGGCGGGTGGGCGGCCCGGCGAGCCGCCGGCCCCGGAGTGGGAGCCGCCCGTCGTGCCGTCACCCCGCCAGGGGGAGCAGCCCGGCGCGCCCCCGCTGCTGCCCGTCGCCCCTCGGCACGCGGGCCCGGGCGACCTGCTGTAGGGCTCGTCCCCGGCGGTCGGGGACGGTGCGCCACCGGTGCGTTGGCCGGGCCCGGGCCCGGCGTTTCGGGGCCGCCCCCGGTCCGGCCGACCGGTTCCGGACACGTACCATGGCGGTATGTCCTTCCTCCGCCGCCGCAGCGCCGCCACTCCCGCCGGCCCGGACTTCGACGTCCTGGCCATGGACCCGGGGGACTGGCCCGGGAATCTCGGCGCGGGCCTGCTGCCCGCGCCCGACGGCACCTGCCAGGGGGTCTTCCTCCGGTACGACCTGTTCGGCGGCCGTGGCCCCGCGATGATCATCGGGAACCTGCCGCAGGGCTCCCCGGCGCGCGAGCTGGCGCAGGGGCAGGTGCCCTTCGAGGTCGCGCAGCTGCTGCTGGCGCTGGAGAACGAGGAGCCGGTGGAGGTCGTGGGCTCGGAGGAAGTGCCCGTGATGCAGGGGGACAACCTGCTGATCGTGCGCCGGCTCAAGCTCTCCGAGAGCCGGATCTCCTGCGTCCAGTTCGACCGCAGCGACGACGTCCTGGTCACCATCGCGAGCTGGGACCGGCCGATCACGGACGACCTCTACGCGCTGTTGAAGCCGCTGCCGGCGGAGCTGTTCCAGCAGGGCTGACGCCCGCGGCCCGGGCGCGTCGCGCCGCGCGATCCGAGGAGATCGCGCGGCGCTGCTTTGTGTCGTGAGGGGCCCGGCGGTCAGCGCGCCAACAGGGTCGCCAGCCGGACCGCCGCGGTCCCCAGCCCCGAGGGCTGGCCGAGGCGCGCGGTGCCGGCGCCCGCGTGGACGTCGTCCTCGCCGTAACGACGGACGTTCCGGTGCCAGTTCACGATGCCCGCCATCCAGTCCTGGAGCTCCCCGACGTAGGCGTCGAGCTGCGCCCGCTGGTCGGCGTCGAGCCCCAGGTCCGCGACGAGGACGGGCAGTTCGTTCTCCTTGACGTGCAGGAACTGCCGCAACCGGCCCCGCAGCAGGTCGTCGACGATCCGCAGCGCGGCCCGGTGGTCACAGCCGAAGAACGTCTGCACCACCAGCAGGGCGTTGTGCACCTCGCCGTCGACCTCGATCTCCTTCTGGTAGGAGAAGAGGTCGTTGACCAGGCAGGCGTAGGTGACCGCAGCGCTCTCCAGGCTGCGCACCGTCCCGCTGCGCAGCACCGTCGCCGGCAGCCGCTGCGAGCGCCGAAGCCGGCACAGCAGCAGGGTGAGGTCGGAGCCGAAGGTGTCCCGGCGCATCTCCAGATAGTCCACGGGGTCCGGCACGCGGTGCTGCGTCAGGTTGTGCAGCTCCCACAGCCAGCTCTCCAACATGGCCGCGATCGCGTCGCGCAGCTCCTGCCGCGCGTCGGGCGCCATGGGGCCGGCGGTGCGCACCCACAGGTCGGCAAGACCGCGCTCCAGCGGGCTGACGGCGTACGCGGGAGCCGCTGCCGGCTCGTCGAGCGGCATGCACGCCAGCAGCCGCTCGTTGGTCAGTCGGGCGCCCGCGAGGTTCTTCGTCCGGCCGAAGACGATGGGGTAGTAGTCGTCGGCGTAGGTGCCCCAGGTCAGCCACTCGGCGCTGAGCGTCAGCTCCTCGGGCGTGGCGTCGGGGTCGATGCCGGCCGCGCAGAGCGCGAGGTCGAAGCCGCGGAGCAGCGGCCCGTCCCAGATGTCGCCCAGCAGCCCGGTGCGCTCCGCCCACGCCACGGAGCGCTCCCGGGCCTGCTCGTGGTGGGGGCTGAGCGCCAGGGGGAACGGCAGGTCGAAGTCGGGGAGCAGGGACGGGCCGGTCTTCTGGTGCGGCACGTGCGTGAAGGTGCGCAGCCGGGCTGCGGCCGGGCGGCCGAAGAGCGTGGTGACGTCCAGCGCGGAGGTGCCGAGGACGCCGCCGAGCAGGGAGCGCCCCGGGGCGGCGCCCTCGTTCATGTAGCGGCTGGAGCGCAGGTGCCACTCGTGGCCGCCGGACTGCCAGTCCTGGAGGCCCTTGGCGTACAGCGCGACCGCCGAGCACTCGGCGGGGGACAGGTCCTTCTCCCGGCACAGGGCCGGGACCTCGGTCAGCGCGGTGTTCTCGAACTGCTGGAGGCGCGAGGTCAGCAGGTCGTTGACCACCTCGGCGGCCTCCTGCGTCGGGCAGTCGAGGAAGGTCTCCAGCACGAGGACGCCGTTGCTCAACTCGCCCTCGTCCTCCACCTCCCGCTGGTAGGAGAAGAGGTCGTTGCGCAAGTGCACGGCGTCGGCGAAGGTCTCCGTCAGCACCCGCAGCGGCCGGGTGCGGGCGACCGCGGCCGGCACCTCCGCGTCCGCCGCGAACTCCACCAACTGCGCGGACCAGGGCGCGCCGCCGACCTTGCGGCGCATCTCGATGTACTCGACGGGGTTGGCGATCCGCCCCTCGTTGATGTTGGACAGCTCCCAGATGGACTCGTTGAGCAGATTGCGCGTCGACTCGGCGAACCGGGCGCGCCACGCCGGACCCATGTGCACCACGGTCCGCTGCCACAGGTCCGCGAGGCCCGCCTCCACCGGATTGGTCGGCTCCGGCACCTGCCGACCGGGGGCCATCGGCATGAAGGCCGGCAGCCGGTCGAGGTACGCCTGGCCGCCCGCCCGGTCCTGGGTGCGCTTGAAGGTCTCCAGGAAGTGGTCGTCGAAGAAGAAGACCCACACGTACCAGTCGGTGACCAGGGACAGCTTCTCCGCGTCGCAGTCGGGGTGGGTGTAGGCGCACAGTCCGGCGTAGTCGTGCGCTTCGAGGTCGCTCTCCTCCCAGATGCCGGACCCCTCCAGCATCCCCATCCGGCGCGCCCACGCGCGGGTGTGCGTCCGCGCCGTCTCGACGTGGGCGTTCAGGCGCGCCGGGTGGGGCAGGTAGAAGTCGGGCAGGACGAAGGGCTGTGCCATGCGTGCCGGGCCTTTCCGGTCAGACGGAACGGTTTACCGGCGTGTCCTGCCCATCACCTGGATGGCCCACGCTCTGGATGGATTAGTCATATGATCCCATGAGCGTCACGTCGGCCGCCTTGACGAAGGCGATCCGGTGTCCGAACTGGATCTGGTAGTACGACTCCTGGCCGCGCACCACCCGGTGGGCCGACGTGTCGAACGTCGGTGCGTACAGGTACTCGCCGGGCACCCGGTCGCCCACCACGTACCGCTGCCCCGCGAGCAGCCGGTACGGCAGCGGGGAGAGGGCCTGCACCGGTACGTCCGCCGGATACGCCGCCGCCTCCGGATATGCCCTGCCGTACACCGGCACCTCCGCCAGGCCCTCCCGGGGCGTGAGCACAACGCCCCGCGCGCCCACCGCCGTCGGCTGCGCGGCGGGATCGTGGAACCACGCCTTCGTGCCCAGGTACCAGATCGCCGTCCAGTCGCCGCGGCGCTCCGCCACCGCGTACTGCTGGCCGGTGGAGGCCCGGGCGCCGACGTCGTTGACGTTGGTCGTCGATTCGCTGCCGTCCGGCCGCAGCCCGATGTCCTTGACCAGCGGCGCGTCCGCCGACGGCGCCGTGTGCAGCCGCACCGCCCCGGAACCGTGCGGCGCGCAGGGCTCGCCGGGCTTGACGCAGCCCGTGTACGGGGGCCGGTGGTGCGCGTAGTCGGGACGCACCGTCACCACCGCCGACCGCGGCCCCGCCGCGGCCTCGAAGGGCCGGCCCAGCAGCGTGAAGTAGTGGGCCCAGTCCCAGTACGGCCCCGGGTCGGTGTGCATGCCGCGCACGCCGGCCGCCGTCGAACCGGGCACGTTGTCGTGGCCGATGACGTGTTGACGGTCCAGCGGGATCCCGTATCGCTTCGCCAGATGACGCACCAGCCGCGCCGAGGAGCGGTACATCGCCTCCGTGTACCAGGCGTCCGGGGCGGCCAGGAAGCCCTCGTGCTCCAGCCCGACGGACGTGGCGTTCACGTACCAGTTGCCGGCGTGCCAGGCGACGTCCTTGAGCGGCACGTGCTGGGCGACGTGCCCGTCCGAGGAGCGCAGCGTGTACTGCCAGGAGACGTACGCGGGGTCCTGCACCATGCGCAGCGCCGAGTCCCAGTACCCCTCCACGTCGTGGACGACGATGTGGCGCACCGACTGGGAGACGGGCCGGTCGGCCTTGTCGTGGTTGCCGTAGTCGCCCTCGCCGAGCTCCTCGTACGGCGCGGGAACCCACTCGCAGGACACGGTGCGCGGGCACTCCGTCCGCCCTCGGTCGGCGGTACGCAGCCCCAGCCCCGCCACCTGCGCGCGGTCGGCCACCGCGCCCGCGTCGGGTGCGAGCGCCACGCGCTGGCCGGCGTCGGTGCGCCGGCTGTGACCGGTGCGGATCACCTCGAAGACGTCGTCCGCGTACGCGCTCGCCGTCGCCGCGTCGTCCGCGGCGGAGAACGCCGCCACCGCCCCGTACCAGTCCGCCGGATCCGGGCTCGGGGCCCGTCCCAGGCGCCGCTGGGCGTCGGCGAGCAGGGCCGCGCCCCCGAGCACATTGGCCCGGGCGCTGGTGCGCAGCTCCTCGGGCGCAAGCCCCGACAGTGCGGCGGCCCGCTCCAGGGTCCGCAGCCGCGCCGGCAGCGAGGCGGTGTCCGGCACGGCGGCGGGCGTCCGCACCGCGGCGCCGGCGTGCACCGTCGGACGGGGGACCCCGTCGCGCCCAGCGCGCCCGTCGTGCGAGCCGTGCGCGCCGTGCCCAGGTCTCGGGGCGCTCGCCAGCGCCGTCCGGGCATCGGTGAGGTGCATCGGGCCGTAGCCGCCGATGACGCTCGCCGCCCCGCCGTGGCCGTCCCACCGCGACTGGAGGTACGCCACCCCCAGCAACACGCCCTGCGGGACCCCGTACTGCCGGGCGGCGTGGGCGAAGTCCCGCTGGAGCGACTCAGTCGCCGGCGCCGCGTCCGGGCCCCGCGGTGCGGTGGCCGCGGCGCCCGGCGTCAGCGTCGACAGCAGCAGGGCCGCGGACGCCACCGCAGCGCCCGACCCCCGCGGGAGGGCCCGGCGTGCACGGCGCGCGCGACGCGTGGACGGGTGAACGGATCGGTGCACGGCGGCCTCCGGGTGCGTACGGTGCGCGACGGGCGTGCGAAGCAGGGCCTGCTTCAGGGGTATCGGTTGCCACACGGACCGTCAAACATGCGTGACGCAGCGGAACACCCCACGTCAGGAGGCATGTCGCGGAACTTTCAAGGGCACGCCGCCGCCGGCCTGCACGGCGTCTCAGGTCCATGCCAATGCCGTCCGTGTGCAACGGAGTTCACGAGATCCGGCCGATTCCTCCGTTGGCAGCAGCGGGCCCGTGACGACCCACCTGCTCACCGGACGCGCAGAAGTGCCGTGCACCCGGTGAGTGAACACCGGACGCACGGCACTTCTCCGCGGCTCTGCGGGCCAGCGGCCCGTCCGTCGCCGCTCTCAGCGCGTACCGACCGCGGCACGCACCGCCCGCCGGGCCATCGCGCAGTCGTCGTGCAACCGGCGCAGCAGCAGCCGCTGCTCCTCGCCCGTCGACAGACCGCTCGGGGTGGTGGGCACCGCGCCTCCCGCGGGGGGCGCCTCCCTCATAGTCCGCTGGACCGCGGTCTCGTAGGTACGGATCTCCCGGGTCAACACCAGCATCAGGTTCACCAGGAAGGCGTCCCGTGCCGCCGGCCCCTTGCGCTGGGCGAGCTGACTGATCCACCGCCGCTCGGCCGGCGCGTCACCGAGGACCGACCAGAGCGTGGCCAGGTCGTACCCCGGCAGGTACCACCCGGTGTGCTCCCAGTCGACCAGCACCGGCCCCGTGGGGGAGAGCAGGACGTTGGAGAGCAGCGCGTCGCCGTGGCAGAACTCGCCGATCGGCCCGCGGTGACCCGCGTTCGCCAGCCCGTGCAGCAGCTTCTGGAGGTCGCCCAGGTCCCGGTCGGTGAAGAGCCCCAGCTCGTGGTAGCGGGAGAGCCGTGACGCGTAGTCCAGCGGCGCGGCGAACAGCCCGGCCGGCGGTCGCCAGTCGTTCAGCCGGACCACGGCCCCCACCACGGCGCGGATGTCCGCCCGCGGCGGAGCCTCGACCGGGTGCCTGCTCAGGCCCGCGGCCCGGCCCGGCATCCGCTCGATCACCAGGGTGCAGTTGTCCGGGTCGGCCGCGATCAGCCGCGGCAGCCGCGCCGGAGGACGGTGCCGAACGAAAGTGCGATATGCAGCTATTTCGTGCCGGAAGCGCTCGGTCCACACCGGCGAGTGGTCCAGCAGGCACTTCGCGACCGCCGTCGTGCGGCCGGTCGTCCCGACGATCAGTACCGAGCGGCCGCTGCGGCGCAGGACCTGCACCGGACGGAACTCCGGACAGATCCGGTGCACCGAGGCGACGGCCATCCTCAGCTGGGCGCCCTGGGGTCCGGACAAGTCGATCCTCCCGCTGAGCGGCAGGCCGACCAGGGCGGCGGCCCCCCTGAACCGCGGGGGACGCCTGACCTGAGGTCCGGCTCCGACCGCCGCTGCGGAACGCGGGGACTGGGGTGGCGCGGTCACGGCGGACGATGCTGCGTGCATGGGGTGACAGATCCCTTCGTGCGCCGACGGATTGCGTGCGCTGCCCCGCCCCGGCGAAACCTCACGCCCTGGGGAACGCGGCGGTCGCCGGGCCGGGGTGGCGCGTTCCTACGTCACACCAGCGCGCGGGTGGCACACCATCTGGCGGACCCTGGCGAACCCTGGCGATTAGTCGCCACCCATCTGACGGAGGGTTACTGTCAACTCAGCCGAGAACCTGGGGGCTTACGTGACCGGTGGACCCAACGCCCGCCTCAACGACCTGTTCGGCCTGGCCGGCTGGTCCAAGGGCGAACTCGCGAGGTTGGTGAACCGGCAGGCGGCGGCCATGGGCCATCCGCAGCTGGCGACCGACACCTCGCGGGTGCGGAGGTGGATCGACATGGGGGAGACCCCGCGCGACCCCGTTCCGCGGGTGCTGGCGGCGCTGTTCACGGAGCGACTCGGCCGTGTCGTGACCACCGAGGACCTGGGATTCGTCCGGAACGGACGAGCGGGCAGACGAAAGGGCGCGCGGGCCGCGGAGCACGCGGCGGACCCGGGGGCACTTTCCTGGCCGACCGGCCGGACGGCAGCGGTCCTCCTCGAATTCACGGGAATGGACCTCATGCTCAACCGACGCGGGCTGGTGGGCGCAGGCGCAGCGCTCGCCACGGGCTCCGCACTCAGCAGCGCCATGTACGACTGGCTCCACACCGACCCCGCACTCGTCCAGGACTCCCCCTTCGCCACCGGACCCCTGCCCGCCGACCCCGCTGGGTACGACCGCTACGAAGCGGCCCCCATCGGGTCGCAGGAGATCGAGGCCCTGGAGCGGTCCGTGGAGGTGTTCCGGGCCTGGGACGCCGCCCGCGGCGGCGGGCTCCAGCGCAAGGCCGTGGTGGGCCAGCTCAACGAGGTGGGCGGCATGCTCGCCTACCGCCACCCCGAACACCTCCAGCGACGGCTGTGGGGGGTGGCGGCCAACCTCGCCGTGCTCGCCGGCTGGATGTCGCACGACGTGGGCCTGGAGCCCACCGCGCAGAAGTACTTCGTGATCGCCGCGCACGCGGCGCGCGAGGGCGGCGACCGCCCGCGCGCCGGTGAGGCGCTGTCGCGCGCCGCCCGCCAGATGGTGCACCTGGGGCGGCCCGACGAGGCCCTCGACCTGATGAAGCTCGCCAAGTCCGGTTCGGGGGAGGAGACCCTGCCGCGCACCCAAGCCATGCTGTGCACCATCGAGGCGTGGGCCCAGGCGTCGATGGGGCACGGTCAGGCGATGCGGCGCACGCTCGGGGAGGCGGAGGACCTGTTCGTCTCCGACAAGAGCGACGTGCCGCCGCCCAGTTGGATGCAGATGTTCGACGAGGCCGACCTGCACGGCATGCAGGCGCTGGCGTACCGCACGCTCGCCGAGCACGACCCCTCGGCCGCACCCCTGGCCCAGGGGCACGCCAAGAAGGCGCTGGAACTGCGCGAGGGCGGCCGTCAGCGGTCGAAGATCTTCGACTACATCTCGATGGCCTCCGCCTGCCTCATCTCCGACGACCCGGAGGAGGCCGACCGCTACGCCCGGCTCGCGCTGGCGTCGATGGGGGAGACGTCCTCGCACCGCACCTGGCACCGGCTGCGCGAGATGTACCGGCTGACCGGACGGTACAAGGGGTACGGCACCATCGACGGGCTACGGGAGGAGATCGCGCTGGCCATGCCGACGAGCCCGTCGCGCAAGGCGCGCACCCCCCTCGTCTGAGGGGCGGCGCCCGGCAGTTCAGGAACCGATCCTCACGACCATCACACAGGCGTCGTCCTCGCGCCCGTCACCGCCGAAGCGTTCGACCACGGCCCGCAGGCCGTCCTGCGCGGTCCCGGCCGCGGCGAGCCGCGGCGCCAGGTCCAGCAGGGGGGTGTGGTCGGTCGCGTCGGCCGCGCTCGTGCGGGTCAGCCCGTCCGTGTGCAGCACCAGCAGGTCACCGGGGAGCAGGTCGACGTCGGCCTGCTCGTACTCGGGCGAGGCGGCGGCGCCGAGCAGCACGCCGTCCGGCGGGGTGAGCGCGCGCCCCGTCCCGTCGCGGAACAGCAGCGGGGCGGGGTGCCCGGCCTGCGCCCAGGTGAGGGTGCGGCCCGCGGGGTCGACGCGGCAGCACACCGCGCTGCCGAGGGTGGGCTGGGCGGCGGTCTCCATCAGCTGGTTCAGGTGCTCCATCAGCCGGCGGGGCTCGATGCCGGCGACCGCCATGCCGCGCAGGGCGCCCAGCAGCATCGCCATCGAGGAGGTCGCGGCCACCCCGTGGCCGGTGAGGTCGCCGACGCTCAACAGGGATCCGCCACCCGGCAGTTGAAGCGCGTCGTACCAGTCGCCGCCGATCAGTGCGCTGTTGGCGGACGGGAAGTAGCGCGCGGCGACGTCCAGTTCGGCCGGGCCGCCGAGCGGGAAGGTCAGCGAGCCGTGCCAGGGCGGGAGCACCGCTTCCTGCAACTCGACCGCGAGCCGGCGCTCGGTGCGCTCGGCGTGCTGCTGGCGGCGGAGCGTCTCCTGGCTGTCGCGCACGGCCTGTTCGCTCCGGCGCAGGGCGCTGACGTCCCGGAACACCGCCCACATGGAGGCGGTGGACCCGTCGGCGTCGAGGACCGGCTCGCCCATCATGTGGACCGTGCGCTCCCGACGGTCGGGGCGGACGATGCGGAACTCGCCGTCGATGGGCCGGCCGTCCACCAGGCAGCCGGTCACCAGTGCGGTCAACAGGGCCTGGTCGTCCGGGTGGACGACGGACGGCAGCTCGTCCAGGGTCATCGGACCGCCGTCGAGCGGGCGACCGAGGATGGCGAACAGCTCGTCGGACCAGTTCACCCCGTCGGTGAGGAGGTTCCACTCCGCGCTGCCGACCCGGCTGAGCAGCGATCCGGAGCTCTGCGCGTGGTCGGCCTCGTGGCCGAAGAGCTCACCGGAGCCGGCCGGGCGGAACGCGTACGGATCGTACGCGTCGACGTCGGGGCCCGGGGCGTCCAGGCCCTCGCGCAGCTGGTCCAACTGGGCGCCCAGGTCGTCGAGGTGATGGACCGCCAGGTCGCACAGCGCCCGCTGCCAGCGGACGTGCGGGTCGTCCTCGTCCATCGGCGGGTTCGGGCGCACGGCGTCCACCTCGCCGCGCAGCCGCCGGGTGCGGCTGATCAGGGCGTCGACGGCGACCGGGCCGGTGACGGGCCCGCGCCGCGGCGGCTGCGCGCCGGAACGGTCCGCGAACACATGGGACGACATGTCGTACTCCGATGCAGGCATGGCCTCGGGCCAGGTCTGGGACGGTCCGAACAAGGGGCCGTTACGACTCTTGCACAGGGAGCGAGGGCTCGTAAGGCGTTTGGCAACACTCGACGAGCTGGTGCCCGAGGCATATGCCATGGGCGGTACGGGTCGGTGTGTCAGGGGGGTGATCAGCACATGTGTACCCTGCCGGGCCGGTCCGGCGGAAGGGGGCCCCGGGCAAGACACCCGTGCGATCGTCCGGATCCGCATGGGTGTCCGACGGCCGTCCGCGCGTCGGGCGCGCCGGGTCGTGCGACCGACGGCGCGGCCCCTTCGCCCCCGCGCCCGGCGCGCTCCGGACGTACGCCCGGCTCAGCCGTGCGCCGCCCACCGCTCCCGGCGCAGGAAGGCGAGCCGCGCCCGCTTCTCCGGCTTCTGGATCTCGGGGCCCGCCTCGAAGCCGGCCCTGAGCATGCGTGCGATGGCCTTCTCGTTGCGGGCGTCGGGCTCGACCACCACGCGCAGGTGGCGCGGGTCGCCGAAGACGTACCCGACGAGCGCCACGAGCAGTGCCTGGGTGAACCCCCGCTCCCCGCCCGGAACCTGGTCGGACGCGGGGCCGATCAGCAGGTGGACGCCGATGTCGCCGGGCTCGACGTCGTAGCACTCGCCGACCGGGTCGGCGGTCGGCTCGTACGTCTGGAAGAGGGCGACCGGTCTGCCGTCGCGCTCCACGACGAACGCGTGGTGGGTGGTGAGGGAGTCGACGTACGCATAGGTCTCCCGGACCTGTTCGCGGGTGTGGTCCTGCATGCCCCAGAACCGGGCGCGTTCGGCGGTGACCCAGCCGTGGACGAGGTCGAGGTCGGCTATCGGGTCCAGCGGGACGACGCGCACCAGGCCGAAGCCGTCGACCGTCTGCTCGTGGACTGCCTTGCGCAGGGGGGTGGGGGATGCGGTGGACATGGCGGAAAAGTGCTCCTCGGTGAGTCGGTTCCAGTCGGTGACGACGGGGGCGAGTTCGCCCCTTAGCCACAGGGGGAGTTGGTCGCGCCGGTGGGGGGCGCCGACGACTCCGGACGCCCCCAGCGGAACGATCCACCGGCTGTTGTCGCGGCGGGCCAGGTCCCACACGAAGCGGGCGGCCGGGCCGCGGGTGCTCAGGTCGGTGACGCCGGGGACGCTGGAGGCGGACAGCACGCAGTCGTGGTCGCCGGGCACCTCGGGCCACTCGTCCGCATCCGCCTCGGGGCGCGCCCGCCAGGGGGCGAGGCGGTGCCGGGCGCCCCAGGTCGGCTCGGGAGCCTCCGTGCGGCGGGCGAGGTGGTCCGCGGCGACCTGCTCCACGGCGCCGCGGACGACCTCGATCCGGTCGTGCGGCGGCAGCACCGAAGCCCCCGGATCCGTCAGCAGCCCCTCCAGGGCGAAGGCGACGCGGGGCAGGAACGCGAGCCAGGGCCGCATCGCTTCGGGGCAGGCGCGGGACTCGACGTTCTCCGCGAGCGCCTTCAACTCGGGGCGGGCGGCGATCAGGTGGACCACCGCCGCGCGGACGTCGGCGTAGCAGGCGGCGTCGGTGCTCCCGGCGTCCATCCGACGGTCCCAGGCGAGCAGTCGGGCGCGCAGCCGCTCGGCCTCCGGGCTCAGCCCCGGCACCTCTTCGAGAAGCGCCAACAGGGGCCCGGCGGAGTCCAGCCGGGTGTCCCGGTGAATCTCCGCCATGCCCTCGGCGGTCCAGGTGCGCCGGCCGTGCAGCAGCTCCCGGATGCGTCGCGCCCGGTGTGGCGGGGCGAACTCCACGCCCAGCGGCGCCGCGAGCCCGCGTTCGTTCGCCATGACGGCGAAGGCGCCGACGGCGGTGCGCGGGGTGGCGCGCCAGCCGTGCCAGACGTGGGCGGGCTCCCACCCGGGCACGGGGCGCAGGGAGTTGTCCCGGTGCCGCGAGGGCACCCGACCGGCGACCCGGTGGAGCTGGCCGCCCTCGGTGTCGGCGGCGAGGACGACGTTCACCGGCTCCACCCACCCGTCCAGGGCCCGGTCGACGTCGGCGACGGTCCGCGCCCGCAGCAGCGCCGGCAGGCTCGCGAAGCCGAGTTCGGAGGTGACGCGCGGCGGGGTGCGCAGGCTCAGCACGTCGCCGTCGCCGAGTTCACCGACGACGACGGGGCCGCGCTCGGTCTCCACCACCTCGACGTCCACCGCCGGCGCGCCGGCCACTTCCACCGTCTCGGTGTGGACGCTGACGGGCCGCCAGCCCTGCGGACCGAGGGCCTGCCAGCCGCCCGAGCCGTCGGGGGCCTCGCGCAACCGCTCCCGATACAGGTCCTGGTAGTCGGCCATGGCGTTGGTGATCGCCCATGCCACCGCGCCCGCGTGGCCGAAGTGCGCGATGCCGGGCACCCCGGGCACGGCGAGCCCCACGACGTCGAACGCGTCGCAGGCGAGCCGGACCTGCTGATAGACCCCGGGGTCCTCGATCGGCCGGTGCGGATCGCCCGCGACGAGCGGCGCGCCGTGGGCGGTGCGGTCCGCGCCGACGAGCCAGCCGTTGCTGCCGGAGCTGTGCGCGCCCTCCACGGAGAACAGCTCGATCGCCCCGTCCCCGAGGGCGCGGGCCACCTCCTCGCGCCAGAGTTTGGTGGGGAAGCCGGCGAAGAGGACGTGGGTGCTCAGCCAGATGCCCAGCGGCACCCAGGGCTCCCAGGGCCGTGGGTCGAGTCCGGTGTCCGCGAACTGGGGCGCGCGCCGGGCGCCTTCGACGAGGCCGGCGTTCACTCCCGCCACGTAGCGGGTGACCCATGCGGCGGTGGCGTCGTCGAGCCGGTCGAAGCACCGCCGGGCGGTGTCGTCCAGCCGGCTGCGGCGGGCGAACAGGTCCCAGGGGAGGGCGTCGGGGCCGAGGAAGGACGCCGAGGTGCCCTGGGAGCGGTGGCGTTCGACCTCGATCTGCCATCCGCGGTCGGCGGCGGCGTTCCACCCCTGTGCGTACGCGAGCTCGTCCGCGGTGTCCGCCCGCAGGTGCGGGACCCCCCAGGCGTCACGGTAGATCTTGACGTTCACGCTTCTCCCGCCCCTCAGCAGTAAATCCCAGCCAAAATTAGGTTAGGCTGACCTAAGTTAACGCACGGATGTTCGGCGTACAAACGCCAACCAACAGGGAGGAGTCAGACGTGGGGCACGGCTGGGAGGGCGTCGTCCTCAAACTGATGCGCGGCAGGGACTTCTCGTTCACGGTGGTCGGTTCGGAGCGGGTGACCGAGCGCTACCACCGGGTGCACTTCACGGACGGCGGCATGCTCGCGCAGACCGGGGTGCACCCCACGATGTGGGTCCGCGTCTGGTTCGACAACGCCGGCAAGCCGCACCAGCGGGCGTACACGCTCGTGGACCCGGACCCCGAAGCGGGCACCTTCAGCTTGGAGTTCGCCCTGCACGACGGTCCGGCCAGCGACTGGGCGCGCGCCGCGGCCCCGGGCGACACCGTCGACGCCACCCTCCAGGGCACCGGCTTCGGCGCACCCGCACCGCTGCCGCCGCGGATCGTCGCCATCGGCGACCCCGCGTCCCTGCCGGCGATCAACTCCCTGCTCGACGCGTTGCCCGACGTCCCCGCGACGGTCTTCTTCGAGACCGCCGACGCAGGGGCTGACGGAGGGGCCGACGCCGACGGCGCGGCCGGGCTGCCGCTGCGACTCGACCCCGAGCGCCACGAACTGCGCACCGTGCCCCGGCGGGACGGCGGGCGCCATCTGGTCGCCGAGGTCAAGGCGGCGCTGCCCGCGCTGATCGGCGATCCGACCACGGCGTACGTGTGGATCGCCTGCGACACCGTGACCACCCGTACCCTTGCCTCGTACATCCGCAAGGAACTCGCCCTCCCCAAGGCGCGGGTGAACGCGCTGGGTTACTGGCGCCCGGCCGCCTGACGCCCCCGGTCCGGGGCGGCGTCGACGCCCCTGGCCGAAGGGGCGGTGAGCCCCTTCGCCTTACCCGTGTCCTCCGGGGGAGGGGGCTACGTCCCTCCGGGCCAATACGCCGAGGGCGTGTCAGGGAAGAACATCTGGCTCGGCGGCAGCCGGGTGCCGGGCGGTCGGGCGGGGATCGCCGACACCATCGCCGCGGTCGAACCGGACGTGGTG
>NZ_JBEZNF010000019.1:0-183498 GCF_040653095.1 Streptomyces sp. NPDC048057
GCGGCGGGGGGGGGGGGGGGGGGGGCGCCCCCGCCCCCCCCCCCGCGCCCGCGGGGGGCGCCCCCCCCCCCCGGCCCCCCCCCCCCCCCGCCGCGTTCACTTCTTCTTCACGGTCAGCTTGATCGCTTCGAGCCAGGCCCCGTTGTCCAGGGTGCCGGCGAAGACGAACTGCTTGTGGCCTTCGGGATCGGAGCGGTCGTTGCCGCAGCTGTCCCCCCAGCTCCGGCCGCGGACGTGGCTGGACTGGCAGATCTGACCGTCACCGACGTTGATCGCGAAGCCCGACAGGTTGGCCGCGTCGTTCTTCGAGCTGCCGATGTAGTTGTCCTTGTTGTCGGTGATGACGGCCGTCCACTCCTGGTACTTGCCCTTGTCCGACTCGGGGTCGTTGACGAAGGCGTTGGCGGCCGAGCCGCCGACGCCTGACACCGCGAAGTTCAGGGCCTTGATCGGCAGTTTCTCCCCCACCGTGCCGGCCACCGCACCGTCACACACGGGTTCCTGCCAGCCCTTGCCACCGACGAAGGCGCGGTAGCAGATGTGCCGACCGGACGGATCCTCCTTGGCGAGTTGCCGCACGGCGGTGGCGGCGGTGACCTTCGGCGGCGGCTTCTTGGCCTTGTCGCCGCCCCCTCCTCCGCCGTCTCCGCCGCCGCCCGGCTTCTCCTCCTTCTCGCTCGGCTCGGGTTCTTCCTTGCTGGGCTCGGGGGCCGGTGGGGGCGCCGAGGCCGGCGGGCTCGGTGCGATGACGTTGCCGGCGTCGGCGAGCTGCTCGGTGGCCTTGGACTTCACCGCCGGCTTGTACGCGATCCACAGCATCACGAAGACGATGGCGAGGGTGAGGGCAAGCCCGAGCGCCGTGGCGAGCCAGCGGGGCAGGAAGCCGCGCTGGTCGTACGTCCCCTCCACCGGGAGGGGGTCGGTCCCGGAGCGGTGCAGGGACAGCGTGTACGGCCGCTGCTCGGCGGCCCCGAACCAGATGATGTCCCGCGGCTTGAGGGTGGCCGCGACGAACACGGCCCGCCCGGGCTCGATCTGGACGTTGCTCGGATGGATGTCGTACGACAGCTGGTCGCCGTTGTCGCTGCCGCTGACGGAGGCGGTCACCTTGGTGTTGCCGAGGTTGTCGATGGCGAGTCGGGGCCGACCGCGCAACCGTCCCTTGACGATGGGCGGCACCAGGTCCGCCCGCACCTCCGTGAAGGGGGTGATCGTCAGGTTGCCCTCGGGGACCGTGGTGGCCTCGGGGTGTTCCGTCGGCGTGATCCGTACGGCGTAGGGATGCGGTCCGGCGGTGGCGTCGGGGCTGCGCGGTGGCGCGAACGTCAGCTCGACGGTGCCCGTCGTGCCCGGATACAGGCGCAGCGTCGACGGTTCGACCGTCGTCCAGGGCGCGACGGTGCCCACCGGTTCGAAGCGGTATTCGTCGACGATGTCGCCGGTGTTGCGCAGCCTTAGCCGCACGCGTGTACTGCCACCCGGGTCGACGGTGGCGGAGGCGGGTTCCAGGGATGTCC
Source organism: Streptomyces sp. NPDC048057 (assembly GCF_040653095.1). NCBI lineage: Bacteria > Bacillati > Actinomycetota > Actinomycetes > Kitasatosporales > Streptomycetaceae > Streptomyces > Streptomyces sp. NPDC048057. Next base: position 1,518 of record NZ_JBEZNF010000019.1, read on the forward strand.
ACAAGCTCACGCGACGACGTTACGGAGGGGGCGCCGCGCTGTCGCAGGACTGCGGGCAGAGTCCTCGTGCCCGAAGAGGCAGCACCGACGGAGGGCCGGACGGACCGGCCGACCGGGGTGCCCGTACAGGCACCGCCGAGGGCAGGGGCACTGCCCCCGGTGGAGCACCCATGGGCGTTTCGCCCGGGGCCCCCGCGCGTGAGGCTGTTGGGCGGTCCAGTTCGTGCACCCCCTAGGAGAGCTGAGCATGCCGTCCTATCTGTCGCCCGGCGTCTATGTCGAGGAGGTCGCCAGCGGATCCCGCCCCATCGAGGGCGTGGGCACGTCCGTCGCGGCCTTCGTGGGGCTCGCGCCGTCCGGCCCGCTCAACGAGCCGACCCTGGTGACCAACTGGACGCAGTACGTGGCGGCCTTCGGTGAGTTCACCGACGGTTATTACCTCGCGCACTCCGTCTACGGCTTCTTCAACAACGGCGGTTCGGCCGCCTATGTGATCCGGGTCGGTGGCACCGCCGGTGGCGCCGACGCGCAGGGCGCGGCGCCGGCCGCGGTGGCCGGTGGCGACGCCAGGGCCGCGCTGCCGTCGGGGGAGCCCCAGCAGCTCGGTACGTTCACGGTGACCGCGATCGCGCCGGGCGCCTCCGGCCCGCTGAGCGTCGAGGTCGCGGACGCGGACGGCGAGGGCCCGGCCGATCGGTTCAAGCTGATCGTGAAGGACGGCGACAAGGCCGCCGAGCAGTTCGACGTCACGGCGAAGAAGAGCAGCCGCGCCTACGTCGTCACCCAGGTCAAGGAGCGCTCCCGGCTCATCGCCGTGACCGAGGCGGCGCCGGCCGGGCAGCTGGCCCGACCCGACAACCAGACGGTGGCGCTCGCGGCTCCCGCGCCGTCCCCCGTCGCGTCGGGCGGTCGGGCCGCCGGGCCCGGCGAGGCGCACCCCGGCCCGGCCCAGTACCTCGGCGACTCGGCGGACCGCACCGGCTTCGGCGGTCTGGAGGCCGTCGACGAGATCTCCATGGTCGCGGTGCCGGACCTGATGGCCGCCTACCAGCGCGGGGCGATCGACCTCGAAGCCGTGAAGGCCGTGCAGCTGGGGCTGATCGCGCACTGCGAGCTGATGGGCGACCGCGTCGCGATCATCGACCCGCCGCCCGGCCTGAATGCCCGTCAGATCCGGGTCTGGCGGCAGGAGACCGCCGGGTACGACTCCCGGTACGCGGCGCTGTACTACCCGTGGATCAAGTCGTTCGACCCGGCGAGCGGGCAGGGCCTGATGATTCCGCCGAGCGGTCACGTCGCCGGCATCTGGGCCCGCAACGACTTCGAGCGCGGGGTCCACAAGGCGCCCGCCAACGAGGTGGTGCGCGGTGCGGTGGACCTGGAGCTCCAGATCACCCGCGGCGAACAGGACCTGCTCAACCCGATCGGCGTCAACTGCATCCGCGCCTTCCCCGGCCGCGGCATCCGCGTGTGGGGTGCCCGCACCCTGTCCTCCGACCCGGCCTGGCGCTACCTGAACATCCGCCGGTACTTCAACTACCTGGAGGAGTCGATCCTGATCGGCACCCAGTGGGTGGTGTTCGAGCCGAACGACCACGCCCTGTGGGCCCGGATCCGGCGCAACATCTCGGCGTTCCTGGTCAACGAGTGGCGCAGCGGCGCTCTCTTCGGCCAGCGCCCCGAGGAGGCGTACTACGTCAAGTGCGACGAGGAGACCAACCCGCCGGAGTCGGTCGACGTCGGCCGGGTCGTCTGCGAGATCGGCATCGCGCCGGTGAAGCCGGCCGAGTTCGTGATCTTCCGGCTGGCCCAGTTCTCCAGTGGCGGCGGCGAGTTGGAGGAGTAGGCCGGGTGCCGACTCCGCACCAGCTTCCCACCGCGCCACCGTCCGTACCCACCTCCCAGATCGTCACGAGGACAGCGAGTAGATGAGCCTTCAGCCGGGCGACGCCCTCACTTCACACAATTTCGGCCTCCAGATCGACGGCGTCATGGTCGAGTACCTGGCCGAGGTCAGCGGCCTCAGCATGGAGCAGGACGTCATCACGTACCAGCAGAACTCTCCGAACGGCAAGAACGTCGTGAAGAACCTGCCGGGCGTGAAGAAGAACGGGACCTGCACGGTCGTGCGCGGCATGACCCAGTCGGCCGCCTTCACCCAGTGGATCAACCAGTCGATCTCCGGCCAGATGACCACGGCCCGCAAGAACGCCTCCATCATCATGATGGACTTCGAGAACAACCCGGTGAAGCGCTACAACCTGCGCAACGCCTGGTGCCACAAGATCGACGCCAGCACGGTGAAGGCGGGCGAGGCCGCCGCGCTCACCGAGACCGTGACGATCGCGTTCGAAGAACTGGTCATCGAGTAATGCGGCGTACGGCTGCCAGGGCCGGGAGCGCGGTCACGTACGGCGGTGCGGACGCGCCGGGCGCGGCTGCGGAGGCGGGTGCGGGTCCGGCGCAGGACGGCTCCGTCCCCGGCCCCGCGCGGTCGGCGCCCGAGCCGGTGCACCAGGAGGCGCTGCGCACCGAGTTCCCCTTCCAACTGCCCCGCGGGTACGTCGACGAGTCGGGCACCGTCCACCGGGACGGCGTGATGCGGCTGTCGACGGCGCGGGACGAACTCGTGCCGCTGCGCGACGTGCGGGTCCAGGAGAACCCGGCGTTCCTGTCGGTGGTGCTGCTGGGCCGGGTGATCACCCGGCTCGGCACGCTGCCGCTGGTGCACGACGGGGTCGTGGAGCAGATGTTCGCCTCGGACCTGGCCTTCCTCCAGGACTTCTACCGTCAGATCAACGCCGAGGGCCACACCCGCGCGGCCGTTCAGTGCCCGCACTGCTCGGAGCCCTTCGAGGTGGAACTCGGCGGGAGCCGCCTGGGGGAATCGTGACGTACGCGACCGACCGGCTGCACGAGGAGATCGCGTACGTGGCCTACCACTTCCACTGGAGCCTGGAGGAGATCCTGGACCTCGAACACGGCGACCGCCGGCGCTACGCGGGCGAGATCGCGGCTCTGGTGACGCGGGCCGGGGCGGAGGACTGATCGGTGGGCTTCCGGGACATCCTGCGAAGGCGGCGCAACGAGCCGGAGCCGGGCAGCGGTGACGCGTCCGGCTCCGGCGCCGCCGGTGCGCCGGCGGACGATTCCGCCGCACGGGGCCGTGGCACGGTGACGGCGTCGTGGCTCGGGCTGGCGCCGATCCAGCGCGTGACGGGGCCGGGGCGGGCCGCGGTCGCCGACGCCGGGTTCGGTGGGCGGCTGCCGACCTGGCAGAACCCGTCGTTCCTGACGACGGCCTCGCACGCGGTTCTCGACGGCACGTCGAGCGCGGTGCTCGGCGAGGGGCTGCGCTCGTCCACCGCCGGGCCCGTGTCCGGGCTCGAAGGCCGAACGGGCGCCCTGCCGTTGGCTGGGCAGGCGCCGCCGGTGCAGCGGCCCCCTGCGGTGCGGATGCGGGCGCTCCCGCCGAGGGGGCCGGGGTCGCACGCGCAGGGGACGGCGGCCGTCCAGCGCGCCGCGCGGGCGCAGGGCGGGCCCGTGGTGACGGCGGTGCCGTCGCCGTCCGCCGGAAGCGGTTCGCGCTCCTCCGGTACGACGGGGAGTGCGGCGGTCTCCAGGAGTGCGGGTGCTGTGCGTGCCGTGGCTCGTACGGCTGCGGCGAGCGCCGACGCGGCACGCCCGGCGGGCAGCACGCCGGCTGCGGGGGTGCCCATCGCCCGTGCGGTCGGGCGTACGGCTCCGGCCGGCGCGAACACCGTGCATACGGCTCCGGGCAGTGCGAGCGTTGTCCGTACGACGGGCGGCACGGGTGCCGTACCGTCGGTCGGGGCGCTTCCCAACGGGCCCACGGCTACGCCTTCTTCGGCAGGAGCGGGCGATGTGCCCGGTCCTGCCCCTGCGGTCCAGCGGGCGCGGGCGAACGGGCAGGTGCCGGCGACTTCCGTGGGGGCGCCGTCCGGGCACGGGTCGGCTTCCGCACCCGCGTCTGCGGCGCCGCTCCCGGCGCCCACGACGAACGTGGACTCGGCTCCGACGCACGCGTCCTCCGGGTCCGCTGCGTCGGCGGTCCCTCCGCTGACGCGGCCCCTGCCGGGGCCGCGGTCTTTGGTCACGGCCAAGCCGGTGCAGCGTCGGACGCTGCCGGTGGCCCGCAGGGCTGCCACTCCCCCGCGCGGCGGGGCGGCCAGGACGCCTTCGGCCGGCGGCCGGCGCAGCGGGACGGGCTCGTCGCCGGCACCGGCGACGCCTGCGGGGAAGGACACACCAGACCTTCCCTCCGCCTCCGCCAGTGGCGGGGTCGCGGCTCAGCACCTGCCGCAGGACGTACGGACCGTCGCCAGCAGCACCCCGGGCACCGATGGTTCTGGCGACCGTGGCGTTTCGACACCGCGTCCGACGAACACCCCCAGCCCCGCCGGTCCGGTTGATCGGATGGGCGATGCGCGGACGACCAGCGCTGCGGCCAACAACTCCCCGACGCCCACCGCCGGCTCTTCCACCCCTTCGGCCGCTGGCTCGGGAGCTGGCGGCGACATCCGTGTGCAACGAGCGGTCACCGGGCCCGGCAAGGGCTCTGGTTCCGGCGTCAAGGCCGGCAAGGACGGCACGGGTGCGCCTCGTGTCGATGCCGGTCCCCCTGCTCACGTCCGTACGACGAAGGCAGCGGAGCACGGCACGGGTGCGCCCCGAAAGGGCCTGAGCGCCCCGAGCACACCCACGTCGTCGCGTGACGTCCCGCCCTCCCCCGCTTCTGAGACGAGCGCGGCGGCACCACGGCACGGCAGTGCCGACAGCGGGGCGAGCAGCCACCAGGCGGCTGCGCCTTCCGCCGCTGCGTCCCGCCCGGCGCCCGCGGCAACGCCGCAGCAGCCCGTCCAGCGGCGTACGGCTCCCGGCGCTCATGCCCAGCACCCGCCTGCCGCCCCCGCCACGCCCGCTTCCGCTCCGGGAGTGCCAGCATCGCGCCCCGCGCCGGTGACTGCCCCTTCCGCCGACACTCCCCGTACGACGAACGCCGCGCCCCACCACCCCGTCCAGCGCCACGCCGCGCCGGACACTGCCGCCCAACAGCCGCCTGCCGCCCCGGCGAACCACCCGCCCGCGCCCCCCGTCCCCGCTTCGGAATCACCGACGACGCGTGCTGCCGAGGCATCCGGCGGTGACGCCGTGACGACCGGACGGGTGCGGGCCGGCGGACAGCCCAACACCGCTCCACAGGCGCCGCGTTCCACCGCACGGTCCGACCGGCCGGCACAGCCCGTCCAGCGGAAGGCGGTCGGCGCGTCCGCCGCGCCGACGTCCGCGGCCGAGCCCGTGGAGCAACGGTCGACCGCCTCCACGTCCGGGTCCGGTTCCGCGCCCGTGCAGCCGTCGCGTCCGCCGCAGTCGTCGGGACCCACGGCCCGAGGGAACGACGCGCCTGCCGCGCCGGTCCGTGGCCTCTCCGGTGCGCCGTCTCCGGCGCCCGCGCGTCGTCCGGGACTGGGCGCCCCGCTGGCATCACGGCCCGCCGACGCCGCACGCCCGCCGTCCCGGCCGGGCGCCTCGGCCGAGCAGTCCGGTACGCCCTCGATCCCGACTCCGCAGGCCGCCGCACCCGTACGGCCCGCGCCCGCCCCGGCCGCTCCGGCCGCTCCGAGCCAGAGCACCGTGCAGCGTCGCGCCGTTCTCGGCGCTCCCTTCGCGGGAGGCCCCGCGGCCCCCAACGTGCCGTCCGCGCCGGCAACACCCGGTGCCCAGCCGGTCCCCGCAATCCCAGCGGTGACCAGTCCCGCCTCGTCGCAGGTGCCCGCTCCCGTACGGCCCGTCTCGTCCGCGCCGCCGTGGGAAGCCCCCGTACGGCCCTCAGCGCCAGCAGCCAAGGCGCCGGGCGCTCGTCCCGTGACGCCCGCCTCGCCCGTGCTCCTGCGGCGTGCGATGCCGTCGGCCGCCGCGCCGACGGCCCCGTCCCGCCTCCCGGTGGCGCCGCTCGTGCCGCCGCGGGCTCCCGAGTCGGCGCCTGCTGCCGCCCCCACCGGGCCCGTCGTCCAGCGCTACCGGAAGAGGCTCCCGGCGCCCGACCAGGCCCCGGCGACGAGTACGCCGGCCCGTGTCGCGCCCCCGTCGCCGCCCCCACCCCCGGCGCCGATACCCGCGTCGACGAGCCAACCGCCGCCGCCCACTCGTTCCGCGTCGGCCGTGTCCACCGCATCGGCCGGACCGCCGCCGCCCGAGTACACGGAGGTCCCGGCCCACACCTGCGACCCCCGGCAGCTCACCGACTTCCAACTCGACGAGCTGGTGCACCGGATCATCGGTCGGGTGACGCGACTGGTCCGCACCGAGTTGCGGATGGACCGCGAACGCGTCGGCAGGCTCCGCGACTTCCGCGACTGACCGACCCCCGCCAGCCACCGACCGGCCGTTCACGCGGCCCCGCCCGACCCGTTCGACCCGCCGCCCCGGCACGACAGAAAGGCCCGCACGATGTCCCGCAAGGACCCGGGCTCCACCATCTGGTTCTCCCTCAGCATCGACGGCGAGAGCCTCGGCGCCTTCAACGGGTGCGAGGGCCTCGCGTCGCAGGTGGAGATCGAGCACCGCCAAGAGGGCGGCAACAACGGCTTCGTGTGGGCGCTGCCCACCCGCGTCACCTTCTCCACCATCCGGCTGACCCGCCCGCTCACCCCGGACACCGCCAAGGTGGCCCGTTGGATCTCGTCCCTCCAGACCGGCATCAAGCGGCCCACCGCGCAGATCGCGGCGCTGCGCGCGGACGGCTCCGAGGTGGCCCGCTGGGGACTCATCGACGTGCTGCCGGTCAGCTGGACCGGGCCCACCCTGGACCCGGCGAGCCCGGCCGTCGCGACGGAGGTCCTGGAGATCGCCCACCACGGATTCACGGACTGAAAGGCGTTCGGCAGACATGGCGAAAGGCGCCAAGGGCGCGGGCAAGAGCCTTGTGCGCGCCTCGCTCGCGATCCACGAGCCCCCCACCGGCGAGAGCACCTCGCCCGGCGGGGTCATCAAGACGTTCAACTTCGACTTCAACCCGGCGCAGCTGTCGCTGTCCCGGCGCGCCGAGTGGAAGACCACGCCCACGCAGATCGAGCGGACGGGCCCGCTGCCGGAGTTCATGGGCGCGCTGCCGCGCGAGATGAACGTGGAGATCTTCCTGGACTCCTCCCAGAAGCCGACCGGCAACACGGTGCTGAAGAAGGTGGAGTCGCTGCTCAGCTGCTGCGAGGTGACGCCCAGGAGCATCGCCGCCAAGCAGCCGTCACCGCCGTGGGTGGTCTTCCAGTGGGGGTCGTTCTCGACGGCGCGGTTCGTCGCGTACGTCGGTTCCGTGGACGTCGACTACTCCCTCTTCGGGACGACGGGCGTCCCCATCCGCGCCACGTGCCGGCTCCAGCTGCACGAGATCCCGAGCGCGACCGCGGGGCAGAACCCGACGTCGGGCGCGCTCACCGCGCAGCGGGTGCACCGGGTGGTGGCGGGCGACTCGCTGCTGTCGCTGGCGTGGCGGGAGTACGGCGACCCCGGCGCGTGGCGCTCGATCGCCGAGGCCAACGGCATCGACGACCCCGCGCGGCTGCCGACCGGCGCGGAGTTGGTGCTGCCCGCCACCGAGGAGGTGCGCGGCTGATGGTGCGCTCCGCGTTCTCCACCGTCGTCGACGTGAAGATCGGCGGCGCCAAGCTGCCGCCCACGTACTCCCGGGCCCTCGTGGACAGTTGGGTCGACCAGGGCGCCGGCGTGCCGGCCGCGTTCCGGCTCACCTTCCGCGACCCGCACCGGCTGATGCTCGGCAAGTTGGGCGTCACCTTCGGCACGAAGGTGGTGATCGCGCCGGTCGCCGACGGGCGGGGCGCCACCGATCCGCTGCTGACGGGCGAGGTCACCGGGCTGGAGGCCGACTACGACGGCACCGGCACGTTCACCGTGATCCGCGGGTACGACGCCGGGCACCGGCTGCTGCGCCAGCGCCGGGTGACCGCCTACCGCAACCAGAGTGCGTCGGACATCGCCCGCAAGCTCGCCGGGCAGGCCGGGGTGCCGGTCGGGAAGGTGGAGTCGACGAAGACCGTGTACGACTTCATCAGCCAGTCCAACGTCTCCGACTGGGACTTCCTCGGCCGGCTCGCCGACGAGAACGAAATGGTGATGTCGGTCGATGCGAAGGGCCGGTTCCAGTTCGTCCGGCCGAAGCCGTCGTCCGGTGCGCCGTCGCCGCAGACCGACGGCGACAAGAGCCCCTTCGTGCTCCAGGGCGGGCACGACATCCTGCGGCTGCGGGCCGCGGTGACCGCCGCCGACCAGGTCGGCACGGTCGAGGCGCGCGGCTGGGACGTCACGGCGAAGCGGAAGCTGACGGCGACCGCGCGCGCCGCCTCCCATCCGGGGATCTCGATCGGCTCGACTCCGGGCGAGGCCGCCGGCAAGTTCAAGAAGGGCAAGCTGGTCGGCACCGGCACGCCGTACGACCGGCAGACCGAGGTGCGGTTCGCCGCCAGTGCCCTCGCCGACGACGTCACGTCCTCCTTCGCCGAGTTGGAGGTCGTGGCCCGCGGGAATCCGAAGCTGCGGCCGGGCGTCCCGGTCGCGCTCGCCGACGTGGGCAAGCCGTTCGAGGGCAAGTACACCGTGACCTCCGTCCGGCACGTCTTCGGCGACGGCAAGCACTACGAGGCGTGGGTGACGGTCAGCGGCCGGCAGTGGCGTTCGCTGTACGGGCTGGCTTCCGGGGGCGGGGAGGCGGTTCCGCGGCTGCCGAGCGTCGCCAACGCGCTCGTCACCGACGTCCAGGACCCGCTGCGGCAGGGCCGGGTGAAGCTCCAGTTCCCGTGGCTGGACGACACGTACGTCAGTGACTGGACGCGGACGGTGCAGTTGGGCGGCAAGGCCGGCGGCGGGATCTTCCCGCTGGACGTCGGCGACGAGGTCCTGGTCGGCTTCGACCGGGGCGCGCTGGACCATCCGTTCGTCATCGGCGGGCTGTACAACGGCAAGGACGTGCCGACCCCGGTGCGCGACGTGCCCCTGCACGACGGGCTGCGCAAGCAGGCGTCCCGGCACACGGTCTCCGACCGGCAGGGCAACCGCTTGGACCTGCTCAGCCAGCGGACCGGCGCCCGCAAGCAGGGGGTGCGGCTCGCGAGCGGCAACGACCGACTCGTCGTGAACCTGGACCGCACCAAGACCGAGATCACCGTGGACAGCAAGGGCAAGGTCACCATCAAGGGCGGCACCTCGGTCTCGGTGGAGGCGGGGCGCGACCTCACGCTGAGCGCGGGGCGCCGGCTGACCATCAAGAGCGGTGGCGTCCTCGACATCCAGGGGCGGGGCCTGGTGAACGTCACCTCGCTCGCGGGCCCGGTGATGGTGGACGCCAAGGGCGCCCTGAGCATGAAGGCGATCGGCGCCGCGACGCTGAGCGCCGGCGGCAGCGTGCAGGTGAACGCCATCGCCAACGTGACCATCACGGCCGTCACCGTGCCCATCACGGGCGTGGTGACCGTCAACCGCCGGCCCATCGTGTGAACGGGCGGCACCACCCATCGGGAAGGCAGGTACGCGGCTGATGGCCGAGCAGTTCGTCGGGTCCGGCTGGTCGTTCCCGCTGCGCATCGGACCGACCGGCGGGATCGCGCTGGTCAGCGGGGAACGGGAGATCGAGGAGGCGATCCGGCTGGTCCTGTCGACCGCGCCGGGCGAGCGGCCCATGCGGCCCGACTTCGGCTGCGCGATCCACGACCTGGTGTTCGCCCCGGTCAACGAGCAGACCGCGGGTCGCATCCAGCACGAGGTGCACCGCAGCCTCGACCGCTGGGAGCCGCGCATCGAGGTCGACGACGTCTCGGTGACGGCGGGATCCGAGCACAGCGTCCTCTACATCGACGTGCGGTACATGATCCGCGGCACCAACAACCCGCGCAGTCTCGTCTTCCCCTTCTACGTCATTCCGTCCCACGACGAGCCGGACGGCCCCGGTGCGGCTGGTGCGCCCGGCCCCGCTCACGAAAGCGACCGCTGATGGCCCTGCCCTCCCCGAACCTCGACGACCGTCGTTTCCAGCAGTTCGTCGACGACGCCAAGCGCTACATCCAACAGCGGGCCCCCGAGTGGACCGACCACAACGTGTCCGACCCGGGCGTGACGCTCGTCGAGACGGTCGCCCACATGGCCGACCAGATCGTGTACCGGCTCAACCGGGTGCCGGAGAAGAACCACCTGGCGTTCCTTGACCTGGTGGGGATCACCCTGTTCCCGGCGTCCGCCGCCCGTACGGACGTGACCTTCTGGCTGTCGGCGCCCCAGGAGGACCCGGTGGCGGTGCCGGTGGGCACCGAGGTCGCCACCGTGCGCACCGAGACCGAGGAGGCGGTCGTCTTCGCCACGGAGCGCGCGCTGACCGTGGTGCCGAGCCAGTTGCACCACCTGATGGTGCAGCGGCGGGGCGAGCCGGTGGCGGACCGCACGTCCGACCTCGTCGAGGCGGGCAAGGACGTGCCGTGCTTCGCCGAGCCGCCCGCCGTCGGCGACTGCCTGCTGTTCGGTCTGTCGGCGGCCGTTCCGGACTGCGCCGTCGTCCTGGAGTTGGACAGCACCGTGGACGGCGTGGGCGTGGACCCGCGGCAGCCGCCGCTGGTGTGGGAGGCGTGGACCGCGGACGGCTGGCGCGCCTGCGAGGTGGACCGGGACGGCACGGGCGGGTTGAACCGGCCCGGCGAGGTGGTGCTGCACGTGCCCGGCGGGCACGTGCTGTCCCGCAACGCCGGCCGGGAGGCCGGCTGGCTGCGGTGCCGCGTCACCGAGCCCCTGGCCGGCCAGCCGTTCTACACCACCTCGCCCACGGTCCGCGCCGTGGAGGCGTTCACCATCGGCGGCACCACCCGGGTGGTGCACGCCGAGACGGTCCGCGACGAGGCGCTCGGCGAGTCCACCGGGCTGCCGGGGCAGCGGCTGCGGCTGGCGAACGCGCCCGTGGTCGGCGACGACCCGCCCGTGCTGCTCCAGACCGCCGACCACGACGGCTGGCAGGACTGGCGGGTCGTGCCGCACTTCGCGGCGTCGGGCCCCGACGACCGGCACGTCACGCTCGACGCCACGACCGGTGAGATCGCCTTCGGCCCCGCGGTGCGCGAGCCGGACGGTTCGCTGCGCCAGTACGGCTCGGTCGCCCCCAAGGGCGCGCCGGTGCGCGCCCGTCGCTACCGCACCGGCGGCGGCCGGGCCGGCAACGTGGCCCGCGGCGCGGTGCGGATCCTGCGCACCTCCCTCCCGTACGTCTCCGAGGTCGTCAACCGGGAGGCCGCGCGCGGCGGCGTGGACGGGGAGACCGTCGAGGAGGCGAAGGTCCGGGCGCCGATCACGCTGCGCGCCCAGGAGCGGGCGGTGACGCTGCGCGACTACGAGGAGTTGGCGCGGCGCGCCGCACCCGAGACGGCGCGCATCACCTGTCTTCCGGGCGACGAGGGCGAGCACGGGGCGCACGCCGTGCGGGTCCTGGTGGTGCCGCAGGCGGTGCCGGACCCCGGTGGGCGGCTGCGGTTCGAGCAGCTGGTCCCCGGGGACGCGCTGCTGGACCGCGTCACCCGCTTCCTGGACGAGCGCCGGCTGATCGGCACGAGGTTGGCCGTGGGGCCGCCGTACTACCAGGGCGTCACCGTGGTGGCCACCGTGCACGCGTTCAAGGGCGTCGACGTCGACCGGGTGCGCCGACAGGCCCATGACGCGCTCTACCGGCACCTGGACCCGCTGGTCGGGGGTGCCGGTAGCGAGGGGTGGCCGTTCGGGCGGCCCGTGCAGGCCGGTGAGGTGTTCGCGGTCCTCCAGCGCGTGCCGGGCGTGGAGTTGGTCGACCAGGTGGTCCTGCACCCCGCGGACCCGCTGACCGGCAAGCGCGGCGAGGCGACGGACCGCATCGACCTGTCGCCGCCGTCGCTGGTGTTCTCCTTCGACCACCGGGTGCGCGTGATCGGGGACGGTGCCTGATGAGGTCGTACCACCCGGCGGGAGGCCCGGCATGAGAGGTTCGATCGACGGCCTCGGCTCCCCGTCGCCGATCGGCACGATGCTGCCCGCGGTCTTCGCCGACGACGAGCTCGCCCAGCGGTTCGTCGGCGGGCTCGACGAGGTGATCGCGCCGATCCACTGCGTCCTCGACTGTCTCGACGCGTACTTCCGGCCGTCGCTCGCGCCGCCCGACTTCGCCCGGTGGCTGAGCGACTGGGTCGGCGCGGAGACCGACGGCACCGAACCCGAGCCGATGCTGCGCGCCGCCGTGGCTGCCGCCGCGCACCTGCACCGGATCCGCGGCACCCGGCGCGGGCTGGCCGAAGCGATACGGCTCGTGTTCGGCACCGAACCCGAGATCACCGAGAGCGGGGCGGCGAGTTGGAGCGCCCGCCCGCTCGGTCCCGTACCCGGTGAACCGGTACCGCGGCTGCACGTGCACCTGCGACTGCCCAACCCCACGACGGCGGACCACCACCGCTTGGAGGCCCTGGTGTCCGCCGCCCGTCCCGCCCACATGCCGTACACGGTCCAGGTGACCGCCGGCGAAGTCGTCGAAAGGACTTCCACGACATGACGACCCCTCGGAACTGCCCTGCGTGCGAGACCCGCGTGGAGGTGGGCCAGTCGTTCTGCGACGCCTGTGGGGCCGTGCTGAGTTGGACGGACCGCAGCACGCCGACGACGACGTCCGAGGCCCGATCCGGCTCCGCTTCCGCTTCCGGCGCGGGTGCGGGCTCCAGTCCCGCTTCCGGTTCCGGATCCGACGGCAACTGGGACGCTTTCGCCCGGCCGGGCGGCGGCGCGGGCACCGGCCGCGCGCGGTGGGACCGGCAGACGGCCGGTGCGGCGGCGCACGGCGGCCACGCCGACGACGCGGCAGCGACGCCGGCGAACCGGGCGCAGCCCCCGTCCGAGCAGGCCACCTTCCCGGACGCCGGGCTCGCCCCGACGGACGACCACAACCCGCAGGCCACCGACGCCCTCCGGGACGCCACCCCGCAGGCTCCGCCCGTGGACGGGATCACTCCGACGGTGCCGAACCAGGCCGCGGTGCCGCCTGCGGCCGAGTCGCCGGACGCCGACCGCGCCCGCCAGCTCCTCGTTCCGCTCTCCGAGCCGGAGCGCGGCCCCGCGCCGGATCCCGTCGCCGCCCCGGTCCTGCCTGCCCGGCCGCCCGCGCACCGCCCGCAGGACGTCCGCGCCCCCGGCGAGCAGCGGGGCCAGGACGGCGGGACGCCGTGTCCCTGGTGCGCCACGCCCAACCGGCCCGACCGGCAGTACTGCACCCGGTGTGCGATGCCGATGGCCGGCGCCGAGCACACCCCGGGGCCCCTGCCGTGGTGGCGCCGGCTGACGCGTCCCGGTGAGCGCGAGGCGCCGTGGGCGGGCGACCGCCCCCGGCCCCGGCGCACCTTCGACCGGGTGTTGTCGTGGCTGGGTGCGGCGGTCGTGCTGGGGCTGCTGATCGTGCTGGTCGTCAAGCTCCCCGACGGGATCCAGGCGACCCGCGACCACTTCGCGAAGCGCGCTCCGCTGACCCCGGACCGGATGAAGGCGTCGCTTTCCTTCCCGGACCACGGGCCGGAGTTGCTCATCGACAAGGTGAACAACACCTGGTGGGCGACCGGGCGCGACGGATCCAACAAGGGGGAGTGGATCGAGGCGCAGTTCGACCGGCCCACCCGGCTGCTGGACGTGGTCATCACGCCGGGCATGTCCACCCGCCAGAACGAGATCTCCAAGGCGGCGCTCCCCCATCGCGTGGAGGCCCGCATCACCACGGCCGACGGAAAGACCACGTCCCGTTCCCTCGTCCTCGACCAGGGTGCGGGCCCGCAGTCCCGGAAGTTCCGGGTGGGCGAGGTCACCGCGGTGCGGTTCATCATCGAGTCCGCTCACCACCCGGGGGCGAAGAAGCACCTGGCCATCGCCGAGGTCGAGTTCTTCGGCCCGTCGCAGTCGGGTTCGCGCTAGGGAGAGTTCCGGGCCCCGGCACCAGTTCTCACGGTGTCGGGGCCTCGGTCATGAAGTCGGCGATCAGCGCTGCCGGGTTGGCGTCCGAGGTCAGCGCGAACATCGCGTCCGGGTCGAACATGTCGTACAGGACTACGGGGACCGGGCGGCCCAGCGCCGCCACGATCCGCCCGCTGTCGTGGAGGTGCCGGGCGGCCCCGACGCACACCTCGTGGAACCAGGCGCCGAGCGCTGTCGACGCGGAACGTCACCGCGTGGATCCCGACGTCCGCCGGAAACCCCGCGACGACCTCGCCGGCGGCCTGTTCCACGTGTTCCCGGAACGTCGTCCGCACCGTCATGCGCCCCTCCTCGATCAGGGCCGCGAGCCCAGGGCCTGTCTTATGGATCTTGCTATGCGGGTGCCGCCCCGCTCTGGGCGGCCTTGAGGTGGCGCGCGGTCAGCCGGGAGCCGGACTCGCGGCGGGCGGCGCGGCGCAGGAGGGGGATCGCGAGGAGGAACCCGAGGACGGCCCAGGCGGTGAGCACCAGGGCGACCGCGGGCAGCTCCCAGGAGCCGGCCGCTTCGGCGGCGCGTGCGGAGTCCGGCAGCAGCGCCGAACGCAGGCCCTGCGACATCCACTTGAGCGGGAAGACGGAGACGACCTGCTGCACCGGCGTCGGCAGCGAGGAGAACGGGAACACCGCTCCGGAGGTGAACAGCAGCGCCATCACCGGCAGCATGATCAGCGCCAGCGCCTCGCGCGGGTTGGGCAGCACGGCGCCGATGGCGGCGCCCAGCGGGACGACGGCGAGCAGCCCGAGCGTGGTGACCCACAGCAGCGTCAGCCAGCCCGCCGGGTCCCTCGGCAGCGGTCCGTCGGCGATCAGGGCGGTGGCCGCCAGGAGCAGGGCGAGGGTGCCGACCGCCATCGCGACCACGAGCAGACACTTGGCGACGAGGTAGGCGGGGATGCCGCCGGGCGTGGCGCGCATCCGCAGCAGGACGCCCTCCTCCCGTTCGGTGACGAGGATCTGGGGGAGGTTGATCAGCCCGATCTGGAACAGGAGGTACGCGGCGAAGCCCGCGAGCACCAGGTGGGACATCGGGGTGCTGGTGCCGGACACGTCGCCGTCGACGACGGCGGCGATCACCACCGCGACGACCACGTTGCTCAGATGGCCGAAGACCTCCTTCGGATTGCGCAGCAGGTGTCCGAGTTCGATGCCGCCGCGGTTGGCGCCGATGTGCCAGAAGCTGCGTCGTGGCGCCTTGGTCCCGTCGATCTGCCGCGCCTCATCCGCCCCGCTGGTCACGTGCGTTCCCCTCATTCGGCTCGTGCCTCCTCGTCCCCTGCCCCGGCCCCGGCCCCGGCATTGCTTTCGTCCTCGCGGTGCACCATGTGCAGATAGGTGTCCTCCAAGGTCGGACGACGGACCTCCAGATCGGGGATCGGGCCGTCCGTCTCCCGGTGGAGTTCCCAGACCAGTTGGGAAGGGTCCTCGGTGCGTTCGCGGCGGGACGTGCCGTCGCCGGCCGTCCAGCGGACCTCGGCCCGGGCAGCGGCCCGCCGGGCCAGCTCCGCCGGGGTGCCGCAGGCCCTGATCCGTCCGTTGACCAGCATCGCGATGGTGTCGGCGAGTCGTTCGGCCTCCACCAGGTCGTGCGTGGTGAGCAGGACGGTGACGCCTTCGAACCGGGCCAGCCGTTCGACCAGGAGGTGGAACTCGTGCCGGGCCTGCGGATCGAAGCCGGTGGTCGGCTCGTCCAGGAAGAGGAGTTCGGGGCGGCCGACGATGCCGAGGGCGACGTCCAGCCGTCGGCGCTGGCCGCCCGACAGCAGCTCCACCCGCTGGTCGGCCCGGTCGGCGAGGCCGACCATGGCCAGCAGTTGGGCCGGGTCGCGCGGATCGGGGTAGTACGTGGCGAAGTGCTTCAGCAGCTCGGCGACCCGCCAGCGGCGGTGGTCGCGCCAGGACTGGAGGACCAGTCCGATGCGACCGCGCCAGGCGTCGTCGCCGCGCTCGGGGTCGACCCCGAGGACCTCGACCTCGCCGGCGGAGCGGCGCCGGAAGCCCTCCAGGATCTCGACGGTGGTGGTCTTGCCGGCGCCGTTGGGGCCGAGCAGGGCGAAGACCTCGCCGCGGTGGATGTCCAGGTCGATGCCGTGCAGGACGTCGCGGTCGCCGTACGCCATGGTCACGCCGCGCGCCCGGACGACGTGGCTGCCGGTTCCGGTGGACGCGGCCGGTATGGATCCGTTGCCGAGCGCGGGCGCCGTCATCGGACTTTCTCCGCGTGCGGTTGGGGCGGCACCGGGGTCGCCGTCGGCACTCCGGCGCCCTCGACGATGGTCTTCAGCGCGGCGACGTGTCCTGCGAAGGCGGTGCGACCGCGGTCCGTCAGCCGCACCTTGGTGCGCCGCTGGCGACCGCCGCCCTCCTTGTGGATCTCCAGGTACGCGGCCTCCTCCAAGGTGTGCAGCTGCTTGGAGAGCGCGGAGTCGCTGAGCGAGAGGCTGTCGCGGATGAAGGCGAAGTCCGCCCACTCGGTGGCGGCGAGCAGGGCGACGACCGACAGCCGGGTGGCGGGGTGGATCAGTTCGTCGAAACCGGTGGGGGTGCTCATCGGCCCGCTCCCTCGTGGCTCGTCCACCCGGCGCTGCGGCGCACCGAGCCGATCGCCCAGCGGCTCGCCGGCCGGACGAACAGCAGGAACACGACCGCCGAGACGGTGGCCTGGATCAGGCTGGCGGCCATCGGCTCCAGGGACTCGACGAGCCGGCCGGAGCCCACGACCGTCCCGCCGGTGACCACGGCCGCGGCGACGAAGGTGACACCCAGGCGCCAGTTGCCGTGGGAGCGGTACAGCTGCATCCGGCTCCTGCGGAAGTGCAGCACGGCCAGTCCGCCCAACAGCGCGACGTACGTGGCGAGGACCAGCCCGGCGCCCCACGGGGGCAGGTCCAGGCCCAGGCTGGCCAGGAAGGCCCACATGATCGCGGCCGTGGCGTACGTCGCACGGGGTCCGCCGGACGACGTCCGCTCGAACTCGTCGTACACCCGCTCCTGCGGCACCCTGATGCGCTGTAGCGCGCGCCATGCCTGCTCGGCGTCCACCGATGTGCTCACGTTCGTCGCCTCCCCTGGATCTTCGACTTTCCCATCAGGAAAGCTACCTTTGACTTTCCCAGTGGGCAAGTCGGGGGGCGGTTTGCCGTCAGGGAGCGGCCCGGCGGGAGGTGACGTGGAGGGAGCCGAGCAGGTCGAGCGCGTGCGCGCTGGAGCTGTCGGGTTCGGCCTGGTACACGACGAGCTGCTGGCCGGGAGCGTCCCGTACGTCGAAGGTCTGGTACGTGAGGGCCAGCGGGCCGACGTCCGGGTGGTGGAGGTGCTTGGCGTCCTGTCTCTTGCCCAGGACTTCGTGGCTGTGCCACAGGCGGGCGAAGTCGGGGCTGCGCTCGGTGAGGTCGTCGACGACGTCCCGCAGCCGCGGATCGTCCGCGGTGCTGCCGGCCGCCTGGCGCAGATGGCCCACGGCGCCGTGCGCCGCATCGCTCCAGCGGGTGTAGAACCATCGGCCCTCCGGGGCGAGGAAGATCATGCGGGCCAGGTTGTCCGCCTTCTCGAAGGGCGAGTGCAGGGCCTTCGCCAGGGCGTTGGCCGCCAGCAGGTCCAGGGCCGGGCCGATGACGAACGCCACGGTCCGCGGGGAGCTGTCCACGAGTTGCCGCAGCGCGGGGCTGACCCGGTCGGCGGTGGGGGCGCAGCCGCGGCTCGGCGCGACCCCGGCCAGCCGGAACAGATGTGCGTGGGCGTCGTCGTTCAGCCGTAGGGCCCGGCCGAGGGCATCGAGGACCTGGGCCGAGGGGTGGCGTTCGCGCCCCTGTTCCAGGCGGGCGTAGTAGTCCCCGTTCACCCCGGCCAGGACGGCGACCTCCTCGCGGCGCAGCCCGGCGACCCGGCGTGCGCCGTGGCTCGCGATGCCGACGTCCTGCGGGCCCACGGCCGCCCTGCGCGCGCGGAGGAACTCTCCCAGTCTGTTGTCGTCCGTCATGCCGTGAAGGCTAGGGGCGTACGGGCCGGTCTGCCTGGACGCAGCGCACCCAGGCACGACACGGCCTTGGGCGGCCCGCCCGCTTCCTCCGAGACTCGGTGCGCCGGCGCCTCCTGGGCCTCCGGCACCCTTCTCCCCCTCCCGAGAGGAAGACCCGACATGACATCGGCAGCCAAAGTCGTCGCCGTCACCGGAGCGAGCAGCGGCATCGGAGCGGCGACCGCCCGCCGGCTCGCCACCGACGGCCACCGCCTCTTCCTCGGCGCGCGGCGCACCGATCGGCTCGACGCGCTCACCGGGGAGATCACCGCCGCGGGCGGCAGCGCGGCCTTCCAGCGGCTCGACGTCACCGACGCCGCCGACGTCCGGGGCTTCGTCGCCGCGGCGCGCGACCGCTTCGGCCGGGTGGACGTGGTGGTCAACAACGCGGGTGTGATGCCGCTGTCGCCGTTGGCGGCGCTGCGGGTGGACGAGTGGGACCGGACGATCGACGTGAACGTGCGGGGCGTGCTGTACGGCATCGCCGCCGCCCTGCCCGTGATGCGCGCCCAGGGCGGCGGGCACGTCGTGAACGTCGCCTCCGTCGGTGCGTACGAGGTCTCGCCCACCGCCGCGGTGTACTGCGCCACCAAGTTCGCCGTGCGGGCGATCTCCGAGGGGCTGCGCCAGGAGTCCGGCGGGGACGTCCGGGTCACCCTGGTGTCCCCGGGCGTGACCGAGTCCGAACTCGCCGACGGCATCGCCGACCCCGACGCCAAGGCGGCCATGGCGGCCTACCGCGCGGTGGCGATCCCCGCGACGGCGATCGCGGACGCCATCGCGTACGCCGTGGCCCAGCCGCCGGAGGTCGACGTCAACGAGATCGTGGTCCGCCCCTCCGCGAGCGTCGCCTGACGACTCCGCCCCTGCTGTGCCGGGGTCACTCGGGCCCATCGGCCGGGGGGCGGCGCGCGTCGCGTCGGAAGCGGGCCGGTGGCGCGCCCCTGTTGCGGCTGAACGCCCGGTTGAAGGCGTACACCGAGGTGTAGCCGACGGAGCGGGCGACGGTCTCGACCGTGTCGTCGGTGTCCCGCAGCCGGCGCGCGGCGAGGTCCATCCGCCACTGCGTCAGATACGCGCCCGGCGACTGCCCGGCCGCGTCCTGGAAGCGCCGGGTGAGCGTGGAGCGCGACACCGTCAGCGCACGGGCGAGCGAATCGGTGGACCAGGGCCGTTCGGGCTCCTGGTGCATGCGGGACATCGCGTCCGTGACGAGCGGATCGGCGAGGGCGCCGAGCCAGGTGCCCCGGGTCAGCTCGGGGTGCCGGCCCAGCCAGCAGCGCAGCAGGTGCACGAGGACGACGTCGACCAGCCGGTCGAGGACGACCGCGGTGGCGAGTTGGGGGTCGGCCGTCTCCTGGGTGAGCAGCCGCACGGTGCCGTCGAGCGCGGTGCTCGCCCGGCTGCCGCGGATGTGCACGATCGACGGCAGCAGGGTGAAGACGTGCAGCGACACCACGCGGTCGTGCCGGTAGGAGGCGCCCAGCAGATGGGTGCGCGGCTCGCCGGCGCCCAGGCGCAGGGCTCCTCCGGTGCGCCGCAGTTGGTCGGCGAGGGCGACGTCGCAGAGCTTCGGGGTGCGGCCGGGGTCGCTGGCGATGTTGTGCGCCACGCCCGTGGGCAGCAGGACGACGTCGCCGGCCAGCAGTTCCACGGGCGCGACGGCGCGGCCGTCGGCGCCCGCCACGGTGAGCCAGGCGCTGCCGGCGGTGACGGCGTACAGCACCGCGTCGGCGTTCTGCGCCCAGGAGACGGCCCAGTCCTGACGGCCGTCGATCCGGAGCGCGACGGTGCCGCGCACTCCGGCCACGGAGAGGGCATCAGCCAGTACGTCCATCCCACGAAGCCTAACGGCCCTGATGACCGCCCAGTCTCCATTGGATGACACAAACAGACAAAGATGTGGACAGCATGGGCATCGAGATGAGCACCGTCGGCTCCCTACGGTGAGTACCCGGACGCCAGTAGCGCTACCCGGGCCTCACCTTCGGACGGCGCGTCCGAGCGGTCCGTCCAACGGACCCGCACGACCTCGAACGAAGTCGAACGACCTCGTATGAACTGCATGAACTCCAAGAACTCCATGAAGGGGAACACCATGCCGCTCGCTGAAACCGGCTTCACCGCGCTGCGCGTCTCCCGGCACGGCGCCGTCGCCACCGTGACGCTGGACCGCCCTCCCGTCAACGTCCTCGACGCGGCGATGGTGCGGGACCTGTTCCGGGTGACCCGCACGGCCGCGGACGACCAGGACCTGCGCGTGCTGGTCCTGGAGTCGGCCGATCCGGAGTTCTTCTCCGCCCACGCGGACCTGCGGTGGATGTTCGAACCCGAAGAGCTGGTGGCACTCGCCGACGACGAGGGCGACCCGGGACTCAACCCGTTGCAGCAACTGCACGAACGCTTCCGTACGCTGCCGCAGATCACCGTGGCGAAGCTGCGCGGGCGACTGCGCGCCGGCGGCGTCGAGCTCGCCATGGCCGCCGACATGCGCTTCGCGGCCCGCGACGAGACGTGGCTCGCCCAGCCGGAGACCCGCATGGGCATCTTCCCCGGCGGCGGGGGCACCCAATACCTCACCCGGCTCGTCGGGCGCGCCCGGGCGTTGGAGATCGTCCTCGGCGCCGAACTGTTCGACACCGACCGGGCCGAGCAGTACGGCTGGATCAACCGGGCCGTCGAGGCCGGCGAGCTGGACGCCTTCGTGGACGCGCTGGCGCACCGGATCGCCGCGCTGCCGCCGGGTGTCGCGGAGGCGGCGAAGGAGGCCGTCGACGCCGCCGAAGCCAGCGGCCCCGTACCGGACCTGACCGAAGAGGCCCGTGCGCACGCGAGGGTCTATCCCGCGCCGCGCGCCGTCGTCGAACGCATGGAGCGGGCCCTGGCCGCCGGTGCCCAGACCCGGGACGGCGAACTCGCCCTGGAGGACCTCCTCGACCGGGTCCCCTACCGCGGGTTGTGATCCGCCCCGGTGGCCGGCCCGCTGGAACGGCCCACGGGCCGAACGGACGCCCGGGCGCGCGCCGACGGACACCCCGGGCGTCGGACCCGGCCCGGCTTGCGACCGGCCCCAGGGCGCGGGAGATTGGCCTCAGGGCGCGGCAGGAGGAGATCCACGTGCTCGGAGCAGACGTCGACACGGACGTGCTGGTCGTCGGCGGCGGGCCGGTCGGGCTGACCGCCCGGGCGCTGCTGGAGCGCTGGGGCGTACGGGTGTCGTCGGTGGAGCGGCACGGCGGCCTGTCGCCGTTCCCGCGGTCCCGGCTGATCAACGTGCGCTCGATGGAGATCTACCGGCAGCTCGGGCTCGCCACCGAGATCGCCGCGGGCGCCTTCGCCCCCGAGTTCGGCCGGATCCGCTTCCGCGACACCATCGCCGAGCCCGACTTCGCGACGGCGGCGATGGTCGGCATCAACGCGCCCGTGCCCGAGAGCCCCGCGGTCGGCGTGGTCACCTCGCAGGACCGGCTGGAGCCCGTGCTGCTCGCGGCGGCCGAGGCGCCCGTACGGTTCGGGGTCGAGCTGCTCGACCTCGCGGAGGACGGCGACGGCGTCGTGGCGCTGCTGGTCGACCACGGCAGCGGTGCGCAGCTGCGCGTACGGGCCCGGTACGTGCTCGCCGCCGACGGCGCGGACTCCACCGTCCGGCACCTGTTGGGCATCGGCACCACCGGCCCGGGCTCCCTGGGGTCCTTCACCACGGTCGTGTTCCGCGCCGAACTCGACCGGTGGTGCGCCCGTCACCCGGCCGGCGTCTACTTCACCGCACGGGGACTGTTCGCGCCGCTGTACCCGGAGGGCGGGTGGGCCTGGTTCGTGCCCACCCCCGACGACGCCGGGGACGCCGACTGGTCCGACGTCGTCGCGCACGCCCTCGGGCCCGGCGCCGGCGTGCCGGCCGAGGTCGTCCGCGTCCAGCACTGGGTGATGAACGCGTTCGTCGCCGAGGGCTTTCGGCGGGGCCGGGTCGTCCTGGCCGGGGACGCGGTGCACGCGGTGCCGATCGTCGGCGGGCTGGGCATGAACGCCGGCATCGCCGACGTGCACAACCTGTGCTGGAAGCTCGCGGGCGTCCTGCGCGGCTGGGCCGAGCCGCACCTGCTGGACTCCTACGAGATGGAGCGGCGCCCCGTCGCCCGGCGGACCCTCGACCAGGCGGTGGCCAACACCCGTCTCCTGCTGGACGCCCAGGAGCGGCGCCGCGAGCAGCTCGCCGCCCGGGCCGCGGCGCCCAGCACGGTGGAACTTCCCTGGTCGGAGCGGTACTTCGCCCAACTCGGGCTGGTGCTCGGCGTCGCTTACCGCTCCGACGCCGTCCTCCTCGACGACGACGCCCCACCCGCGCCCGCGGGCACGGACTACGTGCCGTCGGCCGCACCGGGCCACCGCATGCCGCACTTCTGGCTCGCCCGCGACCGCTCCACGCTGGACGCCGTCGGCACGTGGTTCACCGTCTTCACACCGGATCCGACGCTCTGGGCGCAGTACGCCACGGAGCCCTGGCCGCTGCGCGTCGAACCGCTGCCCGCGGAGCTCGAAGCCCCCTGTGGCATCGGCCCGCACGGCGCGCTGCTCGTGCGCCCCGACGGCCACGTCGGCGCCCGCTGGCGCGATCGCCCGCTCGACGGCGCGGCGCTGCGCGGCGCCCTGGCTGCGATCACCGGCGCGACGGACCACGGCGGGCGACCGCTGTGAACGGCCGGTCGGTGGGCGCACCGGTCCCGGGTATCACCGACGCGCTGCCCGCGTGCAGGGCAACCATGTGCCGGCGAGAAGAGTCCCCACCACCATGAGCGCTCCCGACCCACACGTCACTGCCTTCGCCGAGATCTTCGGCACACCACCGGCCGGCTTCGCCGTCCCCGTCGACTGGGACGCGGTCGAGCACTGGCTGGGCACGCGGCTGCCCGCGGACTACAAGGCCGTCGCCTCCGCGTACGGACCTCTCGACATCGGCGAGCGCCTGTGGCTGCACGTGCCGTGCGCCCGGCCGGGGTGGTTCGACTACGGAACCTGGGTGCAGCAGAACCGTCGCGCCGCCCCGGGCGTGCTGCCCTTCGGCGAAACCCGCACCGCCGACACCCTGTACTGGGACACCACCGCGTCGAGCGACCCCGACCGGTGGCCCGTCGTGATGCACTGCCAGGACGACGCGAACGCGGGCCGTGACCCCTGGCGGCGCTTCGACGGGCCGCTCGTCGCGACGCTGGCAAGGTTCGTCGCCGACGGGCTGCGGCCGGTCGTCGCGCGTAGTGCGATGCTCGCCGAACTCGAAGGGACCGCGTGGACGCCGCCGCCCCGGCGGCCGGAGCCGACGCCGCAGCAGCGGGCCGCGCTCGACGCCGGCAGCGGCCTTGCCGCGCTGACCGCCCTCGTCCCCCCGCCGGCGGCGCCCGAGCTCGGGGAGCGCAGTTGGGACTGGCTGTACGAACGGCTCGGCACTCGGCTGCCGGGCGAGTACGTGCAGCTGATGGAGACGTACGGGGCGGGCTGCTGGGCCGGCTGGCTGCGCGTCAGCGACCCGCTCGCCGAGGACGAGTACGCGCTCGCGCCGTGGGCCGAGTGGAACGCCAAGGCGTACGCGGAGCTGCGCGCCGATCACCCCGAGTACCACCCGTTGGCGGTCTGGCCCGAGCCGGGAGGGTTCCTGCCCTTCGCCGACTCCATCGACGGCGACCAGCTCTGCTGGCTCACCGAGGGCGCCGACCCGGACGCCTGGCCGCTGATCGTCGTGCCCCGGCACGCCGACCAGGGTCCGCCGCTGCCGGACGGCGGCCTCGTCGACACCCTGTTGGAGTGGCTGCGGGGCCGGCTCGTGACCGACGGGCTGCCGCCGCTGCGGCATCCGCACGAGGACCCGCTCGACCACATCGGCTTCGAGCCGTTCAAGGAGGATCCGGACGAGGACGGCTCCTGATCCGACGGGGGACGTACGAGGTCAGGTGCCGAGCCCGCGCTCCCAGCGGACCTCACCGTCGTGCCACTGGTCGGTGGGTGCCAGTCCGGCGGCACGGGCCACCGCCGCGGAGGCGTGGTGCCCGGGGTGGATGTGCGCGATCAGCGTCTCCACGGGCCCTTGCGCAAGGCTGTCGGCGAGGGCCCGGGCCGCTTCCTGGGCGATGCCCCGGCCCTGCCACGGGACCCCGACGAGCCAGGCGACCTCGGCGGTCCGGTCGACCACCGTGGCCTGCACGGTGCCCACCAGGCGGGCCTCGTCCTCCAGCCGGACGACCCAGTTCAGCCACACCTCGGCCGGCCGGGGCGATCCGGCCGTCATCCGCCCGTAGCGGGCCCGCAGTCGCTCCGGGCTGTCGGGCTCGCCCCCGATGAACTCGTGCAGGCGCCGGTCGGCCAGCACGTCGGCCATGCCGTCGGCGTGCGCCACCCGCAGCGGCCAGAACGTCAGCCGGGCCGTCGGCGGGATGGCCGGTCCGGTGCTGCGCCAGTCGACGGTGTCCACGGTGGTTGCCTCCCCAGGTCGCGGTGAATCCGCGTCATCAGCGTGCCTCAGCTCCCGGGGTCGCAACCGCCCTTGTGGCCGTGCTCACCCCCGGGCGGCACACGGCCCTCGCCAGCACCGCGCCGCACGCCACCGGCGGCGATCGCCACGTAAGCACCCCGGTGCCCCACCCTTCGCCGGGTCGGACGGCGGCTGCGGCGAACCGTCGGATTCCGGTCCCGGCCCGGCAGGGGGCGGTCCGCTGGCGAGAAGTGGACGTACCCATGTCCGTGGTCGCGTGGAAGACTTCCCGTCTGTGTCGTCCGGCGCCGGCGCACAACAGACCTGGGAAATCCCCCAACGAACCGCTGTCGACCTCGGTGGGTCCCACCGTTCCCCGGCGGTCTCGGCCGTGCGACGTGTGCATCCTTGCGACGCCCCGCCTCCAGGGCGTCGTACGACGAAACAGCGGGGACGTGCTGCCGGTGAGCCCGCGGGCAGTCGGTGGAAGGGCCCTTCGGAATCCGTCTCGCGCTCCGGATGAAGCCCTGCCCGGCGGCTCTGCCGCTCCCCGTGACGATCCTTCGCCGACGCGAGCGGCGCACTGAACTCCAGGTGGCCCGACGACTCGACGGGTGGGGCCGCGCGAAGGGACAGACGCCCATGGATCTGAGACGAGTGGCGGCCGGTCGACTCCCCACCCGCCGGCTCGACCGCCGCACGTGCCGGGTGGCCGGGCGGCTGAGTGCCGACGGCGTCGGGTCCGGCGAGCCCGCGGGCGAAGACCTGCAACTGGTCGAGCGGGCGCGCAGGGGGACGTGGTGAGCGGCGTACGACCGCCGTTGCCACTGCCGTCGCCGGAGGCGAGCTGCCGGCAGTACCTCCGGGCCGTCCGCCCGTTGCAGAGCGAGGAGCAGCACCGCACCACGAGCACCCTGGTGGAGAAGTTCCTCGCCGGGGATGCGCCGCTGGTGCACGAGGCGCTGGCGACGTGGGGGCGGACCACGGGGTCCGGCTGGCTGGCGCCGCTGTGGGCCGAGGCGTATCTGGAGGACCGTCGTCCGCTGCCGGCGCACCAGAACGCGGCGGGCGTGACCGAGCAGGCCCTGCGACCGACGGGGGTCGACCACGCCCGGTGGGTCGCGGCAGTGGCGCTCGCCGCGGTCGAGTACGCGGAGCGGGAGGTGGCCGGCGCCGGTACCGAGCCGGCGCTGACCCGAGCGGCCCGGCTGCCGGGAATCAAACGCGACACGGTCGTCGACCACCCCGGATCCGACCACTTCGTGGTGTTGCGCGGCGGCCGGGTGCACCGCGTGCAAGGCGGCGGCCTCGGGGCGCTGGCCGAGGTGATGCGGAGGATCCTGGCGCTGCCGCCGGCCGCTGGCGCGCCGATCGCCGCGCTGACGTCGGCCCGGCGGGCGCAGTGGGCGCTGTGGCGGAAGGTGCTGATCGACGAGGGCGGCCCGGGCGCGTACGCCCTCGACGCGGTGGAGAGCGCCGTGTTCGTGCTCTGTCTGGACGACGCGCGGGGGCAGAGCGCCGCTCGGGCCGCGCACCGCGTCATGGTCGGCCGCCCCGCCGATCGATGGCACGACAAGTCCTGGCAGATCGTGCTCGACGACGACGGGCGCATCGGCTTCACCGCCGAGCACTCCCGCGGTGACAACGCCAGCTTCCACCGCTTCGCCGCCCACATCCGGGACAGGTCCCCGACGATCGCGGTCTCGGCGGACCTCGGCCGGTCGGCCGTTCACCACAGGGAACTGCGCTGGGACGTAGGCCCCGGGCTCCAGCGGGCGGCGCACCGGGCGCAACGGTTCGCCGTCGCGCAGGGCGACGCGTTGACGACGGTCGCCGAACACGTGCCGGGCACGGGCAGGACCGTCAGCGGGTACGCGAGCGACCTCGTGGTGCACGTGGCGGCGCAGCTCGCCCACGTCGCGCTGCGGGGCAGGCCGGGTGGGGCGTACCAGCCGGTGGACATGGGGCGCTACACGGGCGGACGCACCGAGGCGATGCGTCCGGTGTCGCCGCAGCTGGTGGAGTTCGTCCGTCTGAAGGGCGAGAAGGCGCCCGACGACGTGCTGCGCGCGGCCCTGCGGCGCACCGCCCGCGAGCACCACCGCCGGCAGCTTGAGTGTCTGCGGGGCGCGGCTTCGGAGCGGCACCTGTTCGCCCTGGAGGTGTTCTGCGTCCACCTGCTCGGGCACCGTGCCGAGTTGTTCGACGACGCCGCCTGGCGGCAGCTGCACTCCGGCCTCGACGTGTCGACGACGTCGGTGCCGACGATGGGGGTCGTTCCCTTCAGCCCCGGCTCGGCCTCCGGCTACGGCCTGGCGTACGACATCGGGGCGAACGACGTCCTGTGCACCGTAACCACGCAGAGCAGCAGTGCCACGGACTTCGTGTCCGCACTGGCCGAGGAGATCGGCACCGTCACGGCGCTGGTGCGCAACCGGAGGTGACGAGCTTGTTCACCGAGCACGACACGGAGAAGTACTACGACCACCAGGACGATCTGTACCGATCGGTCTGGGATCCGGAGGGAGCACTGCACTACGGGTACTTCCCCGACCTCGGTGCCGCCCCGGCGGGGGGCCCGGCCGAGCAGCTCGTCGCCGCGTTCCGCGACTGGGACGAGGAGTTGCTCGCGCGCAGCGGGATCGACGAGGGTTCCGCCGTGCTGGACGTGGGGTGCGGGAACGGCACCACGTCGGTGTGGTTGGCGCGGCGGACCGGCTGCCGGGTGACCGGTGTCGACCTGAGCCTGGTCCGGGTGACCAACGCCGAGCGGCTGCGGGCGGCGCACCCCGAGGCGCGGGTGGCGTTCCACAAGGCGTCCGCACTGCACCTGCCGTTCCCCGATGCGTCGTTCTCGCACGTGTGGAGCCAGTCCACCCTGTACCACGTGCACGACCGGCCGCGGGCGCTCGCCCAGGTGCACCGTGTGCTCCGCAACCGCGGCGCGTTCGTCTTCGACGACCTCGTCACCCCGCGGACGCCCGTCAGCCCGGCGGCGCGCCGGCACGTCTACGACCGGTTGCTGTGCGAGCCGTCGTTCAGTGCGCACGGCTACGTGGAGCACCTGTCGGCCGCCGGGTTCGAGGTGGTGGAGGCGCGTGACCTGAGCGCGCACCTGCGGCGTACGTACGAGTTGTTGGTGAGCCGGGTGGCCGCGTTGGCGCCCGAGCTGACGGTCCCCTACCAGGCCATGATCGACGCGGTCGACGCGGGCGACGTCGGGTGGTCCTGCTTCACCTGTCGAAAGGCGGCCTGACGTGGCGAAGAACGTGGACGACTTGCTGTCGTGGATCTACGAGCCGGTGGAGCGCGGCGTCCTCGCGCGCAAGTACGACGCCTGGGCGGCAACGTACGACGACGACCTCGGGGCCGGGTACCGCGTCTCGCCGGTCGCGGCGGCCCGCGCGCTCGCCCGGGCGCTGCCCGACCCCGCGAGCCGGGTACTGGACGCGGGCGCGGGCACGGGCCTGTGCGGTGCGGAGCTGTACGAGCTGGGGTGGCGCAACGTCGAAGCGGTGGACCTGTCCGCGCGGATGCTCCAGGAGGCGCGCCGCAAGGGGGTCTACCGTGCGCACCACCGCTGTGACTTGGAGGAGGACGCCGCGTTCTTCCCCGCCGGGAGCTTCGACGGGGTCGTGACGGCGGGCGTGGTGACGCGAAGCCACGCCGGGCACCGGGCGGTGCGCACGCTCGACGGCTGGTTGCGGCCGGGCGGGGTGGCGGTGGTGGCGATCCGACGGGACTACCTGGAGTCGCAGGCGGAGTTGCGGGAGGTGTTCGCGGCGGTGCCGTGGGACCTCGAAGCGGTCGACACCGTCACGATCTTCGACGCCACGGAGATCGACGTCCGCACCTACCGCAAGCGGGAGTCGGCGCAGGCCGGCGCACGGGCGGCGGGCTGAACTGCACCGAGGCGCAACGGGTCCTCCCCTCCGGCGTCCCCCGCGCCGCTCCTCCGCCGCTGCGCAGGGGTGCCAGAGTGGGTGGCCGTCTCCCGTCCGATGTTCAGACACGTCCGTGGGAGGACCGCATGTCCCAGTCCAGCAGCGGAGCCGACGCAGGGCCTCGTACCGGTCGCCCGACGTTCGTCCTGGTCCACGGTGGGCACGCCAACGTTTCGGTCCGGTCGTCCTCGTCGGCTCCGGCGCCGGCGCCGGCGCCGGCGCCGGCGGGGCGACGATCAGCGGGGTGGGCAACGAGGTGCCCGAACTGCTGCACAACATCGTGTACGCGTCCGCCTGGTGCTGTGTGGAGCTGCCGAGCATGTCCGCGTACCTGAAGGCCACGGGCCATCCGGGCGACCCGCTCCCGATGATCAACTGGCGGACGGCCGATCCCGCCGTCCTCGCCGAACTGAAGCACGGCCTCATGGGCAGTTCATTGGATCAGGTCGGTGTGCGGATGTTCGGAGGAGGTCGGGCAGACGTAGATCTGCATGTTGTCCGTGCTGCCCACTTCCACCCCTGTCGGCTGCGCGGGGTCCTGTCCCGCGTAGTGAGGGGCAGCCGCGGCGGCCTGGTCTTCCTGCGGTGCCCAGCCGGGGCTTTGGTCGCCGTCCCACTCCCGGGAGGCGATCGTCAGCAGCGGGACCATCTGCGCCTCGCACACGGCGCAGTAGCGACGGTTCGGGTCGGTGCGGCCCCACGGGGGCCAGCCACCGACCTTCCAACCGGGTGCGTTGCCCAGATGGGTGGAATAGAACTCGCGCGGATACTCCGCGTAGGAGCTGTCGACTTCGGCCGCCTGCCACCTGTTCCAGTCATCCAGGATCAGCTGCAGCTCCGGGCTCAGGTCCAGGCTGTTGGGATAATCGGTGATCGTTTCTGGTGCCAGCACGCAGGGCTCCGGCACGTACCCCGGATGGTCTGCCTCGTAGGGTTCCGGTGGTGAGGCAAGTATGTCGCCGACTTCTGCGGCCGACCGCCAAAACAGCGCGGTCGCCGGTTTGCAGTCCGGTTCGTGCTCGTACGGGCACCAGAGGATCTGCAGCAGATCAGCCTGCCCAGGCGGCTGCAACAAGGGTATGTCACGCAGGAAGAGCTGGGCGACCGGCAACATCGGAACCGGGCATTCGGCGGGCCCGGGAGGTCCGGCGTCGAAGCGTTCAGCCAACCACGCGGCATTGCGCTCCTGGAGCACCTCCTCCTCGGACGTGAACACGGGAGGCCGGCCTTCAGGGCGCCACCGGGACTGCAGACGCCTCCGCAGCCGCACTTCGGTCGGGGACTGGCGGAATCCCGTGTCCACGTGCAGGTGCGCATCCTCGCAGTGCGGCCATGGCTCCTGTGCCGGCCACAGCAACGGGCCGCCGATCGAGCTGTCCCTGACCGAAGGCGACCCCGGCCGTGGGTGGAGCCGCATCGCAGGCCGCGCCAGGGGAGCCAGCTCGGGAAAGACCGCAGTCACATCCACAGGCCGCGGCGGAGTGGTACGCAGGAGAGCCATGCCGGTGATCCTGCCACCCGTCACCGACAGTCCCTGTCGCCTCGACCCGCGCCACCGCGCAACTGACGGCAACGCCCACCAACCCGTCCCCGATGACAGCAGGCAGACCAGGCCAGACCGAGCGGACCGACGAACGGACCAGCTGCGGACGGTCGTCACGTCTCGACGCGCTGCGCCAAGCCGTCCATGAGGAGGGCCAGCCCTGTCTCGAAAGCCGACTCCTGGTCGATCGCCGGGATGACCGGGTGGTCCGTGTCGGCGCCGAGGCCGGCGTCCGCCTGCTCCTCCAGGACGCACCCGACCGTGTAGCGGCTGGCGGCGAGCATCGCCATCTGGGCGTCCCGCTCGGGCAGACCGGATGCGAGCAGGAAGTCCATCTTGCGGGCGATCCGGTCGAGGTCTGCCCCGCCAGGCGTGCTTCCGGCATGCAGCCGCGCGCCGTCGCGACGCATCAGCAGGGTCCTCCGGAAGCTGCGCGTGTTCTCAAGGAACCAGTCCCGCCAGTGATCAGCGGGCTGCGGTAGCGGAGCCGCCGCATGGGGCGCCATGGCAGCGTCCGCCATGGCGCTGAGCAGCTCTTTCTTGCTCCGGAAGTGGTAGTAGAGCGACGGCTGCTCAACACCGAGGCGCTTCGCCAGCTGCCGGGTGCTGACAGCGTCCAGGCCGACCTCGTCGAGCAGGTCCAGCGCTGCTGCGACGACGGCTTCGCGGTTCATCTTCACTTTGACAACCTATCGGTGATAGGTGACGCTGCAAAGCGTGTCTATCGTCGATAGAAAAAGTGTGCGCCGTGGCGCACTGGCCGGCGAGATCAACGAGCGTCCCCGTGGCCTGCCCAAGAGCAGGCGGGCCGTCGACGCCGCTCTCTCACGACACTGGCCCGCCTTCCGCGCATCCCCGACCCGGGTGCTCCGTGAGGCGCAGTCCCCGCCCCGCTCGTACTGCCGTTTCAGTACGCCGCAGTGTCAGCAGGTGCGGGACGACGAGGACGCCCCCGGTCACGAACGCTGGAGGCATGGCTCCGGCCCCTGCGTTCACGCAGCTCACACGGCCGGTGCACAGCTCTTACCGCCGCACCTTCCTAGCCTCTCGACTGGAGCACCTCCTCATGGCTTCGTTGCTCTACCGACTCGGTCGGTTGTCCTTCCGCAGGCGCCGCTACTTCGCTTTGTTGTGGGTGGCGCTCCTGGCGGCGTGCGCCTTCGCCGCGGTGTCGGCGCCAGCAGCCGAGGACAAGGGTTTCTCGGTGCCGGGCACCGAGTCGCAGAAGGCCTTCGACCTGCTCGATGAACGCTTTCCCGGCCAGAACTCCGAGGGCGCCGACGCGCGGATCGTCTTCGCCGCCCCCGACGGGCAGAAGGTGACTGCCGGCGACACCAGGGCCGCGGTGGACAAGGTCGTCGACGAAGTCGCCGGCGGTCCTCAGGTGAAAGAGGCCCTGAGCCCCTTCAAGGACGACGCCGTCAGCAAGGACGGCACCACCGCATACGCGTCCGTCACCTACGACGCTCCGAGTGAGAAGCTGACCGAGGGCACGAAGAAGGCCCTCATGGACGCCGTCGAGAACGGCCGGAACGCGGGTCTGACCGTGGAGGTCGGCGGGTCGGCCGTGGATGCGGGCCCCGAGTTCGGTGGCATCACGGAGCTGATCGGCCTCGGTGTCGCAGCGGTGGTGCTGCTCATCACCTTCCGTGCGCTGGTCGCCGCCGGTCTGCCGCTGGTCACCGCGCTCGTCGGGCTCGGCGCAGGCATCTGCGCGATCATGGCCCTCGGCCTGCCCACCACGACGATCACCCTGGCGCTCATGCTGGGGCTGGCCGTCGGTATCGATTACGCCCTGTTCATCGTCTCGCGCTACCGGGCGGAACGAGCCGAGGGGCACCCGGCTGAGGAGGCCGTCGGCCGTGCGGTGGGCACCGCGGGATCCGCCGTCGTCTTCGCCGGAGCCACGGTCGTGATCGCTCTGGCCGGACTGTCGGTGGCCGGCGTGCCGATGCTGACCGAGATGGGGCTGGCCGCCGCCGGGACCGTCGTGATCGCCGTGTTGGTCGCGCTGACGCTGCTGCCCGCGCTGCTGGGCTTCTTCCCCAAGGCCGTCCTGCCCCGCGCACACCGCGCAGCACGGCAGCCGGCCGCCGCGGCGAAGGCGAAGGAGGCCGCGGGCAGCCGGTGGGCCCGCTTCGTCATCCGCCGCCCGGTGGCATCACTGCTGCTGAGCGTCGTGGGCCTGGGCGCCGTCGCCGTCCCGGCCATGGATCTGCAGCTCAGCCTGCCCGGCGACGAAGCACAGCCCACCTCGACCACCCAGCGCCGCGCCTATGACGCCCTCGCCGACGGATTCGGCCCCGGCTTCAACGGGCCCCTGACCGTGGTCATCGACGCCAGGAAGGCCGACAACCCGAAGGCCGCCGTTGCGCAGGCCGTCAAGGCCCTGAAAGCCACCGACGGCGTGGTGGAGGTCTCCCCGGCCGTGTTCAACAAGGCCGGCGACACCGCCATGGTCTCCGCCGTGCCCAGCACCGGCCCCAGCGCCACCGCAACCAAGGACCTGGTCAGGACCATCCGCGCCGAAGCGGACGGGGTGGCGGCCGACACGGGCGCATCCATGCTGGTGACCAGTCAAACGGCGATGAACATCGACGTCTCGAACAAGGTCACCGCCGCGCTCGCCCCCTACCTCGCGGTGGTGGTGGGTCTGGCCGTCCTGCTGCTGATGGTCGTGTTCCGTTCGGTGCTCGTACCACTCAAGGCAGCGCTGGGCTTCCTGCTCTCGGTCGCCGCAGCATTCGGCGTGATCGTCGCGGTGTTCCAGTGGGGATGGCTGGCGGACCTGCTCGGTGTCGCACACACCGGACCCGTGATGAGCATGATGCCGATCTTCCTGATCGGCGTGGTCTTCGGACTGGCCATGGACTACGAGGTCTTCCTCGTGACCCGCATCCGGGAAGCCTTCGTTCACGGCGAACGGCCCTCCCGGGCCGTCGTCACCGGATTCCGGCACAGCGCCCGCGTCGTCGTGGCCGCCGCCGTCATCATGATCGCGGTGTTCGCCGGCTTCATCGGCATGACCGACTCCATGATCAAAATGATGGGTCTCGGCCTGGCCTCCGCCGTCTTCTTCGACGCCTTCGTCGTCCGGATGACCATCGTCCCCGCGGTCCTCGCCCTGCTGGGCCGCACGGCATGGTGGCTGCCGCGCTGGCTGGACAAGGTGCTCCCGGACGTGGACGTCGAGGGCGCGAAGCTCACCCGGCGCCTCGAAGCCGATCCCGTCCTGCCGGCCCAGACCGCACACCGGGAGCAGTCAGCGCACGTATAGCCCTCATCGCGCCGCCGGGCTCCCTGTGCCGTCACGGGCAGCCCGGCGGCGCCCCGCGGCGGGGCCGGCCGTCGACACCCGAGCCACAACGAAGCAACGAACGCCCAAGGAGCCCGCGTGATCGCCGAACTGCGGCTGTGGACCCGCGGCCGTCCCCGGAGGGCCGATGCCACCCTCGCCGTGGCCCTGTTCACCATCACGGCAGTCACCACCGCCATGGACCCGCCACCCCACTTCGCGCACTGGCCGCCGCTGCCCGCGGCGGTCCTCGCCGCGGTCTCGGCCACCGTCTTCCTTGCGCACCGCAGGTTCCCGCGCCTGACGGTCACCGCAACCACCGCATGCAGCGCCGCCCTGGGCGCGATGGGCCCCTGGCTGGGCTACGAGTTCGGCTCCACCATCGCCGCCACACCCATGGCGGCGCTGTATTCCCTTGCCATGCGCACCGACCGACGCACCGCTGGCCGCGCCACCGGCGCCTGCGTCCTTGCCCTACTGACCGCCTCCGTCATCTGGGCACCGGACGACACACGCGTCCAGCCCGAGCAGGTCGGACTCGTCGGCTTCACACTCCTGGCCAGCGCCGTGGCCGACTCCACCCGCAGCCGACGCGACTACGTCACCGCCGTGGAAGCACGCGCCGAACTGGCCGAACGCACCCGCGAGGACGAGGCCCGGCTGCGGGTCAGCGCCGAGCGGATGCGTATCGCCCGGGAACTCCACGACGTTGTCGCCCACCACATCACCCTCGCCCACGCCCAGGCCGCAACCGCCGACTACCTGCTGGCCGCCAAGCCCGACCACGCGCGGCACGTGATGAGCAACCTCACCCCCACCCTGGTCTCCGCGCTCAGCGAACTCCGGGCAACCGTGGGGCTGCTGCGCCAAACCGGCGATGCCAACGCCCCGGCGGACCCCGCACCCGGCCTGGCCCAGCTCCCCGCGCTCCTCACCTCCTTCGAGCACGCCGGCCTGACCGTCCACCTCACCCGCGACGGCACTCAGCAGCCGCTGTCACCGGGCGTCGACCTCACCGCCCACCGCATCGTCCAGGAGGCCCTGACCAACGTCACCAAGCACGCCCTGACCACGACCGCCTCGGTCCACCTCGCCTACGCCGGCCGCCTCCTGACCCTCACCGTCAGCGACGACGGGCAAGGACAGCCCCAGACACGCGCAGCGGGTTACGGCCTGATCGGCATGCGTGAGCGGGCCCAGGCCGTCGGCGGACGCCTGCTGGCCCATCCGAAGCGCGGCGCCGGATTCGAGGTCATCGCGGAGCTTCCGACCGACGCTCCCCATCCCGCGAGTCTTCCGCCCACCGACCACGAGGACAAAGAGGACCACGAATGACCATCCGGGTGCTTCTCGCCGACGACCAGGCACTGCTGGCCGGTACCTTTCAGATCCTCATTGACGCCAGCGACGACATGGACGTCGTCGGCGTCGCGGGAGACGGCGTCCAGGCTGTTGCACTGGCCCGCGCCACCACACCGGACGTCGTGGTCATGGACATCAGAATGCCGGGCCAAGACGGCCTGGCCGCCGCAGAAGAGATCACGGGCGACCAGGCCCTCACCGACACCCGCGTCCTCGTTCTCACCACCTTCGAGACGGACGAGTACGTGACCAGAGCGCTGCGTGCCGGCGTGAGCGGCTTCCTGGGCAAGGGCGTCGGACCCGGTGAGCTCCTCAGCGCCATCCGCACCGTAGCGGCCGGGGACATGGTCCTGTCTCCCGTCGCGACCCACGCCGTGGTCACCCGCTACCTAGCGAGCCCCGACCCTCTGGCCGCAACGCCCCACGCGTTCGAGACCCTCACCCCCCGCGAACGCGAAGTCCTGGCACAGGCCGCCACAGGTCTCACCAACGAAGAGATCGCGGAACGCCTGTACGTCAGCCCGCTGACCGTACGCACCTTCATCCAGCGCATCATGACCAAACTCAGCGCCCGCCATCGCGCCCAACTCGTCGCCATCGCCTACCAAACCGGCTTCGTGCGCGTGCACCAGCCGCCTCAACCGGGTACGAGCACATGCCCCTCCAGCGATGAGTGGCCCCATGCGACGCCGCTGGTCCACGAAGCACCGGGGCACGCGGGGAGGCCGGGCGGCTGGTGGCCCCGGGCCTCATACCGGCGGCGGGAACCGCGTCGCGAGCACGGCCGCCTGGATGCGGCGCTCCACGCCGAGGGTCGCCAGCAGCCGGGAGACGCGGTTCTTGACCGTCTTCTCCGACAGGTGCAGCCGGCGCCCTATCTCACGGTTGGTCAAGCCGTCGCCGATCAGCGCCAGCAGTTCCCAGTCGCGCTCCGTCAGGCCCTGCGGCCGGCCGTCGTCGGCCGGGGCGGCGGGCGCGCGCAGGCTGTCCATCAGCCGGGCCGTGGTCGCCGGGTCCAGCGTCGACTGGCCCGAGGCCACCGTCCGTACGGCCGCCAGCAGGTCCGACCCCTTGATCTGCTTGAGGACGTACCCGGCGGCGCCCGCCATGATGGCGTCGAGCAGCGCGTCGTCGTCGTCGAACGAGGTCAGCATCAGACAGGCGATGCCCGGGACCTGCGACCGCAGCTCCCGGCAGACCGTGACCCCGTCGCCGTCGGGGAGCCGGATGTCGAGGACGGCGACGTCGGGACGGAGCGCCCGGCCGCGCGCCAGGGCCTGCCCGCCGGTGGCGGCCTCGCCGACGACCTCGATGTCGGGCTCGGCGTCGAGGAGGTCGGTCACCCCGCGCCGGACGACTTCGTGGTCGTCGAGGAGCAGGACCCGGATGGGGCGCTCGGCGGAGAAGGCTCTGACAGCGGTCACGGCGGTGGCTCCTGGGGAAAGAACGGTGTCGCTCCACGAGCCTGCCGTGCGCGGGCCCGTGGCGACAGGGGCCGAACGGCCCCCGTGGCGGCTGGCGGTGGCGAATCAGTGGGCGCGGCTGGAGCCGTACAGGTCCAGCAGTCGGCCGCGCGCCGCCTGGAGGCGGTGGGCCAGCACCGCGCCGACCCACATCGCGACCTCGTGGCCGAACCAGGGGTCGGCCTCGCACATCCGCCGCACCCGTACGGCGTCGAACTCCAGCGCCCGCACCGGGGTCATCGCCTCCGCTCCCAGGTGCCACACGGCGGGCGGGAACATCCACGACCAGCCGACGAGTTCGCCGTGGGACAGCGACTCCAGGACGGGCGAGCGGCGGCGGCCTGGCACCTTGATGTCGAGGGTGACCAGTCCGGTGCGCACCACCCAGAAGCGGTCCGCGCGGTCCCCTTCGTCGAAGAGGCGCTCGCCCTGCGCGAACTGAACCTCGTAAGAGGCGTCCGTCAGTTGGGAGCGGTGCTCCGTCGACAGGGCGCTCATCGTGGTCGTCGGCGTGCTCATCGGGGGTCCTCCTCGGTGGCGGTGCCAAAGCGGCCCCTTCAGGATCTCCGCGGGCCACCGGGTGCCGCAGGGGCCGAGCGGGCAGCGACCGGGGCCGAACGGCCCTGCCGCGTACGCTCGTTCGGATGGACGATACGGTGCACGTGCCCCGCGACCGGGGGCGGCGGGCGGCGGGAGAGGTGCGGGGCGGCATGGGCGACCACGACGGCGAGGGCCCCCGGCGGCCCCGGCTGCGCCTCGACGAGCTGCTGGACGAACTCCAGTCGCGCATCGACGAGGTCCGCGGGTCGCGCGACCGCCTCGACGGGCTGCTCGACGCGGTCATGTCGGTGGGGCGGGGGCTGGACCTGACGCAGGTCCTGCACGGCATCGTCGAGGCCGCGGTCACCCTGGTGGACGCCGAGTACGGCGCGCTCGGCGTGATCGGGCCCGGCACGGGCGGTCAGCGACTGTCCCAGTTCCTCACCGTGGGCGTCGACGAGGAGACCGTCGCAGCGATCGGCGCCCCGCCGCAGGGGCACGGCCTGCTCGGGGAGCTGATCCGCCGTCCCCAGCCGCTGCGGTTGGAGGACCTGTCGACCCATCGGGCGTCCGCCGGCTTCCCGCCCGGGCATCCGCCGATGCGGTCCTTCCTCGGCGTCCCGGTCCGGGTGCGCGACGAGGTCTTCGGCAATCTGTACCTGGCGTGCAAGCGCGGAGGCGCCGCCTTCGACGCGGAGGACGAGGCCGTGCTGTCGACGCTGGCCGTCGCCGCCGGGTTCGCGGTGGAGAACGCGCGGCTGTACGAGGAGGTGCGGCTGCG
Source organism: Streptomyces sp. NPDC048057 (assembly GCF_040653095.1). NCBI lineage: Bacteria > Bacillati > Actinomycetota > Actinomycetes > Kitasatosporales > Streptomycetaceae > Streptomyces > Streptomyces sp. NPDC048057. The sequence continues at coordinate 38,961 of NZ_JBEZNF010000019.1, forward strand.
GGAGCGGTGGCTGGCGGCCGGGTCGGAGGTCACCAGCGCGCTGCTGTCGGGCGCGCCCGAGGCGGAGGTCCTGGAGGCGATGACCGGGCACGCCCGCGAGATCACCGGCAGCGCGTTGGCGGTGCTCCAGCTGACCGGCGAAGGCGGGGCGCCCAGGACGGCCGTCGTGCTCGGCGAGGGGGCCCGCGCCCACCGGGACCGGGTGCCGCCGCGGACGGGGACGCTGGCCGCCGCGGCACTCGCAGCCCGGGCCGCCCTCACCACGCCCGACCTCACCGACGATCCGCGGGAGAGCGCCGGGGCGCAGCGGTGGCGGGGCTACGGACCGGCCGTCGCCGTCCCCGTCGGTACCGACGGCGGCGAGTTGGGGGTGCTGTTGCTGGTCCGCCGGGCCGGTCGGCCGCCGTTCACGGACGCCGAGACCGCCCCGCTCTCCGGTTACGCCGGGCAGGCCGCGCTGGCGCTGGAGCTGGCGGCGCGGCGGCGCGACGCCGAACGGATGGCGCTGCTCGCCGACCGCGACCGCATCGCGCGCGACCTGCACGACCTGGCGATCCAACGGCTGTTCGCCACCGGGATGACCCTCCAGAGCACCCGCCGCTTCGTGGACCGCCCGGAGGGGGTCCAGCGGCTCACCCGGGCCGTGGACGACCTCGACGACACCATCCGGATCATCCGCTCCACGATCTTCGGGCTGCGCGAGCGCGAGTCGCCGCAGGGCGCGCAGGGCCTGCGGCGGCGTGCCGTGCACACCCTCGAACAGTCCGCCCGCACCCTCGGGTTCGCGCCGGCGCTGCGGATGGAGGGCCTGATCGACACCGACGTGCCGACCACGGTCGCCGACGAGGTGCCCGCCGTCCTCACCGAGGCCCTGGCCAACGTCGCCCGGCACGCGCGGGCCTCGCGCGCGGAGGCCGCGCTGATCGTCCGCGACCGGGCCCTGACGGTCGAGGTCACCGACGACGGTGTGGGCATCGCGCCGCCGACGGGCCGCCGACGCAGCGGCCTGGGCAATCTCACCGAGCGTGCGGAACGCCTCGGTGGCACGCTGACGGTGGGGCAGCGCACCTCGGGCGGCACCCGGCTGATCTGGCGCGTACCGCTGCCGGCGCATCGCTGACGGGCCGTTACGGCGACACCCGGGCCGTAAGGGGTCGCGGCCGGCCGCGACCATCGCCGATGGTGGTTCCCACGTCCGCTGGTCCGCGTCATCCGTCGGTGAGGAGCCCCATGCGCGCAGACGACTCGATCCCCCTCGGCCGGACCGGTCTGACGGTCAGCAGGCTCGGCCTCGGACTGGCCTCCATCGGGGGGCTGTTCCGGGCGGTGCCGCACGAGCGGGCCGTGGAGACCGTGCGCCGCTCCCGGGAACTCGGCATACGGCTCTTCGACACCGCCCCCGTGTACGGCTACGGGCTCTCCGAGACCCGTACCGGTGCGGCGCTCGGCAGCGAGCGGCGCGACGCCTACGTGCTGTGCACCAAGGTGGGGCGACTCATCGAGCCGGGCGGCCCGGACACCCAGCCGATCTGGGCCGGCGCGCCCGCGGGCCTCGGGGCGCGCCTGGACTATTCGTACGGCGGCGTCGTCCGGTCGCTGCACCAGAGCCTGGAGCGGCTGGGGCTGGACCGCGTCGACGTGCTCCACGTCCACGATCCCGAACAGGACTTCCCGCGCGCCGTCGGCGACGCCTACCGCGCCCTGGACGACCTGCGGCGCGCCGGGGTCATCGGGGCGGTCTCCCTCGGGGTGAACCACGCCGACGTGGCCGTGCGCTTCCTGCGCGAGGCGTCGGCGCCCGGGCCGGACTGCGTGATGTTGGCCGGCCGGTGGAGCCTGCTCGACCAGTCCGGGCTCGACGCGCTGCTACCGCTGTGCCAGGAGCGCGGCGTGGCGGTCCTGGCCGCCGGCGTGCTCCAGTCCGGGCTGCTGCTCGATCCGCGGCCGGGCGCGCCGCACGGGCACGAGCACGTTCCGCCCGCGTTGGCCGCCCGGGTGCAGGCCGTGCACGAGGCGTGTGCGCGCCACGGCGTACCGCCGACTGCCGCGGCGCTCCAGTTCCCCTTCACGCACCCCGCCGTGGCGGCCGTCGTCGTCGGGGCGCGCTCACCGGAGGAGATCGAGGATTCGGCCGCTTCGCTCGCCCGCCCCGTTCCCGACCGGCTGTGGTCGGACCTGCGGGACGCCGGCGTCATCCCGTGCGGCTCGGGGTGAGGGACCGGGCGTCAGGTGCGTCGGTGCGCCAGTAGGTCGTCCACTTCGGCCGCGTAGAGCAGGGCCGGATCGAAGCGCATCCCGGTGAAGTGGCCGGCGAGTTCCAGGGACAGCAGGCCGTGCAGCCGGGTCCAGAAGGTCAGGGCCCGATGGACGGTCGCGGCGGGGGCGGGGTGGTCGTCGGCCCACTCGCGGTGCCTTTCGAGGTGGACGGCGAACGGCGCCCCGTCGCCGTCCCACTCGTGCGCGGCGCACGCGTCGAGCAGGGTCGCCATGGTCTCGGACGCGACACCGGTCAGCTCTTCGGGCGCGCGGTAGCCGGGGACCGGGGTGCCGTAGATGAGGAGGTAGCGCTGGGGATCGGCCAGGGCCCACTCCCTGAGCTCGTACGCCAGTCGGGCCAGGTCGGCGCCGGCGGACCGGGCCGCGCGCAGGGTGCCGGCGAGGCTTCCGTACGCCTCCCGGATGAGTTCGGTGATCAACTCGTCGCGGCTGGCGAAGTAGCGGTAGAGCGCGGGCCCGCTCATGCCCATCTGTTTGGCGATCGCGTTGAGGGAGAGCGCGGACGCACCCGCCGTGGCGATCTGCTGCCAGGCGCGTTCCTTGACTTCCGCGCGCACCTGGGCCCGGTAGCGCTCCCGCGGGGTCTTCGTTCCCGGCTCCGTCATGGACCGCCCCACCCTCTCAGCTAGAGCTCAAAAGTTTCGCTAGAGGGTATCACTCAGCCACTTGCCTCACCGCGCGACATCACGTTATAACTTCTAACGTACCGAAGAGCTTCTAACGCAATGGGCTGACGAGCCCTCAATGCCCGCCCTTCGTCCATCACTTGACCAGGAGACCGTCATGTCCTTCGTCCGCAGCCGCAGCGCCCGCGCCGCCCTCCTCACCGTCCCCTTCGTTGCCGCCGGCCTCCTCGGCACGGCCGTCGCACCTGCCGCAGCCACCCCCGCCCAGCCCGCCGGGTCCCTCACCTGCCGCGGGGAGGGCGTCGATCCCGAGGCCCCGGTGCGCTACCGCACGGAGACCGTGATCGACGCCCCGTTGCACGTCGTCTGGAAGCTCCAGACCGACGTGGAGCGCTGGCCTTCCTGGCAGCAGCACGTCACTTCCATGGACCGCCTCGACGACGGCCCGTTCCGGAAGGGAACGGCGTTCCGGTGGACGACCCCGGTGCCGCCCAATCCGGTGACGCCCGCCCCCAGCCTGGACATCACCTCGACCGTGGAGCAGATCAAGCGGAACTCCTGCATCCGCTGGACCGGTCCCGCGGTCGGCGAGGGGCTGCGCATCGACGGCGTGCACGTGTGGACCTTCACCAAGGTCCAGGGCGGCATCCGGGTCAGCACCGAGGAGACCCATGCCGGCCCCTTGGTCGAGCAGAACGTCTCCTTCGCGACGGAGGTCCTGCGACAGGGCCTCGAAGGATGGTTGCGCGATCTGAAGACCGCCGCCGAGTCCCGCCCCGGCTGCCCCCGCCGCTGACCCGCTGAACTCGGCCCCGCTGCCCGGAATCCGCCGTTCCCTGGGGGACGCCCGTGGGATCCGGGCATGATGGGGAGATCCGGATTCGAGGAGGCAAGAGTGGCCGACGGTGTCCAGGGGACAAGCCCGACGATGCGCCCCACGGTGCATGAGACGTACGGGCCAGCCGATCTCAGCCGTGAACCGATCTTCGGCGGCGGTTTCATCAACTTCGGCTACTGGCGGGCCGTGGACCTGACCCGGCCGCTCGGCGAGCAGGAGCGTGTGCGCAGCCAACAGGACCTGTACCGACACGTCTTGGACACCGTTGCGCTCACCGAGCACAGCAGCGTGCTGGAGGTGGGCTGCGGGCTCGGGATGGGCTCCGCCCTGGCTCTGGAGGAGTACGGTCCCGCCGCGGTGACCGCCGTGGACATCCACCCCCAGCAGCTCCAGCGCGCCCGTGAGACGCACGTGGACCTGCTGCGGCGGGAGCCGGGACGGCTGCGGTTCGTCCAAGGGGCCGCGGAGGAGATCCCGTTGGAGGACGGCGGGTTCGACGCCGTCGTCAGCGTGGAGGCCGCTCAGCACTTCCCCGACCTGGACGCCTTCGCACGGGAGACCTCGCGGGTGCTGCGTCCCGGCGGGCGAACGGCCGTGACCAGCTTCTTCACCGTGGACGACGCGCCCGCCCGCCCGGAGGAACTCGCGGGCCTCCTCGACACGTTCGCCAACGGCCTGGACATCGCCCGCCCGGTGTCCGCCCTGGCGGACGCGTTCTCGGCGGCCGGGCTCACCGATGTGCGCGTCGAGTCGATCGGGGCGCAGGTGTGGCCGGGGTGGGACCTGTGGCTCAGCCGCTGGTGGGCCCCGGACACCTGGCCGCGGAACTTCCTGCGCGCCTTCGAGCGGGGGATCCTCGACTATCACGTGGTGACGGCCACCCGCTGACCCCGCGTGCGTTCGTCAGCCGGGGATGGCCCCGACCAGTCCCCCGTCGACCACCAGGTCCTGGCCGTTGACGTAGGACGCGTCCGACGAGGCGAGGAAGGCCACGGCCGCCGCGACCTCCTCCGGCCGACCGAACCTGCCCGTGACGACCCGTCCCGTGATGACCTCGGCCTCGGCCGGACTCAGCGCGTCGGCCGGGTACATGGGCGTCTCGATGTACCCGGGGCTGACGGAGTTCACCCGGATCCCCCGCGGAGCGAGCGAGGCGGCCAGGGTCCTGGCCAGGTTGTGCACGGCCGCCTTGGTCGCCGAGTACACCGTGAGGGCGCTGTTCCCACGGTGCAGGGTCCAGGACGCGTTGATGACGACCGAGCCGCCGTCCACCAGCAGCGGCAGCGCCCTTTGGACCGTGAAGAAGACCCCCTTGAGGTTGACGTCGACGGCCTGGTCGAAGTCCTCCTCCGTGATGTCCTCGAACGCACGGATCGTGCCGGTGCCGGCGTTGGCGAAGAGGCTGTCCACCCGGCCGTGCCGATCCCGGACGAGGTCCATCAGCGCCGCGATCGCACCCAGGTCACCGGTGTCGGCGACGGCGCCGGTGGCGTTCGGGCCGAGTTCCTCGACGGCGGCGTCCACGCGGTCCCGGGCCCGGCCCGTGATCACGACGCGGGCGCCCTCCGCGATCAGCCGGTGCCCCGTCGCCAGGCCCATCCCGCTGGTGCCGCCGGTGATGAGGACGGTCTTCCCACTGAAACGGTCCATGCCCCTGCCCCTTGTCGCCGTCTGCCCGGTGCCGCGGATGACGTGGCGCGCCCGGCGCCAGTCGGACGGCATGCTACTGATCGCTTGATCATCACGCCGTGAATCGACCGCGGTTGCGGTAGCGGCCCACATGAACGGCAAGGCGGCCGGGCAGGGTTCCCTGGTGCTCCTGACACCCGAGACGACGCGAACCTCCGAGCACGTCTGGTCCCGCGACTTCACCCTCTTCTTCGTGGCGCGGACGGTGTCCGTCCTCGGCGACCACATGCTCATACCGACGACGATGACGGTCGCCATGCTCCAGGCGGGGCACGGCGTCAACGGCGTCGGGTACGCCCTCGCCTCCCACACGGCGCCGCTGGCCCTCTTCGTCATCTACGGCGGCGTCCTCGTGGACCGGTTCACACCGGTGCGCGTCATGATCGTCGCGGACGTGCTCCGGCTGGTCCTCCACGCAGCCCTGGCGCTCGCCTTCGCCACCGGCGACCCCCCGCTGTGGCTGGTCCTCGGTCTGCTGGCGCTGAGCGGGGTGAGCACCGCGGCCTTCCAACCCGGCTACGCGAGCGTCATCCCGCAGATCGCCAGCGACGTCCAGAAGGCCAACGGGGCGATCCGCGTGGCGGAGTCGCTGATGACCGTGGCGGGCCCCGCCACCGCGGGGCTGCTGCTCGCCTTCGCCTCCGTCCCGGTCGTCCTCGCGATCGACGCCGCGACGTTCGCGATCAGCGCGGTCTGCCTCCTCGCCCTGCGGTTGAAGATCCCGCGCTCGCCCCGACGCACCACCATCCACCGCGACCTCGCCGAGGGCTGGCGGGAGTTCCGGGCCCGCACCTGGCTCTGGGGCGTCATCGTGATCTGGATGTTCTACCAGGTGACGGTGAACGGCCCCTTCCTCGCCCTGGGACCGAGCCTGATCACCACCTGGCACGGCGAGGGCACCCTCGGCCTCGTCCTCGCGATGTTCGGCCTGGGCAGCGTCTTCGGCGGGCTCGTCGCCATGCGGTTCAAACCGGTCCGCCCGCTGCGGGCGGGCGCCGTCGCGCTGCTCGGCACGGTCTTCAGCCTGCTCGCGGTGGCCCTGCAACTGCCCCCTGCGCTCATTGCGACCGGCTACGTCGTCCAGGGGGCGGGGGCGGCGTTCTGGATCGTCATGTTCCACACCAGCGTCCAAACGAAGATCCCGCCCGACGTGCTCGGCCGGGTGCACGCCTACGACGTCGCCGGTTCGCTCGTGATGAGACCGGTGGGGCAGGTCGCGGTCGGGCCGGTGTCCACGGGGGTCGGTGCCGAGCCGGTGCTGTTCTTCTCCTCGGCGATGCTCGTGGTCACCGTCGGCCTGCTGCTCGCCGTACCGGCCATCCGCGGCCTGCGAAGAGCCGACGCGACCTAGGAACCGGCGACGGCACAGAGGTACGACCGGTGGCTCCCGGGCCGCGCGGTCCCGCTCGCGGTCGCGACGCTCGTACCGTGCAGTCGGACCGGCCCCGTGCCGGTCCCCCGGCTCTGCCATTCTTGCCGGGTGCAGACTCCAGCGCCCATCACCCCCGACGCCCCGGCCCCGGTGTCCACCCCGCTCCTCACCCAGCAGTGGCTCGACCTGTGCTTCGTGCACTGGGCAGTGCCGCCGGACGCGGTGGCGCCGCTGCTCCCCCGCGGCACCGTCCCCGACACGTACGACGGCGTGACGTACGTGGGCCTCGTCGCGTTCCGCATGCACAAGGTGGGGTGGCTCAGGCTGCCCGGCGTGCCGTACCTGGGGTCCTTCCCGGAGACCAACGTCCGGCTGTACTCGGTGGACGGGCACGGCCGGCGCGGCGTCGTCTTCCGGTCCATGGACGCCTCCCGGCTGATACCGGTGGTGATGGGGCGCGTGGGGTTCCGGCTGCCGTACGTGTGGTCGCGGATGGCGGTCCGGGCCGTCGGCGACACCGTCACGTACACCAGCTCGCGCCGCTGGCCCGGGCCGCGCGAGGCAGCCAGCCGACTGCGGGTGCGTCGGGGTGAACGCATCGAGGAGCCGACCGAGTTGGAGCACTTCCTCACCGCGCGGTGGGGAATGCACAACGGGTTCTTCGGCGGGGCGTCCTATCTGGCGAACCACCACCCGCGCTGGCCCCTGTACCGCGCCGATCTGCTCCACTGTGAGGAGAGCCTGGTCACGGCCGCGGGGCTGCCCGCGCCCCGCGAGGCCCCCGTCAGCGTCCTCTACTCCCCCGGCGTGCCCGTTCGGCTCGGCGTTCCCGATCGCCGGCGGGCCACGCCCGCGGCGTGAGGGGACGTTCCGTCAGCCGAGGACGAGCGGGACCCGCAGACCCGCCTCGGCCAGTGCTGCCCCCTCCTCTGGTGTCGCAGTGCGCCGGCCGGTGCCGACGAGCAGGGCGTCCTCGTCGGCCCAAGACGTCGGGAAGGCCGCCCCGGCGATCTCCTCCAGCAGCGCGCGGGCGCCGGCCAGCGCATCGGCGGGCGGCCGGGGCGCCTTCGGCAGGTGCGCGACCAGGTCCAGGTGGTGCAGCGTCCACTCCATCACGTACGCGTGGAGGTAGTCGCCCGCCGTCAGCACCACGTCACGGGTGCTCACCCGTAGGGCGGGGTCGGCGAGTTCGGCGGCGCGGCCGGCCGCCGAGCCGACGTCGTCGAGGTGGAACTTCAGCAGCCAGGACTCCCCGTACGCGGCGGCCAGCCGTACGGTGAGCGCGTCGAGCGGGTCGTCACCGCTCGGCGACTCCCCGGCGACCTCCCAGTACGTCGCCGCGTTGCGTGTCACCGCGGCGTCGGTCGGGGTCACCAGGGTGATCAGGACGTCCTGGGCGTCGACGACCAGGTGGCACACCAGGTCCCGCACGAGCCATCCGGTGCAGCCGGACGGGCGGGCGAGGTCCTCGTCGGCGAGCTCGGCGACGGCCGTCCGCAACGCCGCCCACGAGCGTAGGAAGAGATCCACGCCCGCACGCTAGCAGCGGCGACGGCCGCCGACCGAGAGGCGGTGCGCTACTCTCCGCTGCCCGGACGGACGCGGGCCAGCACCTGGTCGACCAGGTCACCGGTGGGCGCTTCGCCGTCCAGGAACACGGTGTCACCGGGCAGGGCGTCGACCGCGGCGACGCACGACGCGATCTGCTCCTTGCACCAGCTGCGGACCTTCGCCTCCTGCTCCGGGTCGCCCGGAGCGTGGATCCGGTTGTCGATCCGCGCTTCGAGGACCTGCGGGGAGACCTTCAGGAAGAAGTGGTGGGCGGCGATGCCGCGGTCCCGCAGCCCGTCGAAGATCTCCGCGTGATACCCCGGGTCGACCAGGGTCATCGGGACCAGCAGGGGACGGCGGTACTCCGCCACCAGCCCCGCGGCCAGTTCGACGACCTGTCGTCGCCACAGCCGCAGGTCCTGGAAGTTGCCGGTCGGCACCGGCACGATCTCCCGCAGCAGATAGCCGACCTGTTCCGGGTCGTACACGAGGGCTTCGGGCCAGTGCGGTCGCAGCGCGTCCACCAAGGTGGTCTTCCCGCTGCCGAACGCGCCGTTCACCCAGACGATCACGTCGCTGCCTCCCATGTTCCTGCCTCCCTCTTCCGCGGCGGACTCCCCCGTTCCGCGGTGGCGTCCGTCCGCGCCCCAGCATGCCGGACCGGTGTGCCGGGGCGCGCATCAACTCGTCCGGCGTTGGATCCGCCAGAGGCCGAAGGCGGTCAGCAGCGCGCTGAGCACCAGGTAGATCGCGCTCTCCAGCCCTTGGAAGATCCAGTAGCGGCTGCCCGGGTGATAGCGGACCTCGACGTGCAGGTCGTGCTTGGCCAGGCACACGGCGGTGTCACCGAAGGTGCCGTCCGCACCGGTCTTGGGCGGGCTGTCGAGGCAGTCGCCGAACGTGGCTTCGTCGAGCGTCGCGCCGTTCGCGGTGCGCAGCGGGCTGGTGTCGGCGATCCACGCGTCGGGGGCGTTCGGGATCCGCACCCCGTTGATGACGGCTCCGCCGGCGATGCTGCCCAGGTTCTTCGCCCCGTTGATGGCCTGGACCGTCATGGGGAGTTGGGCGGTTTGCGGCGGCATGAGGTCGGGCCGTACGACGTTGGGGAAGAAGAACTGGAAGGCGATGAAGCCGACGAGGGTCACGGCCATCGCGGGCAGGGTGCGCCGCAGGAGCAGTCCGCTCACCGTGCCGACGGTGAAGGCCAGCGCGGCGTAGCCGAACGGGACGACGTCGCGGGCACCGAACTCCACGGCGCCGAAGCGGTTCTCGGCGATCTCGTCGAACGGGTGGGCGGCCCAGGTCAGCAGGGCGGCGGCGGTTCCCGTGAACACCACGGCCGCGAGGCCCACGACGAGGACCTTGGTGAGCAGCCAGCGCCGTCGGGTGACGCTCTGGTTCCACACCAGTCGATGGGTGCCCGTCTCCAACTCCCGTGCGATCAGCGGCGCGCCCCAGAACGTGCCGATGACGGCGGGGACGAGGCCGAGTCCGGCCGCGACGAACAGCAGGGGGTTCTTGTGGGCGCTCTCGAACTGGTCCCTCGCCCGGGCGCAGTCGCCCCCGTCGTCGCAGGTGGCGCGGTAGGCGTCGAAGCCGTCGCGGATGTCGGCACCCAGGTAGGTGAGGAACGCGGCGATGACGAGCAGCGCGCCGAGACCGAAGAGCGCTTGGGCGCGGAACTGCCGCCAGGTCAGCCAGATCATCGCCGGCCCTCCCCTGCGTCGGCGGTGACGGACCGGGCGGCGAGCGCGCCGGTCGCCCGGGTCAGGTATCCGAGGACGAGTTCTTCGAGGGGGACGGGTTCGACCGGGTGCGCCGCCCACTGGGGCCGGCCCGTGGCCCGCACCAGGGCGGTGGTGTGGGTGGTGCGGTGTTCCGCCGAGATGACCTCGATCCCGGCGGGCAGCCGGTCGAACCGGTGGCGCGGCGCCACCAGCCGGGCGTGCCGGGCCAGCAGGTCGCGGGTGTCGCCGGCGAGTTGGACCCGTGCGTCGCAGAGCACGACGAGGTGGTCGCAGACCTGGGCGATGTCGCCGAGGAGGTGCGAGGACAGGATGGCGCTGGCGCCGAGTTCCTGGACGAACTCCATGAGGTGGTGCAGGAACCCCTTGCGGGCCAGTGGGTCGAGGGCCGCCGCCGGCTCGTCGAGGATGAGCAGTTCGGGGCGCTTGGCCGCGGCGACGGTCAGCGCGAGCTGTGCCCGCTGGCCGCCGGAGAGCTGTCCGGCCCGCTTCTTCATGTCCAGCCCGACCTGGCGGATGCGGCGCTCGGCGAGTGCGGCGTCCCACGCCGGGTTCGTCTTGGCGCCCAGCTCAAGGTGTTCTTCGACGGTGAAGGAGCCGTACACGGGGGTGTTCTGGGCGACGAAGCCGACCCTGGCGAGGTGGGCGGCGCCTGCGCCCGGGCGCGCGCCGAGGACGGTCAGCGAGCCCGCCGTGGGCTCGATCAGTCCGCAGGCAAGGTGCAGCAGCGTCGACTTGCCGGCGCCGTTCGGTCCGACCAGGCCGATGACGCGGCCGGCGGGGACGGTGAGGTGCACATCGTTCAGGGCCGGTGTGCCGCGGCGGCCGTACGACTTCGTCAAGCCGTCGGCGTGCAGCGTGGGCGGGTGTTCTGGGTGTGACATGCCCTGAATCCTCAGGGTTCGTCCCGGTGGTCGGCACCGGCCTCACGGACGGTTCCGGCGCTCGGGGACCGTACTTTCGACCGGTTCGCGACGCGGTGCGCCGCGTCAGGCGGGGTCCGTGTCGACAAAGCGGTTCTCCCAGGCCCAGGCCGCCACCTCGACCCGGTTGCGCAGCCCGAGCTTGGCCTGGATGCCGGACACGTGCCCCTTCACCGTGCTCAGCGAGATGAACAGTTCGGAGCCGATCTCCTGATTGGTGCGCCCCCGTGCGACGGCCCGGACGACTTCCATCTCCCGGCCGGTCAGGGGCGGCGGCTGCCGGCTGCCCGAGCGGGGCCTGGGAGCGTCGTCGTTGAGGTGGCGCAGCAGTCTGAGGGTGATCGACGGCGAGACCAGCGCCTCCCCGTTGTGGGCGGCGCGGACGGCTTCGATCAACAGGGCGGGCCCGGCGTCCTTGAGGACGAAGCCCACCGCGCCGCCGCGCAGCGCCCCGTACACGTACTCGTCGAGGTCGAAGGTGGTGACGACGATGACCCGCAGCGGGTCGACCGCCTCCGGGCCGGCGAGCGCCCGGGTGACCTCGATGCCGTCGAGCGCGGGCATTCTGATGTCGACGAGGCAGACGTCGGGGCGCAGCCGTCTGGCCAGCGCGATCGCGTCGGCCCCGTCCGCCGCTTCCCCGACGACGGTGATGTCGGGCTGGTCCTCCAGGATGAGGCGCAGCCCGCGGCGGATCATCGCCTGGTCGTCGGCGATGAGGACCGTGATGGTCATGGGGCGGGCTCCCTGGTGGGGACGGGCAGGGTGGCCCGTACGGACCAGCCGGGGCCGGGTCGGGGGCCGGCGTGCAGCGAGCCGCCGAGCGTCTCGACGCGTTCGCGCATGCCGACCAGTCCGTAGCCGCCGCGCGGGCGGGGGCGGGCGGGGTGCGGCGGGGCGTCGTCGACGACCTCGACGGCGACGCCTTCCCGGGAGCGGGCGACGTCGACCTCGACCGTACGGGCGCCGGGTGCGTGGCGCAGGACGTTGGTGAGCGCTTCCTGGACGATGCGGTACACGGTGCTGGTCACTTCGGGCGGCCAGTCGGCGGCGCCCTCGGGCGTGCGCAGGCGCACCTGCGGGCCCTGTCGGGCGAACCGTTCCACCAGCGCGCTCAGCTCCTCCGGGCCGGGCGAGGCGGGCGCCGCGTCGTCGGTGTCGCGCAGCAGCCCCACGACGCGGCGCATCGCGACCAGCGCTTCCGAGCCGGCGGCTTCGATCTCGGCCAGCGAGTCCGGGACCTTCCCCGGGTCCCGTCGGGCCACGACCTGGGCGGCCTGGGCCTCGATCAGCATGCCGGTGATGTGGTGGGCGACGACGTCGTGGAGTTCCCGGGCGAGTTCGAGCCGCTCCGCCCGGCGCACGCCGTCGGCGGTGGCCCGTGTTCGGTCGTCGTGGGCGCGGGCCCACAGGCCCACCGCGACGGCCGTCAGCCAGCCCACGGCGGTGATGGCCGCCACCGAGGACGACGGTCGGGCCGCGAGTTGTCCGGCGATCAGCGGCAGCCCGGCGGCGGCGAGGACGGCTGCCCGCGGCGCGGACAGGGTCCTGACGGCGGATCCGACGAGCACCGCGAGCCCCAGGGTCATCGCGGGCCCGGGTTCGGCGGGCAGTCGGACGTCGGGCAGGAGTCCGACGAGTACGGTCACGGCCGCTACGCCGACGCCCGCGACCGCCGTCCGCATCAAGGCGCGGTGGCGCAGCAGCGCGAGGGCGCACACGACCACGGAGGCGACGGTGCCGAGGAGCCAGTACGCGGCTCCCCAGCTCTCTTCCACGGCGAGTGCTTGGAGGGCGATCGCCGCCAGGAACAGGGCGCCGAGCGCGACGGCGGGGGCCTTCGCGGCCCACCGGTCCACAGCGGTCACGCCGATCAGGCTAGCGAACGCAGGGCTGCGGCCAGCTTGGTGCCGGGTTCGCCGCCGGGCGTCGCCGCTGGCGGTCGGGGTGGCCGTTGCGCGTTCGTCATGGTGATCAGGTTAGGGAGCGGGGCCCGGTGGCGGACCGGCCGAAAGTACGGAATCGGCCGCCGACCGCCCTGGCTGACGGCGGCCGGTCGGGGTTCACCAGCGGATGGCCGTGAAGTCGATCGGGCGGGGCTGGAGCAGTTGTGTGCGGTGCGCCAGCGCCCGCAGCCGACGGGACATCTCGTCGGCCGGCAGGCGCCGTCGGTCGCCGTGGCCCGGCAGCACCCACTCGAACCGCAGCTGCGGCGCCACCCTCGCCAGGGAGGCGGCCAGTTCTTCGATGGAGTACCAGGTCACGCTCTCCGCGACGGCCAGGTCGTCGGTCGTGCGCGACCAGTAGAAGCTGTCGCCGCTGAAGCAGTACCGGCCGTCGGCGACGTACAGCACGCTGCCCTCGGTGTGGCCGGGCAGCGGATGGACGGTGACGCCTTCGGCGATCTCCTTCGGCTCGGTGCCGTCGAGGACGCGGTCCGCGTCCGGCGCGGCGTCGATGTCGCCTTGGTGGATCCACAGGCGGGCACCGTAGTGGTCGGCGTAGCGACGGCCGTGTGCGGCGTGGTCGCGGTGGGTCAGCAGCACGTCGGTGACCGGGCCCCTGACCGCGTACCGTTCGGCGAGCGACGTGCTCCACCGCGGCGTGTCGATCATCATCTGCGTGCCGTCCGGGCGCCGGAGCAGGTACGCGTTGGCGCCCGCGGTCTGCGGGGAGTTGTGCCCGCACAGCAGCACGTCGTCGTCCAGGGCCAGCGGGAAGGGGTCGTCGGCCGGGTCCAGCCGACCGGAGGCGGGGCGGATCGAGCGGGTGTGGCAGGCGAAGGCCGCGGCGTGCAGGAGCCGGGTCTCCGCCTCGTCCACCGGTAAGCGCCGCACCTGCGACTTCCCGTCGACCTCGACGAGCACTTCGGGTGCGAGCTGCCGGGCGACGTCACAGTTCGTACAGCGGTCGTCCACGTACCAGCCGTCCACGGGGGCCTCCTCACGAGTGGTGGGCGCCCCCGGGCGGGGCACCCAGCCACCCATATCCCACGTGCGGGCGACCGCGGTAGTCCCCGGTGCCCCGTCGGCCCTCAGCTCTGGAGCAGTTTCAGCGTCTGCGCCCAACTGTCCGAGCGCGCCTGTTCGTTCGCGACCCGGGTGCCGCCCATGTTCATGAGCGCGCCATGCACCGGGTGCTTGAAGCGCAGGCCCTTAGGGAGGTTCGGCGGCATGCCGAGGGAGTGCCCGGCGTCGTCGTAGGTCAGGGATCGGTGCTGCTGGCCCGACGCGCCGCGCTGCTCGGCGATCCTCTTCACGGAATCCGCCGTCGGCCACAGTCCGTCCTCACCGCCGGCGACGGCGAGCACCGTACCGCGCACCCGGTCGAGGGGGATCGTGATGTGCTCGATCGCCTTGCCGTCCTTCGTCCAGGCCGGCTCTCTCCCGATAGGGAACCCGGGGTTGGTGTTCTCGCTCGGCGAGAAGAGGACGACGTCGTGGACCAGCTCAGGGTGGTACTGCGCGAGGAGCTGCGCGGCCTCGCTGCCGCGCGAGGAGCCGATGACGGTCGGCCGCCGTACCGGAGCGCCGGCTTCCTTGTGCAGCAGCCGGGCCGCGGAGGCGAAGTAGCCCAGCTCGATCCGCCCCAGGTTCTCCGGGCGCTCGGGGCAGCCGAAGTAGCACAGGGCGAGCACGGGGTGCCCTCGGGAGGCCCACACGGCGGCGGAGTACGGGTCGCTGGGGCCGCCTTCCGAGCCGCCGAGGTTCAACACCGGCGTTCGGCGCTCCTGCCCGGGTGCCGGCAGGTACAGCGTGCCGACCACCCCGTCCTTCGCCGCGGTCAGCGACCGGTGGGTTACGCCCTCGCGCAGCCAGGTGCGGGTCAGCCGCTCGACCGCGACCTGTTCCCCGTCGGTCTCGACGGCCAGGTCCACCTCGTACGAGGACTGGTCCTGCGGCCATTTGGGGGCGAAGAACGACTCGTCGGGGTCGCCCTTCGCGGGCTCCATCGACCAGAACAGGCCCATGCCGTCGGCCTTCTCGTACGTGCCCGAGCGCGGCCGGGCGCGGTTCAGGTCCACCGTCCCCTTCTTGTCCGCGGCGAACTCGGCCCGACCGGTCCACTTCATCCCTTTGTAGTCCGTGGCCTGCGAGGTCACCCTCACCTTCTGGCCCGCTTCCAGACCGGTGACCTGGATCCGCACGGACTCGTCGGCGAGGGCCGCCTTCTTGTCGACCCGGAGCTGTACGTCGCTGTTGTCCCGGTCGCCGTCTCCGCTGCTGCACCCGGCGGCGAACAGCAGCGCGAGCCCGGCGGTGGCGGCAACAGCCCGTAACCTTGGTGTCGTCATCTCTGCTTCTCCCCCTGCGTGCGTCGCACCGTCTTCCGTTCCTCGCACGAGCATGCGTGACGGCGACGGCGGGTTCATGGGGCGTTTCCGGCAATGTCCGGCCTCGGAGACTGCCGCACACCGGTGAGTTCCGTGGTCCGCAGCGGTCTTCATACGTGGAGGGTCCCGCTTCGGCCGCCCGGGGTGGCGGGCCCGTTGACCGCGCGCACAGCGCGCCCGAACGCCAGGAGAGTGCAATGCCCCGGATCATTCCGAACCTGTGGTTCGACACGCAGGGCAAGGAAGCCGCCGAGTTCTACTGTTCGATCTTCCCCCGCTCCCGGATCACCCGGGTCATGCACTACGGCGAGGCCGGGCCGCGGCCCGCGGGCACCGTGCTGACCGTGGACTTCGAGCTCGACGGCCAGCGGTACACGGCGATCAACGGCGGCCCCGAGTTCACCTTCACCGAGGCGGTGTCGCTGCTGGTCGAGTGCGCGGACCAGGAGGAGGTGGACCGCTACTGGCGGGCACTGACCGCGGACGGCGGCGAGCCGGGGCAATGCGGCTGGCTCAAGGACAAGTACGGACTGTCCTGGCAGGTGGTGCCGCACGGTCTGGACGAGGTGCTGAGCGACCCCGATCCGGCTCGCGCGGACCGCGCGATGCGGGCCATGTTCACCATGAGCAAGCTCGACCTCGCGGCGATCGAGGCAGCGGCGGACGCTCCTTAGGCGTCTCCCCTGGATGGGACGGGCCCTAGCCCCAGGTCAGCGGGTCGAGGTGGAGGTAGAAGCGCTGGCGTTCAGCGTCGAGCGCGATGCCGTAGTGCTCGGCGAACGCCTCGTCCGCGGCCCGTGCTTGCCGTTCGTCCGGCCAGGTGTCCCGGGAGTTGGCGAGCAGCAGGGAGATGTCGGCGTAACGGTCGGCCCGGCCGAGGCGGCCGAGGTCGATGAAGCCGGAGACGCGCAGGGTCGCGGGGTCGAGGACGATGTTGGGCAGGCACAGGTCGCCGTGGCAGACGACCGTCTCGGCCGCTTCCTGGGCGAGGCGCTCGTCCAGTTGGGGCGCGAGTCGGGCGAGCAGCTCCGTGCCGGGGGTGTCCCGCTGCTCCTGAGGGAGGAAGTCGGGGTTGACGGCGCCGCGGGCGACGACGTCGCGGGCGGTGGCGAACACGGCGGTGAGGTCGCGGGCGAAGGGGCACCGCTCCGCGGGCAGGTCGTGCACCTGGCGTACGGCTTCGGCGATCGACCGCCAGGCCGTCCACAGGTCCGCTGCCGGCACCCGGTCCGCGGGCACTCCGGGGACCGCGCTGGTCACCAGTACGGCCGCGGTTTCGTTCGCGCGCCAGTCGAGCACCCGTGGGCCGGGGATGCCCTGTTCGGCGAGCCAGGCGACGCGGTCGCGTTCGGCCGTCAGCTCGGCCGTGTCGGAGGCGGGGACGCACTTGGCGTACCGCGCGTCGTCCGACGAGCGCAGGACGACGGCTCCGGACTCGCCGCCCGTCACGGGCTCCCAGCCTCCGTCGGACTCCGGCAACTCCCCCACCAGCGACGTGGAATCGATCATGCGGAGAGCCTAACCGAGTGGGTCAGAACGGGGCCTGTCACGGGACGTCGCCGGCCCAGTCCCATCGACCGGGACAGCCGGGGCGGGGACGGTACAGGGTCCTGCCGCCCGCTCCGTAACGGCCTATCTCGGTGGTGAGTGCGGCGCCGGTCTCCCGCTGGTCTGGCGTCCAGTCCGTGAGGTCCAGCAGCAGGCCGTCGAGCGGCCCAGCGACCAACTGGGCGTAGTCCCGGCCGGGTCGGGGGCCGGGGTGGTCGTGGTCGGCGCCGTACACCCGGCCCCGCATGAAGCTCTCCGCATCCATGCCACCAGCCTGGCATCCACCACTGACAACGCACGGGGGCGCCGCAGGGCGGGGCGGTCCACGGTTCGTGGTGCGTCACGTCCGTTCACAGAGCAGGAAGAGGTGAGGCTCGGCGGGCCGGTTCGGGTCCGGCAGTTCCAGCGTGGCCTGGTGCGACCACCGGACCGTGAAGCCCGCCGCGGTCACCACGGCGGTGAAGGCTTCGGAGTCGAAGCTGGTGACCCGCACCGTCTGCCCCATGAACTCGACGGTCACGCCGTCGACGTCCAGCGGGACGGTGGCGATGGCCAGCCGCCCGCCGGGGACGAGCGCCCGGGCGATGCGGTGGAGCGTTCGGGACTGCTCGTCGCGGGACATCTGGAGGAGGGAGAAGTACACGCACACGGCGTCGTAGGAGCCGGCCGCGAGGTCGAGGGTGCGCACGTCGGCGCAGATGAAGGAGCCGCCGGGCACCTGGCGGGAGGCGAGGTCCACCATGACGGGCGAGATGTCGACGCCCAGGACGCGGTGGCCGGCGTCCACGAGGGTCTGGGCGGTGGGTCGTCCCGTGCCGCACCCCAGGTCGAGGACGCGGCTGCCGGGGGCCAGTTCGGCCAGGAGGCGGCGCAGGGACGCGTGGTGTCCCGGGGAGTGGGCGAAGGAACGCTCGTAGTCGGCGCCCAGGGCGTCGAACACCTCGGCGGGACCGGCGATGTGCTCGTCGGTGGCGGGCTCGTCGACCGTGTCCGTCGGGGGCTGCGCGGGGCGGGCGCGGGAGAGTTCGAAGAAGCCGGGGACACTGCCCAGCAGCAGGAAGCCGTCCCACAGGCGTCCGGCCGCCTCACCGGTGGGCACCGGGGCGACGACCGGGCCGAAGAACCCTACGCGCTCACCGTCCGGCGCGGTGACCGCGAGGACGGGGGTGCCGACGTCGTCCCCGACGAGCGCGACGGCCTCGGCGTGCGAGGTGCGGATCGCGTCGTCGTACGCGGTGGACTCGGCCGCTCCCGCGAGTTCCGGCGGCAGGCCGGCGTCCGTGAGGACCCCGGTGAGGTTCCCCCAGTCCCCGTCGCGGTGGAAGCGGTTGCCCATCGCCGTCAGCAGGTCCCCGAGCGCCTGCTGTCCGTACCGGGCCTCCACCGCGGCGCACAGCCGCACCGGGGCCCACATGTACTCCTCCCAGTCGCCCTCGGGGTTCTCGTCCCGGTGTTCGTTGAGGACGGACAGGCTCATCACCCGCCAGTGCACGGCCAGGGGGCGTACGGCCGCCGCCTCCACCAACCACCGGGACGTGAGCCAGGTGTACGGGCACACCGGGTCGAACCAGAAGTCCACCGTCTGCGGCTTGGTCATCGGCCCCACCTCCTGGGCCCAGGTATACCCCTCGGCCGGGCCGGGCGGGACGTACCGGCCGGTCTGGGACCATGGACACATGACCGAACGCAAACCGCCGGGTGTCAGTCAAGAGTCCTGGGTGGACCACCAGATCCGCGATGCCGAGGCACGGGGCGAATTCGCCTCCCTGCCGGGCGCCGGAAAGCCCCTCCCCGCCGACGTGGAGGCCCCCTACGACGAGCTGTGGTGGATCAAGCGGAAGATGGCCAGGGAGGGGATGAGCGTCCTGCCGCCCGCCCTCGCCCTGCGCAAGGAGGCCGAGGACGCCCTGGAGGCGGCGTGGGCCGCGCCCTCCGCGGAGGCGGCCCGGCGCATCGTGGCCGAGGTGAACCCGCGGATCATGGAGATGATGCTGCGGCCCCCGCCGGGTCCTGCGCTGGGCCTGAAGCCCTACGACCTGGACGAGATCGCCCGCGAGTGGCACGCGCGGCGGACCGCGGGCGGAGCGTCCGCGGCCACCGACTGATCCGTCCCGGGCGGGAACGTCAG
Organism: Streptomyces sp. NPDC048057; assembly: GCF_040653095.1. Taxonomy (NCBI): domain Bacteria; kingdom Bacillati; phylum Actinomycetota; class Actinomycetes; order Kitasatosporales; family Streptomycetaceae; genus Streptomyces; species Streptomyces sp. NPDC048057. The sequence continues at coordinate 57,991 of NZ_JBEZNF010000019.1, forward strand.
CGCGGCGCCGACCCGAAGGCCGACGCCGCGCCGTCAAGCGCTCAGTGACACGGTGACCGCGCGCAGCGGTCCGCCGGTGTCAGTGCGTGGTCATGCGCACCGGGTCGGTGTCGGCCGCGCTGTGGCGCTCCGCCCAGGTCTCCAGTGCCGTGCGACACGCGTGGTCCAGGTGGTGCAGTCCCGTGAGGTCCAGCTCCACCGGGCGGTCCTTCGGCAGGGCCTCCAGGCTGTCCAGTATCTTCGGCAACCGCAGGAAGGTCGCATTGCCCGACAGGTACGCCTGAACGGGTCCGGCGCCCTTGTCTATGACCTCCAGGCGGACGTGGGACGCCTCCCACGCCGTCTTCGCGATGGCGAGTGCAAGGCCGATGAGGACGCCCTCGAACATGCTGATCACGACGATGGACACGGCGGTGACCACCAGGACCACGGCCTCGCCCCGGTGCTGGCGCCACAGGCTGACCAACCCCCGCACGGGGACCAGCTTGCAGCCGGCGTGCACCAGGATGCCCGCCAGTGCCGGGATCGGGATGTACGCCAGGACGGACGGCAGCAGCGCCGCGAACAGCAGCAGCCACACGCCGTGCAGCACACGGGACGCCTTGGTCCGGGCGCCCGCCTGCACGTTCGCCGCGCTGCGCACGATCACCGCGGTCATGGGCAGGGCGCCAAGCGCTCCGCACACCGCGTTGCCCGTGCCCTGGGCGATGAGTTCCTTGTCGTAGTCCGTGCGCCGGCCGTCGTGCAGCCGGTCGACCGCGGCTGCTCCGAACAGGGACTCGGCGGAGGCGATCAGGGTGAACGCCACGACCGTGCCGATCGCGCCCACGGTGGCCAGGGTGCCGAAGGCGTCGGCCGACGGGGGCTGGATCGAGTCGAGCAGGCCGTTCACCTCGACCGTGGCGACGGGCAGCCCGCCGACCGCGGCCACCAGTGTGGCCAGGCCCACCGCGGCCAGCGGCGCGGGGACCGTGCGCATCCGACGCGGTGCGTGCCGCCACAGGACGAGGACGGCGATGGTGCCCGCGCCGATCGTGACGGATGCGATCGCGTCGGTGGACTCCAGGGCCCGCACGAGCGCCCCGGGCAGTTCGGCGATCTTGTTCAGGCCCGAAGCGGGGGCTTCGAAGCCGGCGATCGAGTAGAGCTGTCCGGCGATCAGCACCAGGCCGATGCCGGCGAGCATGCCCTCCACCACCGAGACCGACACGGCCCGGAAGTAGCGCCCCGTGCGCAGGAAGCCCATGAGGACCTGGAGGAGGCCGGCGGCGAGCACGATCGCACCGAGCACCGGCAGTCCGAACTCCCGGACGGCCTCGAAGACCAGCACGGTCAGTCCGGCTGCCGGGCCGGACACCTGAAGGCTGCTGCCGCGCATCAGGCCGGTGACGATGCCGCCCACGATGCCGGTGATCAGGCCGAGTTCGGCCGGTACTCCGGAGGCGACGGCCACGCCCACGCACAGCGGGAGCGCGACGAGGAAGACGACGAGGGATGCGGCGAAGTCCTGCCGCAAATGAGGGAACCTGGTCATCGGGCCACTCACAGAGCCACGAAGGCGTCGGTGTCGGCGCGGTGGGTCTGCACGGAGCCGGTGTGCACTTCGTAGTACCAGCCGTGCACGCGGAGCTGGCCGCTCGCGAGCCGTTGTTCGATGCACGGGTAGGACCGCAGGCGCAGCAGCTGCGCGAGGACGTGGCTCTGCACCGCGTCCGCTACGGCCGGGTCGTCCGCGCCACCGGAGGTGGCGGTGGGCGCGGCGTGCGCGAGCCAGTCACGCACGGCGGGGACGCCGGTCAGGTCGTCGCCGCGGACCAGGGCGCCGACGGCGCCGCAGTGGGAGTGGCCGCAGACCACGACGTCTTGGACGCCGAGGATCTCCACGGCGTACTCGATGGTGGCTGCCTCGCTGGTGGGGTGTACGGAGGCGTAGGGCGGGACGATGTTGCCCGCGGTGCGCAGTTCGAAGAGCTGCCCGGGGCGCGCGCCGGTGATGAGCGCGGGAACGACCCGGGAGTCGGAACAGGTGATGAACAGGACCTGGGGGGACTGGCCGGCGGCCAGCCGCGCGAACTCCTCAGGCTGCCGTCCGAACGCACGGGCGTTGTCGATGAGGGGCTGCATGGTGTGGTGAATCCTCCTGGCGCGCCCCTGGGGCGCGTCGGGCTGTCAAGGCACAGGTGGGGGGAAGGACTCTGGTCTCAGCAGCGGAAGACCTGGAGTGCGGCCGGGGTGTGAGCGGTGAGGGATCTCGCCGTGCGCTGGTGGTGCTCGGCGGGGACGTACGGCTCGTACGCCGCAGCCGGATCCTTCGTCGCCCGTGGGGGGCGGGGTGTCGCCGGTGCGACGTCAACGCTTCGGTGCCGGTCGCGGGCGCGTAACGGACTGGCCGCTTCGCCCGGCTGCTCGCAGGTCCTGCCCCGGGGCTCCTTCCCGGGCTCGGTCTTGGTGGGGCCGTAGCTGAGGACGGGAGCGGACGCAGCGGTCACGGCGGGGGCGAGGAAGGGCAGGGCGAACAGGACGATCACGAGAAGCGGTAAGAGGCTTCGGGCTGCCGTGTGACGCACTGACTTCCTCCCTCCGGGCATGTGGTGGCGCTGTCGTTCGCACGTCAAGGATTGACCAACTTGGTCAACAGAAGGTCAAGGAACACGTTAACGCCTGGTGATCCTTTCTGGGATGTCCTAAGTGGTCCGCGTGGCTGACGGCGTAGCCGGGACGGCCGATCGGCCCGGCCGCCCCGCTGCACATCGCCGCACGCCCGCCCGGGCCCGCGAGCAGGTCGGCGGCAAGGTTCGCGGCTAGGCCGATGGAGCTTTCCGCGGAGGTCGGTCCGCCCGATGGCGAACGCGTCGCACCGCTCGGAACCGGCCGCGCTGCGACGGACGGGTGACACGCGTCATCCGGCAGCGTCGGGCAGGGGTGCGGGACACGTGCCTCCGGGCTCGGTCAGCAGCTCGAAATGCCACATCTCATTGGCGTACTTCTGGCAGAGGCCGAATGCGGCGCCTTTCCGTATGAGCCAGTCGTCCGCGTCCGTCGGGCCGATGTCGACGGCCTTTCCCGTCACGTGTGCGGACTTGTCGGGAGTGCTGACGAACTTGCGCGCCTTTTCCAGACTTCCGTGGCGCGCGATCCCCCGCTGGAGAAGCTCGCGCTGGTACTCCTTGCTGCGCCAGCCGGAGGTGACGAAGAGATCCACGCCGTCTTCCTTCGCCGCTGTGGCGGCGGCCCGAAGAGCCGTGAGCAGAGCGGGGTCCAATCGGGTCACGGCGGGGTGGTCGGTATCGAAGGGGGTGACTTGGCGACCCGATCCAATGGCCCCGCTCCTCCCGTCCGCGCCCTTCCCCTCCGATGCGCTGCGACCTGTCGCCGAGGCCCCGCTGCTGCCCACCCCGAGCCGGCCTCCGTCCGTCGACACCACCGCCCACCAGGCCATGCCCAGCAACACAAGGGAGGCGATGGCCCCGCTGACGAGTGCGCGCCGCCCCCGCCGGCCACCCGTGGTGCGACCGGGTCGAGCGCCCTGGTCGGTGTGCTGCACCGAATCGGCCTGCTGCGGCTCCGTCATCTGCTTCGGGTACTTTCCACCCATCGCGATCGCCCTCCGACGTCGTTCTCGGTCGTTGTGCCACCAGTGAACGAGAAGGCCCATACCGTCGGCGTCTCAGCTTTTCGATACGTTCGCGATATGGCCTGCGTGATGTCATGGGGGTCGATGGTGCGGGAAATGTACTGGGGACGGGAAAGGGATCGCATGCGGGTGCTCATTGTCGAGGACGAGCCATATCTCGCCGAGGCGGTGCAGTCGGGACTGCGGCTCGCGGCCATCGCCGCGGATATCGCCGAGGACGGCGACCAGGCGTTGGAAATGCTCGACGTCCACGCGTATGACGTCGTCGTCCTGGACCGCGACATTCCCGGGACGCACGGGGACGACGTGTGCCGTTCCATCGTCGAGCGGCAGCTCGGCTGTCGCGTGCTGATGCTCACGGCCGCGAGCCGCCTCCAGGAGAAGGTCGCCGGATTCGAGCTCGGCGCGGACGACTACCTCACCAAACCCTTCGACCTGGAGGAGTTGGTGGTCCGGCTGCGCTCGCTCGCCCGCCGGCCTCGGGAGAGCACTCCACCTGTCCTGGAACACGCCGGGATTCGGCTTGATCTGTTCCGTCGAGAGGTGTTCCGGGACGGGCGCTACATCAGTCTGACGCGCAAGCAGTTCGCCGTGCTGGAGGTGTTGATGACGGCGCGGGGCGGGGTCGTCAGCGCGGAGACGCTGCTGGAGCGCGCCTGGGACGAGCACACCGACCCCTTCACCAACGCGGTGCGGATCACCATCTCCACCTTGCGCAAGCGCCTGGGCGACCCGCCCGCCATCCACACCGTGCCCGGCGTCGGCTACCGCATGGAGGAGCCCGGCCAGGAGGCGCACCAGTGAGCACAGCGCTGGATCCGACCACGAGCGAGGCGCTGGTCAAGGGGCGCCCGCGGCGGCTGACCGCGCGCCTGCGCCTGACCCTCAGCTACGCCCTCTTCGTCGTCATCACGGCCGCGACCACGCTCTTCGTCGTCTACGTCGTGATGCGGTTCGTGCCCAACTATCCGCTGACCGCGGCCAATCCCCGTGACAACGACCGGGTGCCGTCCCGCGAGGAGATCCTCGATGCGCTCCTGCGGATCTCCGGTTTCGCGCTGTTCTCGCTCGCCGTCGTCGGACTCGTGGGCGGTTGGTTCATCGCCGGACGCGTGCTGCAACCGCTCCAGGACATCACGGACGCCGCGCTCCAGGCGGCCGAGGGTTCGCTGGACCACCGCGTCGGACTCGCCGGCCCCCGAGATGAGTTCACCCATCTGTCCGACGCGTTCGACCACATGCTCGACCGCCTCCAGCAGTCCTTCGAGGCGCAACAACGCTTCGCCGCCAACGCCTCCCACGAACTCCGCACGCCACTCGCCGTCAACCGGGCCCTACTCGACGTCGCCCGAGCGGACCCCGACGGCCAGGACTACCCCCAGTTGGTGTCCCGGCTGTACGAGACCAACCAGCGCGGCATCGAGATCGTGAACGCCCTGTTGCAGCTCTCCGCGCTGGGACACACCCCGCCCGAGTTGGCCCCGTTGGACCTGTCCGAGACCGTCACCGAAGCACTCGATGTCGTCCGCCCCGAGGCCGCCGCCCGCTCCATCGCCGTGCACGCCACCGTCCACCCGGTCTCCGTGACCGCCAATGACGTCCTGTTGCAGCAGCTCACGGTGAATCTGCTGCACAACGCCATCCGGCACAACCTCCCGAACGACGGCCGCCTGGAGCTCACGGCGGGCCCCTCCCCCACCGCACCAGGACACGTCGACATCACCGTCAGCAACACGGGTTCGGTGCTGCGCCCCGAAGCCGTTGCCACCTTCACCGAGCCCTTCCTCCGCGGCGAGGGCCGCACGTCCGGCACGGGGCCCAGCGCCGGCAGGCGGGGGCACGGCCTCGGGCTGGCCATCGTGGCCGCCATCACCACGGCGCACCACGGCGAACTCATCCTCACGCCCCATCCCGAAGGGGGGCTGACGGCGACGGTCCGACTCCCCGCCGCGGCCGACTGATCCGGGCGGCCGGGAGCCTCGACCATCGCGGACCATCGCGCCGAACCCCCGCCGTCGCCTCCGGCGCCGCCGTCGTAACGGTCGTGCTCCGCACCCGTGCACACCACAACAGAAAAGGACCATATGCTCGGGCCATGCAACACGATGTGATCGACGGGGTGCCCGTCCTGTGGTCAGCGGCGCCCGGGCCGCTCGAAGCCGCCCTGGTCTTCGGGCACGGCGCGCGCGACGAGTCGTTCCGCACCATCGGGGTCACCCACCTCGTCGAACACCTCGCGATGAGCACGCTGCCGAGGCTGCACCACGAACACAACGCCTCCGTCTCGCTCAACCTCACCGACTTCACCGTCTCCGGCACCGACGAGCAGGTCGCCGACTTCCTCGCCGCGGTCTGCAAGGCCCTCGGCGCGCTTCCCGTCGATCGGATCGAGCGCGAAGCGGGAGTGTTGGCCGCCGAAGCCAGCGGGGTGACCGACCCGGTCACCGCGGAGTTGCTGTCCGCGCGTTACGGCACGGTGGGTGCGGGGCTCGTCTCGTGGGACGGACCCGGTCCGGACCGCATCCCCGTCGAGGCCGTACGCGAGACCGTCGCCCGGTCCTTCCACGCGGGCAACGCCGTCCTCCTGCTCACCGGACCGCCGCCGCCCGCCCTGCGGTTGCCCCTGCCGCAGGGCAAGCGGCCCGAGCGCGGTGACGCCCAACCGGTGATGTCGTCCGGTCCCCACTGGCTCTCGGCGAACGTGCCCGGTCCGGGTCTGGGACTGCACGCGGACCTGGACGACGCGGCGCTGACCGCGGCGCACGCCGTGCTCCAGGAGCGGCTGAGGCAGGTGCTGCGCCACCAGGAGGGGCTGTCGTACGACGTCGACGGTGCGCGCATGCACAGCGGGGGCGGTCGGGGCGAGTTCACCGTGGTCGTCGACGCCCGCGCCGGACAGCAGCGACGGGTCGCGGAGATCCTGTGGCGCGAGGCCCTGCGGCTGGCTTCCGAAGGGGTCACCGATGCGGAGCTCTCCGAGGAGATCGCCGGATTCCGCGAGGCGTGGCTCGACCCCCGGGCGACCCCGGCGGAGCTCGGCCAAGCGGGCGCGTGCCTGCTCTCCGACATCCCGTACGAGGACGCGGCGACGCGTCTCGCCGCGCTCGCCGAGGTGACCCCGGACAGCGCGCGGCAGGCGTTCGCGGCGGCGCTGGCCACGGCGCTGTTGGTCGTTCCCGAGGACGTCGAGGTGGAGTTGGCGCAGCTCGACGGGGCCCCGCTCACCGAGGGCGGCTGCGCCCACCCCCGCGGCGGGGAACTCCCCGCCGGAGGCAAGCACTTCAGGCCGTCGATGTTCGACCGGCTGCGCTTTCCGGAGGCCCGTACGGCCCGGTTGGTGCTCACCGGCGACGCGGTGTGGAGCCGCGACGGTCGCGGGCACGTGCACCACCTGCCCTTCGCCGACGTGGTGGGCATGGAGGTGGACGGCCCCGGGCGGGTGCTGTTCGGGCGCGGCAATTGCCTGGTCCCGGTGGTGCCGGAGCTGTTCGCCGGCATCGGCGAGGCGGTCGAAGCGATCGACGCCGGCGTGCCGAAGGCGCTGCACTACGAGCCTTCCGCCTTCGCCGATCGCGACGACGCCTGCGCACCGCCGCCCGCGACGAAGGCGCCCCGAGGCTAGGGCCTGCTCAGGGGTGCGGTGCGTCGACCGGGTCGATCGGGGTGAGCACCCCCGCGCGGTCCTCGATCGCCTGGGCCGCGGCCAGACACAGGTCTTCCCGGAAGGCTCGTCCCACGATCTGCACCCCGGTGGGGAGCCCGTCGGCCACCCCCGTCGGCACGGCCACGGCCGGTACGCCCACGAAGCTGGTGGCCGTGCACAGGCGCATCCCCGAGGCGACCCGTTCGCGGCCCGCCCGGTCGCGCGACTCCAGGCCCGGTTCGAACGGGGGCTCCGTGAAGACCGGGCCGAGCACGAGCGGATACGTGTCGAGGAACTCGGCCCAGGAGCGCCGGATGCCCAGCCAGGTGCCCATGAGCGCCACCAGTTCGTCGCCGCTCGCGGGTGGTGTGCGCTCCATCGCGTAGGAGAGGTAGCGGTCACCGCCCGCGCCGAGCAGGGTGCGCACCGCGGGCCACGCGGGGGCGAACTCGGTGACGGTGATGCGGCCGTACGCGTCGAGCGCCTCGTCGAGCCGCGGCACGTCCGGCACGTCGCACACGGCGTACCCCGCGTCCTGTAGGGCCTCGGCGGCCCGCTCCACCGCCGCCCGCACGGACGGGTGCACGCCGTGACCGCCGGGGTCCGGTACGACCGCGACGCGGACGGGTCCGGGCAGCGGTTCGCCGTAGCGCGGCACGGGCACCGCCCGTGGGTCCCGGGGGTCGGTCCCGGCCAGGACGTCGTACGCGAGCTTCAGGTCGCCGACGCGGCGCGCCAGCGGGCCGTCGGTGACGAGCAGTTGCGACGCGGGACCGACGTCGTCGGAGCTGAGTACGCGCTGGTCGGCCGGGAAACGGCCGGTGGACGGCTTCAGCGCGGCCACCCCGCAGAACTGGGCGGGGATGCGCACCGACCCCCCGGCGTCGCTGCCGAGCCCGAGCGCCGCCATGCCGGTGGCCACGGCGACCCCGTCGCCCCCGCTGCTGCCGCCGGGGGTGCGCCGGCCGTCCCAGGGGTTCCGGGTGTCGCCGAACAGTTCGCTGCGGGAGTGCACGCCCGCCAGGACCAGGGTGGGCATGTTGCTGTGCCCGATCGGGACGGCGCCGGCCGCGCGCAGCCGCGCCACGGGCAGGGCGTCCGCCGCCGCCACCAGATCGCGAAAGCGCGGGACCCCGAAGGTGGTCGGAACGCCCTCGACGGGCGTCGACTCCTTCACCGTGAAGGGCACGCCCGCCAGGGGGCCCAACTCCTCGCCCGCGGTGCGGCGTCGATCGGTTGCCGCCGCGGCCTCGCGGGCACGTTCGGCGAGGAGCTGGGTGACCGCGTTCATCCGCGGGTTGACCTCCGCGATCCGCGCCAGATGGCTGTCGACGAGTTCGACGGCGCTCACCTCTCCCCGGCGTACGGCCTGCGCCTGGGCGGCGGCGGACAGCTTCCACGGGGCGTCCTGCATCTGCTCGGTCATGTACTCGACCCACTCCCACGTTCCGATGCGTTTGCATCGAAACTGTAGTCCACGTATCGATGCAGCCGCATCGAATAAAGTGCCCGTAGGCACGGCGGGGGTCCGCGTGCACGCGTACGACCGGTGAGGAAGGTGGCGACATGCCCCGGCAGGTGGACCACGAGGGCCGACGTCGACTGATTGCGGAGGCCGTCTGCCGGCTCGCCGACGAGCGCGGCCTGGAGGGCGTGACCCTGCGGGACGTCGCGGCGCGCGCCCGGGTGTCGATGGGGGCCGTCCAGCGCTGCTTCAGCACCAAGGACGAGATGCTGGCCTTCACCCTCGACCACGTCGGCGAGCGGATCGGGGAACGCGTGCGCGCGCGGGTGGTGCGCGCGCCCGCTCAGTCGGCGGCGAGCGCACTCGGGCATGCGGCGACGGAGGTGTCCCTGCTCGACCCGGTGCACCGCGCCGAGGCACGGGTGTGGCTGGCCTTCGTCGCCCAGGCGGCCGTCAGTCCGGAGCTGACCCGCACGCTGCGGACGAACTACGCAGCGCTGGAGGAGGTGTTCACCCATCTCATCGCCGAGGGCGGCGCGGACGCCGGCGGCGGTGCGGACGTCGATGCGCAGCGCGAGGCCCGCACCCTGTTGGCCCTCGCGGACGGCCTCACCGCCCACGTCCTCATCGACCACCTCACCCACGACGAAGCGCTCGGGGTGCTCGACGCACACCTCAGCGCCCTGTGGCAGCGGCTGACCGGTTCGCCGTCCTAGCGGGCCCGGGGTGGAGCCGGCTCCACCGCAGATGGGGGAGGTAGCCGGCGCGCCTGGCGGCGGCGCCGCTCCTAGCCTTTCGGTCATGCCCTCCGCACTGCTCCTCGCCTTCGCCGCCCTCCTCGCCTCCACGGCCCCCACCTCCGACCCGTCGACGCGCACGGAGAGCAGCCGCACCTCGCTCCAGCGCAGCCTGGACGAGCTGACCGGGCGTCACGACCTCGCGGGAGCGGCAGCCCTGGTGACAGACCCGCACGGCAAGCGGTGGTCGGCGGCCAGTGGGCAGGCCGACCTGCGGACTGGCCGGGCGATGAACGCCACCGACCGGTACCGCATCGGCAGCATCACCAAGACGTTCACCGCGGCGACCGCCCTCCAGTTGACCGACGAAGGGCTGCTGTCGCTCGACGCGTCCGTGGAGCGATACCTGCCGGGCCTGGTGCGCGGCCACGGGTACGACGGGCGCGCCATCACCGTACGGCAGCTGCTCCAGCACACCAGCGGACTGCCGGACCACAGTGACGCCCTTGCCGACGCCGCCGTCTCCTGGCTGCGCCGCCACCACTTCGCCCCGCGGGAGTTGGTGGAACTGGCGCTGCGCGAGCCGCGTCCGACATCGCCGTGGCACTACTCGACCACCAACTACGTCCTGGTCGGCCTGGTCATCGAGGAGGTCACCGGCCGCCCCGCGGAGGCGGAGGTCACCCGTAGGGTCATCGAGCCGCTGAGGTTGGACGACACCTATTGGCCGGGCTCCTCCCCCACCATCCGGGGTCCGCACTCGCGCAGTTACTTCACGGTCCGAGAGGGCGGCGCCGACGGCGCATCGGTCCGGGTGGACGGCACGACGTGGAACACGTCGGCGGGCGGTGCCGGCGGTGCGCTCGTCTCCACGGCGGCCGATGTGAACGCCTTCTTCGCCGCCCTGTTCGGCGGCCGGCTGCTGAGTCCCGAACGGCTGGCCGAGATGCGGACGACCGTCGCCGGAGACCCGAACCGACTCGGCCCCGAAGGCCGGTACGGACTCGGCCTGATCACCGGCCCGCTGCCGTGCGGCGGCCGTTTCACCGGGCACACCGGAGGCACCCGCGCCGGCCACCACACCATCAGCGCCGCGGCACCGGACGGACGGCAGGTGACGGTCGTCGTCAATGAGACCCCGCGCACCGAAGGGGCCACCAACGCCCTGCTCGCCGTCGTGAACACGGCGCTCTGCCCCTGACGGTCCCCGAGCAGCTGGACCCTAGGGGGCGTGCCCCTCGGCGTACTGCTCGGCGTACTCCTCGGTCGCCGGGACGACCGTGATGACGTCGATCATCACCCCGTCCGGCCCGGCGACGATGAAGTGGCGCTGCCCGAACTCCTCGGTCCGCAGCGGCAGCAGCTCCGGCCATTGCGCCGCGCCGACCAGGCGCCGGTGCTCCGCGTCCACGTCGTCGACCTCGAAGTTCAGCAGGAGCCCGCCCTGGATCGGGGTGCGGTGCCCTTCCGGGACGCTGGCGTGGGTGGGGTCGAGCAGGGCGAGTTCGTACTGCGGGGCGTCTGGACGGCGCAGGCTCACGTACCAGTCGGCTTCGAAGGTGACCTCGAAGCCGAAGTGGCGGGTGTAGAAGTCGCGCGATGCGGCGACGTCGCTGGCGCAGATCACCGGGTAGAAGCCACCGAGCTTGCTGGTCATGACGGGTCCCTTCGTCGTGATGGAGGGGACGCTGGCGCACCCCTTTCACATACCCAAGGTATGTGAAGCATGGGGTTAGCATACCCGGGGTATGCGAAAAGGGAAGGGCGGTACGGACATGGCGACCAGCCGGGCTGACCAGCGGGCGGCTACGCGACGGGCGCTGCTCACGGAAGGGCGGCGCCGCTTCGCCGCCGACGGGTATCACGACGTCGTGCTCGCCGACGTGGCGGCGGCCGTCGGCGTCACCAAGGGCGCCGCGTACCACCACTTCGCCAGCAAGGCAGGGCTCTTCCGGGCCGTGGTCGCCGAGGTACAGAGCGAGTTGGGCGAGCGGGTCGCGGCGGCGGCCGATGCGCACGCCGATCCCTGGGAGCAGCTGCGGGCCGGCTGCCGCGCCTTCCTCGCGGCGGGTGCCGATCCGGCCGTCCGCCGCATCGTGCTGGTGGACGCGCCCACGGTGCTGGGCTGGGACGAGTGGCGCGCCATGGACGACGACGCGTCGGCCCGGCATCTGGCGGAGGCGCTGGAGTCCCTGGTGGCCGCGGGCGTCATCACGGAGCAGCCGGTGGCGCCGCTGGCCAGACTGCTGTCCGGGGCGATGAACGAGACGGCGATCTGGCTGGCGCGCTCGACCGCCCCGAGCGCGCTCACCGACGCCGAACGGGCCTTGGACCGCCTGCTGTCCGGACTGCGGACATGAGCATCCGGAAATCAGGGCGCACCCCCTGCCGCCGGCGGGCGGAAGGCGGCACACTCTCGGGCATGCCCACGACGACCGAGCGTTGGACCCCCACCCACGGCGAGCCCTACCGCCCCGTCCCCTATCGGCCCGAGCGCATGCCCCAGGACGAGTCCCTGGCACGCGCGGCCGAGCTGCGGGCCCGGATGGACGAGCGGCGCACGGTGCGCCAGTTCGCCCCCGACCCCGTACCGCTCCAGGTGGTCAGGGACGCCATCGCCTGTGCCGCGACCGCGCCGTCCGGCGCCCACCAACAGCCCTGGACCTTCGTCCTGGTCCGGGACGCCGACATCCGGCGGCGCATCCGTCAGGCGGCGGAGGAGGAAGAGCAGATCTCCTACGACGGGCGGCTCGGCGACGAGTGGCTGGCGGCGCTGCGCCCGCTCGGCACCGACGAGGTCAAGCCGCACCTCACGGACGCCCCGGCGCTCATCGTCGTCTTCCAGCAGCGTTACTGGCTCGGCGGTGACGGCAGCAAGCGCAAGCACTACTACGTGGACGAGTCGGTCGGCATAGCGGTCGGCATGCTCCTGAGCGCCCTCCACCTCGCCGGGCTCGCCGCCCTCATCCACACCCCGAGCCCGATGCGCTTCCTCTCCGAGGTCCTCGGCCGGCCGGCGAACGAGAAGGCGTTCGCGGTGATCCCGGTCGGCTACCCGGCGCCGGACTGCCAGGTGCCCGATCTGGTGCGCAAGTCGCTGGACCAGGTGATGGTCGAGGTCTGAACCACGGCGGGCCGCATCCAGCGGCCCCGGCACTCTCGATCAAGGCATGGGCATGACAGTACAGTCGGGCGCACCAACTCAGTCGGTGCGCAGCCACCGAGGCGGTACGCGCACCCCGTGACAAGGAGCGCCCCATGCCCAGCAGTCGCACCCCGGCCTGGATCCTGCCCTCGCTGCTCGCGGTCACGGTGACCGCCGCCCTCGTCGCCGTACCGGGCGCGGGTGGTGCGGCGGCGCCGTCCTCGGCGGTGCCGGTCGCTGCCGAGCAGGATGGGCCTGGGCCCGACACGGCCGAGCAGTCCAAGACGGCGCAGGGCCGAGCCGTGCAGGGCGAGCCCGGCACCACCAAGCCCCGGCCGGACGCCCGTGACGTCGTGCTCGCCGTGCACGGCGGCGCGGGCGCCGCCCTGGACCGGGAGACGACCACGCCCGCGCGCGAGAAGGCGTACCGCGACGGGCTCGCCCGTGCCCTGCGCGCCGGGCAGAAGGTCCTCGACCGCCGCGGCACGAGCCTGGACGCGGTGGAGGCCGCGGTGAAGGTGTTGGAGGACGATCCCTTGTTCAACGCGGGCAAGGGCGCGGTGTTCACCGCCGACGCCTCCCACGAGTTGGACGCCTCCGTCATGCGCGGCTCGGACCTCGCGGCGGGGGCCGTCGCCGGGGTGCGCAACCTGCGCAATCCGGTCGAGGGCGCCCGGCTGGTGATGGAGAAGTCCCGGCACGTCATGCTCTCCGGCGAGGGCGCGGACGACTTCGGCCAACAGCACGGCCTGGCGACCGTCACCCAGGACTACTACTGGACCCAGGCCCGCTGGGACGCCCTGATCCGCGCGAAGGAAACGGCCAGCGGCTCCAAGACGGCCGCCAAGACGCCCGAGGCCCTGGCCGACGAGCAGTCCAAGGGCACGGTGGGCGCCGTGGCCCTCGACGGCCGGGGCGACCTCGCTGCGGCCACCTCGACCGGCGGCCTCACCAACAAGCTGCCCGGCAGGATCGGCGACTCCCCCGTCATCGGCGCCGGTACGTACGCGAAGAACGGCACGCTCGCCGCGAGCGCCACCGGTGCGGGCGAGGTCTTCATCCGGGGCGCGGCGACCTCGACGATCTCCAACCTCATGGAGTTCGCCCGACTGCCACTGGCGTCCGCGGCCTACGAGGTGCTCGTCAAGCGCCTGCCGGCGCTCGGCGGGGACGGCGGGGTGATCGCGCTCGGCCCGAACGGCGACTTCGATGCCCCGCACAGCAGCCCGGGCATGCTGCACGGCTATCTGACCGAGGACGGCGCGGTCGTCACCAAGGTCTTCCCCGACGAGTCGCCCGCGAACACCTGACGCGCCCGGCGGCAGCCCACCGAGCGCACCTGGCCGGTCACCGACGGCCATCAGGGCAGTTCGGCCCGCCGATCATGGCCGTTCGACCCATGGCGGGCCCCGGGCGGCGGGCTGAGACTGGAGGCAGACAGTGCTGCGCGAGCACGTAGATGGGAGTGCTGTGATGAACGGTCCGGTCGTGGTCGGAGTGGACGGCTCGGAGTCGAGCCTCACGGCTGTGGAGGTGGCGGCGCGCGAGGCGCGGCTGCGCGGTGTGGGGCTCCGTGTGGTGCATGCGTTCATCTGGCCGAAGATGCACGTGAACCTGGAGCCGTCGCCGGTGGGCCCCCGCGAGGGCGGGCTGCGCAATCTGGCCGAGCGCTATCTGCGGGACGCCGTGGAGCGGGCGCGGCAGAGCGAGCCGGACGTCGAGGTCACCCAGGACCTGGTGACCGGTGAGTCGCTGACCGTGCTGGAGGCCCTGTCGCGCGAGGCGTCGCTCGTGGTCGTCGGCAGCCGCGGCATGGGCGGGTTCGTCGGCCTGCTGGTGGGCTCCACCGCGGTACACCTGGCCGCCCACGGCCGCTGTCCGGTGCTGGTGGTGCGCGGCGAGGCGGAGCCCACCGGTCCGGTGCTGATCGCGGTGGACGGCTCGCCGGAGGCGGACGAGGCGGTCGGGTTCGCCTTCGTGGAAGCGTCGCTGCGGGGCGCCGAACTCGTCGCGCTGCACGCGTGGAACACCTGGACCGAGCGCGGCGGCGACGACCCGGGGCATCCCAGCAACCTGGTCGACGGCATCGACCGGCTCCGGGACACGGAGGAGCGGCTGCTGTCCGAGGCGCTCTCGGGCTGGCAGGACAAGTACCCGGACGTCACGGTGCACCGGCGGCTGGTGCACGACCGGGTCCGGCAGGCGCTGATCGAGGCCAGCGAGGACGCCCAGTTGGTGGTCATGGGTGCGCGGGGCCGCGGCGGATTCGCGGGCCTGCTGCTGGGCTCGGTCAGCCAGGCGCTGCTGCACCACTCGCACTGCCCGGTCGCGGTGGTGCGCGGAGGTCGCCCCTGACACGGCGGGCCGTCGTAGCGGAAGGACCGTGACCTGAGGGTCACCGCGTGGGGCGTGGACCGTACACCGGTCCACGCCCTTTCGCCGTGGGACCGCCCGGGAATCGCTGCGAGGGCGCGGGGGAAACGCCGTGGGAACCACGGTGCGTACCGCGTCGGACCCGGACACTCCGGGCGAACACTTCGCGCCGCGAGTGGCGCAGTCCTTACGATGCTTGCGGAACCACGGCACCGACGGCCCATCGGGGGGTACACCTTGCCGCAGCACATTCGACCGGACCGTCCACATCGACCAGCCGACCGCGCACGGGCCGGGTGGTCCGACTTCTGCGCCGTCGCCGCGAGCCCCGCGCTGCGCCGACGGCTCGTCGCCGAACAGGAGGGCCCCGGCGACCGGGTGCAGACGCTGGCGGCCCAGCCCTCGGTCGCACCGGGCACCCGACCGCCCGGCTACGACGACGGCACGATCATCCCGGCCGACGACTTCCCGCCCGGCACCCCGCAGTTCACCGTGATGACGGCGGCCGGCGACCGCAAGCCGCTGCGCGGCGAGGTGCGGGTGGCCGTGGTCCTGGCGGACTTCTCCGACAAGCCGATGGAGGCCACGAAGCAGCGCTTCGAGGAACTGTTCTTCTCCCTCGGCGTGCTGCCGAACGGCAGCGTCCGCGAGTACTTCCGCGAGGTGACGCACGGTCTGGTCGACATCGTCGGCGAGGTCGTCGGCCCGCTGCGGCTGCCGCAGCCGCTCGCCTGGTACGCCAACGACAACTGCGGCGTGGGCACGCCGAGCGGCACCGCGCGCGCCCCGGTCATGGCGCGCGACGCCGCGCTCGCTGCGGACGGGGCCATCGACTTCGGCCCGTACGACAACGACGGCAACGGCTTCGTCGACGCCTTCATCGTGGTGCACGCCGGCACCGGCGGCGAGACCAGCGGCAGCCGTAGCGACCTGTGGTCACACAAGTGGGTGCTGCCGAAGGCACACGTCACCGACGGCACGAAGGTGTACGCGTACCTGACGATCCCGGAGGACGCGAGGATCGGCGTGTGCGCGCACGAGTTGGGTCATCTGCTGTTCGGCTTCCCCGACCTGTACGACACCGACGGCTCGTCGGAGGGCGTGGGCGAATGGTGCCTGATGTCCGGCGGTTCGTGGGGCGGCGACGGGGACGTGCCCGTCCACCCCTCCGCTTGGTGCAAGGTGCAGCAGGGGTGGGCGGAGGCCACCCTGGTGGCCGGCAGCGGCAGCGTCACCTTCGACGACGTCAAGTCCAGCCGCACCGTCCACCGCCTCTGGAAGGAGGGGTGCGAGGGCGGCGAGTACTTCCTGGTGGAGAACCGGCAGCGCAGCGGGTACGACATGTCCCTGCCCGCGGCCGGGCTGCTGGTGTGGCACATCAACGAGGGCCGCGACGGCAACGCCGACGAGAAGAGCGGCTACAAGGTGGCGCTCCTCCAGGCGGACGCCCTGCGCGACCTGGAGGGCGACCGCAACGGCGGCGACGCCGGCGACCCCTTCCCGGGCAGCTCCAGCAACACCGCGCTCACCGAGGCCACGTCGCCCAGCTCGCTCTCGCACGCCGGTACGGACAGCGGGGTGCGGCTCATCGACATCTCCGAGTCGGACGGGAGCGTGACCGCAGTGGTCACCATCCTCTGACGCCCGCGCCGTCGGCCTCGACCGGGACCCACAGCTCCGCCTCCGCCTGCCGCCCGTCGTCGGACAGCTCGACGCGCAGCAGCTCCGGGCCGGGCCTGGTGCGGTACGGATTGGCGGGGAACCACTGCGTGAAGACGTCCCGCCACAGGTACTGGAGCGCCTCCGGGAACGCCCCGGAGTACGCGAACACGGCCCAGGTTCCGGCAGGGACGGTGAGCCGGTCCAGGTCGTCGGGCGGCGAGGCCGAGGTCACCACCCCGTGGTAGTAGGTGAATGCGGTGCCCTCGGCCCTGCTGGGGTCGAGGTCGTCGGTCACCCCGACCACCCCCGCCGGCTCCTGGTCGCCCAGCTCGGCGATGCGGTCGAGCACGCCCCGGTCGATCCCCCGGACGAACGTCGCCAGGGCCGGGTTCACGCCCACGTGGACCAAGGGGGCCCGGGTCTTCTTGCCGACGACCGCGAAGGCGCCCTTCTCGACGACGCGGTACCGCATGGTGCTGCTCCCTTCCACGGTGAGGCGGAAGGAGAGCCGTGACTGGGAGCACAGGGCGGCGCCGGTGCGCCGGGCCTCGCCCGGTCCCACCCCGTGGAAGGCCCGGAACGCCCGGGCGAAGCTCTCGCCCGAGCCGTATCCGTGGTCCGTCGCGATGTCCAGCAGCGTCCGGCGCCCGGTGACCACCTCGGCGCCGGCGACCGTGAGCCGGCGGCGTCGTACGTACTCCGACAGCGGCATCCCGGCCAATGCGGAGAACAGCCGTCGGAAGTGGTGCTCCGAGGTCATCGCGACGGCCGCGAGTTCGGCCGCGTCGACGGTCCCGGCCAGGCGCTCCTCGATGCGCTCCATGGCTTCGTTCAGCCGGTCCAGCACCCCGGTCCCCTTCCTCTTCGCCCACCACCGTAGGAAGGAACCACTGTGCCGGACCCGACATCCCGTGCCCGATCCGGTGGGGTCGACGACGCCTCAGCCGCCCGGGGGCGCGGAGGGGGCGGGCATCCGCTCGCCGTCGAAGACGCCCGGGGAGGTGGCGGGCGCGGAGTTCAGCACCCACAGGCCCGCGAGGGTCGCCAGCGCGAAGACCACGGCGATCAAGGCGCCCAGGACCAGCCGTCGGCGCCGCTCGCGGCGGCGCCACTCCCCCCGCGCGGTGCGGTACGCGTCGGGTGCCGGGTGGACGTGGCCCGCGAGGGCGGCCATCGCCTCGCGCAGCCGCTCCTCGGTCTGCACCGGTGCGGACGCCGGGCCGGTGGCCCCGGCGTTGTCGGAACTCATCGGCGGCCCTCCATCATCTGGGTCAGAGCGGCGAGACCGCGCGCGGTGTGGGTCTTGACGCTACCGGCCGAGATCCCCATGGCCTTGGCTATCTCACCCTCCTTCAGACCCATCCAGTGTCGCAGGACGAGCGCTTCGCGCTGACGGGCGGGCAGGCGTTGGAGCGCGTGGATCAGGGCCTGCTGGTCGTCGTGGAGCAGCGCCGTGTACTCGGCGGAGGCGGCGGGCTCCACGGAGGGCGCCTCGGCGTGCTTGCGGACGATCTGGAGATGGCGTATCCGCATCCGGGTGAGGTTGCAGACCACCGAGCGCAGGTACGCCTCCGCCCGGTCGACGTCGCGCAGCTTGCGCCACTTGCGGTAGATCTCGTAGTACGCCTCGGCGACGATGTTCTCCGGGTCGTCCGCACCGAGGAGCGCGGCGAGGCGGAGCATCGAGGTGTAGTGGGCTTCGAAGAGGCGGGCGAGGGCGGCCTCGCGCTCGCCGTCCGCGCCCTCGACACCGCTGTCGACGATGTGGTCGACCGCAGGCCGCTCCTCGTCACCGGCGGCGTCGGTCGCGGCTGCGGCTGCGGTGCGGTGGTGTCGGAGCGTCACGACCGGGGAGCGCAGGGCGCGCGGGCTGCGTCTCATGGCGTACTCGTTCCGGTTTCGGGGCGGGGCCTGGGTCCGGGGCGGTGGTGCGGTGCGCCGGCGCCGCGGCCCCGCGACGCGCCCCTGCGGCGCAGCAGGGCCGTGCCCGCTCCGGCCACGGCGAGGTTGAGCAGCAGCGCCACGAGTCCCGCGTACACCTCCGGGCCCTGGCCGCCCGCCCCGACGGGAACGAAGGACACCACGGGCGAGAAGCCCTCCCTGACGACCACGACCGTACCGAACGCCATGCCCGCGGCCCATCCCCCGAGCAGGGCGCGCGGGTGCAGCAGCCGGGTGTAGAGGCCGATGGCCACGGCGGGCAGGATCTGGAGGATCCAGACGCCGCCGAGCAGTTGGAGGTTGACGGCCGCCTGGTCGCGCAGCCCGAAGACGAAGGCGATCGCGCCCAGCTTCGCCGTCAGCGAGACGACCTTGGCGATGCGGACCTGTCGTTTGGGCGTCGCCGTGGGGTGCACGTACTCCACGTACACGTTGCGGACGAACGAGGTGGCCGCCGCCACCGACATCACCGCGGCCGGCACCAGGGCGCCCACCGTGATCGCCCCGAAGACGAGTCCCGCCAGCGGGGCGCTCATCAACTGGTCGACCAGCAGCGGTACGGCGGACTCGGCGCCCTGGGGCGCGGTGCGGACGCCCACGGCGATCGCGGCGATGCCGAGCAGCCCGAAGAGTGCGAGCACGGCCGTCCAGGCGGGCAGCGCCACGGACGCCTTGCGCAGTGCGGTGCGCCCCGACGCGGCGAAGGCGACCGTGAGCACGTGCGGGTACATCAGCAGGGCGAGCGCCGAGCCGACGGCCAGCGAGGCGAAGGCCGGCTGCTGGTCCGCTTCGAGGACCAGGGGGTGGGCCCCCCGGTGGTCGTGGGCGCTCAGTCTGGCCGCCGCCGCGTCGAAGACCCCGCCGGGACCGCCGAAGACGTCCAGCACCAGCCAGACGAGGGCGAACACGGAGGCGAAGACCGCGACGCCCTTGAAGGCGGAGATCACGGCCGGGGCGCGCAGCCCGTGCCGGTAGGTGGCGATCGCCAGGCCGGCGAAGAGGGCGACCATCGCGAGGTCGGCGACGACCGGCGAGGCGTCGATGACGCCGACGGCCTCCAGGACGGCGCGGATGCCGAGGAGTTGCAGCGCGAGGTACGGCATGGTGGCGAGGATGCCGGTGAGGGCGACGGCGAGCGCCAGGCCCGGGGAGTCGTACCGCTCCCGGACGTAGTCGGCGACGGTGACGTGGCCGCCCGCGGTGACCGCCGACCACAGCCGGGGCAGCAGCACGAAGGCCATCGGGCAGACGATCACGGTGTACGGCACGGCGAAGAAGGCGAGCGCGCCGTTGCCGTAGGCGAGGCCGGGGACGGCGGTGAAGGTGTACGCGGTGAAGACCGTGCCGCCGAGCAGCAGCCAGATCCAGCCGGCGCCCAGGCTCCGGTCGGCGAGCGCCCAGCCCTCCAGCGACGGCAGCCTGTCGGTGCTGCGGAAGCGTCGGGCGGACGCCGCCAGCAGGGACGCGGCGCCGATGACGGCGAGGAACGCCGTGGCTACGGCCCCATCGGGCATCGGTCACCATCCGCGGTGCGGTCTTCGGCGGTGCCGGTCGGCACGCGCGGTCCGTCATCGGTGGGGCCTTCGGCGCACCGGGCGCCGACGGTCCGTCCCGCGCCCTGACGACCTGAGGAAATCCACCCGACGTCCCGTG
Source organism: Streptomyces sp. NPDC048057 (assembly GCF_040653095.1). Lineage (NCBI taxonomy): Bacteria > Bacillati > Actinomycetota > Actinomycetes > Kitasatosporales > Streptomycetaceae > Streptomyces > Streptomyces sp. NPDC048057. The sequence goes on from NZ_JBEZNF010000019.1 coordinate 78,244, forward strand.
TCAACCAAACCGCGGCGACCGGCAACTCTTCCACAGACCGGCGACAACACCGAGTGTTCGCCGGGAGGTCGGGGGGCGATCGTCCGGCCGGGATCGGACATGTGCGGAGGTTCTGTGACAGCAAGCGTGCGGGGTACGGGGCAGGACGGTCCGGTGGCCGTGTCGCGCACCCGTCGGGTGGCGGCCGGAGTCCTCCTGCTCGCGCCGCTCGTCGCGCTGTTGTGGGTGCCCTGGTACGCGACGGAGCGCCCGCGGCTCGCGGGAGTGCCGTTCTTCTACTGGTACCAGTTGGCCTGGGTGCCCGGGTGCAGCCTGGCCCTGTTCGTCGCCTACCGGCTGACCCGTCCGCGCCGCCCCGAGTCCTGACGCCGTCGCGCCGTCCGGCACCGGGCCGTCCCCTTGCGCACGTTCATCCGTCGAAAGCCCCGAAGGTCCGAATCCGCTCCACGACACCACCAGTCGTCCGTTCATCCGTCGAAACGTCAGACCGCTCAAGGAGTTTGTGTGTCCCGGTCCCCCGTATCCGCATTGCGGGCCAATCCCAAGTCGATCCTCCTGTGGTCCGCCGTCGCGCTCGTCGGCGCGATCTGTTGGGGGGTGTTGGCGCTCGCCCGCGGCGAGGAGATCTCCGCCGTCTGGCTGGTCGCCGCAGCCCTCGGTTCGTACGCCATCGCCTACCGCTTCTACGCGCGCTTCATCGTCACCCGGGTGCTCAAGCCCGACGACACCCGGGCCACTCCGGCGGAGCGGCTGGAGGACGGCGTCGACTACCAGCCGACGGACCGCCGGGTGCTGCTCGGGCACCACTTCGCCGCGATCGCCGGCGCCGGCCCGCTGGTGGGACCGGTGCTGGCGATGCAGATGGGCTATCTGCCCGGCACGCTCTGGATCGTCTTCGGCGTGATCTTCGCCGGCGCGGTGCAGGACATGGTGGTGCTGTTCCTGTCCATGCGGCGCAACGGCAAGAGCCTCGGTCAGATGGCCCGTGAGGAGATCGGGAAGGTCGGCGGGACCGCCGCCCTGATCGCCGTCTTCGCCATCATGATCATTTTGCTGGCGGTGCTGGCGCTGGTCGTCGTCAACGCCCTCGCCGAGTCGCCCTGGGGCACCTTCTCCGTGGCGATGACGATCCCGATCGCCCTCTTCATGGGCTTCTACCTGCACATCCTGCGTCCCGGCCGGGTGTTGGAGACCAGTCTCATCGGTGTCGCGCTGCTGTTGCTGGCGATCGTCGGCGGCGGCTGGATCCAGGAGTCCTCGCTGGCCGGCGCCTTCACGCTGAGCCCGAAGACCCTGGTGTTCTGTCTGGTGGCGTACGGCTTCGTCGCCTCGGTGCTGCCGGTGTGGATGCTGCTCGCGCCCCGCGACTACCTCTCCACCTTCATGAAGATCGGCACGATCGCGCTGCTCGCGCTCGGCGTGGTGTTCGCGACGCCCGTGCTCAAGGCCGACGCGGTCACCTCGTTCGCCTCCAGCGGCTCGGGCCCGGTGTTCGCGGGGTCGCTCTTCCCGTTCCTCTTCATCACCATCGCCTGCGGCGCCCTCTCCGGCTTCCACTCCCTCGTCTCCTCCGGGACCACCCCGAAGCTGATCGAGAAGGAGTCGCAGGTGCGGATGATCGGCTACGGGGCGATGCTCATGGAGTCGTTCGTCGCCGTGATGGCCCTGATCGCCGCCGCCGTGCTCGACCCCGGGCTGTACTACGCGATGAACGCCCCGGCCGGCGTCCTCGGCAACACGGTCGAATCGGCGTCGGCCGCCGTCGCCAACCTCGGGTTCACGATCTCCCCCGAGGACCTGGCCGCCGCGGCGAAGGACGTCGAGGAGAGCACGCTCGTCGCCCGCACCGGAGGGGCGCCGACGCTCGCCGTCGGCATGTCGCAGATCTTCTCCGACGTCATCGGCGGCGACGGCATGAAGGCGTTCTGGTACCACTTCGCCATCATGTTCGAGGCGCTGTTCATCCTGACGACCGTGGACGCCGGCACCCGGGTGGGACGGTTCATGCTCCAGGACATGCTGGGCAACGTGTGGAAGCCGATGGGCCGGGTGCAGTGGAAGCCGGGCATCTGGCTGGCGAGCGCCCTGGTCGTCGCCGGCTGGGGGTACTTCCTGTACGCGGGGGCGACCGATCCGCTCGGCGGGATCAACCAGCTCTTCCCGCTCTTCGGCATCGCCAACCAGCTGCTCGCCGCGGTGGCGCTGACCGTGGCCACCACCTTGTTGATCAAGTCCGGGCGACTGCGGTGGGCGTGGGTGACCGGGGTGCCGCTGGCGTTCACGGTCGCGGTGACCTTCACCGCGAGTTGGCAGAAGGTCTTCTCCGACGACCCCCGGGTGGGCTTCTTCGCCCAGCGGGAACGCTTCGCCGACGCCATCGACGCGGGCAAGGTGCTGGCGCCCGCGAAGAACATGGACGACATGGACACCATCGTCCTCAACTCCACCGTGGACGGCGTGCTGATCGTGCTCTTCGTGCTCCTCGTCGCCACGGTGATCGTCAATGCGGCCGTGGTGTGCGTCCGGGCGGTCCGCTCGCCCACTCCGCCGCCGACGACCGAGACGCCCTACGTGGCCTCACGGATCAGCACCACGAAGGAGAAGGAACTCGTCGAGGTCCGCGAGTGACGGGCTCGGCCGTGACGTCCGGGGCCGCCGCCGCGGCGCGGGCCGTCGCCCGCGGCGCCCGCACGGTGCTCTGGTACCTGCGCGAGGTCAGCGGTGAGACGGCGTACGAACGGCACTGCGTACACCACCGCAGGAACCATCCGGAACTGCCGGCGCCCACCCGGCGCGAGTTCCAACGGCAGCGGGCACGGAAGTTGGAACAGGAGCCGCAGTCCCGCTGCTGCTGACCGCACGGCCCGAGGGGCGCGCTACTCCGAGCGCCCCTCGGGCTCGGTGCTCTCGGTGCGCGGACCGCTTGGGTACGGCACCGGCCCGCGCACGTCCCCTTCCTGGTGGTGGATCTGTGGTGGGCGCACCGCAGGCGCGGCACCGGGCGGGAAGACCTCTGCGGAACCGAGGTACCCCTGGGCGGAGACTTCGACGACGCTGGGCAGGATCTGTCCGAACGCCTCCATGCTCGGAACCCCGCGCGCGGCGGCCCTGGTGGACCTGTGGTTGGCAGGACTCATGTGGTACGGCATGGTGCGCTCCAAACGCTCGGCCAACTCGGCTTCGGAGAGCCTGCTTTGGGGGTCGTCGCGGTTCCACGGCACGACCAGGGCCGTCCAGGGCTGGGCCCGGGCGTCGAACTCGGCGAGTCTGGCGCAGCGCGCGTCGTCGGCGAGGGCCCAGCGGTCGATGATCAGCATCTCGGGCCGGGTGGGCCGCTGTCCGGGCGAAGGCAGGGTCACCTGGTCGAACGAGGACAGGGTGGGCTGGTAGTCCAGGGAGCGCACCAGATCCTGGGCGACCTGGGCCAGGGGTCGCGCGGAGTTCGGGTAGTAGGGGTTCCAATCCAGGGACTCCCGCCCGTAGTACTCGGGGGCGCGGCCCGCGGGGAGGTCGTGACGGGTGGGTGCGGCAACCATCAGGTGCATCGAACGCGGACCGCTGCTCGCCTTTCCGAAGGCGCTGGGTGCGTGCCGGTAGTCGACCGGGGAGCCGGGAGACAGGCGTGTGGCGTCCGCGACCGAGACGATCCGTTTCGCCAGTTCGTAGACCGCGGTGTCGTACTCCTCCGCGAATATGCGGAGTTTGATCAGGCCGTAGAGCCCGTCGGTGACGTAGCGGTCGCCGAAGGCCCGGTGGTTGAACTGGAGTCTTTCGGCGGGTCCGGGCAGTTGCTCCGGGGGTATCGGCACCCAGAGTGCGGGCACGATCGCCTCGGCGGGGCGGTTGCTCTTCGCCTGGTGGTAGATCGCCCGCTGGGCGAAGGCGTACCACTCCTTTCCGCACATCTCGCTGGCGAAGTACCGGGGCGAGAACAGCGGGACGAAGACGCGGCAGTTCGCCAACACCTCGCCCAACCGCTCGGACCAGCCCTCGCCCGATCGGATCTCCCGGTCCATGAATCCGGCCGGAGCACCGGCCGGCAGGTCCGTCATGGCCATCACATGGCTGCAGAGGTCGCGGAAGAGCCGCTCCACCCACATGTCCGGGTCCCTGCCCGCGGCCCCGTACCGCGGCGTGTGCGCGTAGCTCAAGAAGAAGTACGGCTGGTGCGTCCGTTCCGGCCCCGCATGGGCGACCGCCGGGAACGGGGGCGGGGGCGGCTGCGTCGGCACCCCGCCGAACCCGGCCGCCACGGACGCGAACGGCGTGGAGTCCGCGGCGATGTCGTGCTCGCCACCGGGGTCCGACACCAGGGCGCGGAACCCCTCGCCCGCGACGGGGTGGGTGGCGATGTAGCGGCTCACCGACTCCCTGGTGCGGTGCTCGTCCCGTACGCCGAGGCGGCGCGACAGCCGTTCCCGTACGCCGGGCCGGAACGCCAGCACGGGACCGGCGCCGCCGTCGGAGCCGTCGACGACCGACATCAGCCCGCCGGTGAGGACTTCGGCCACGTCCGCCGTCGTGGCCTGCGGCACCACTTCCTGCCGCACCAGGTGCAGCAGGGCGGGGCTGAGCCGTGCGAAGGAGGAGCAGAGCACGGCGAGGGAGAGCGCCGGGTCGGAGGCGCGGTGGACGAAGGACTCCACGGCGCGCACCCCGTCGACGGGCGGCACGGGCGGGCGGGGGAAGACGCCGGGTGCGGGCACGAGGACCGCCTGACAGCCCGTCGGGTCGCCCCGCATCACGGTGCGTGCCCAGCGCTGGATGACGCGCGGGGACAGTCCGACGACCGGCACCGGCAGCCAGTCGTGCGGCACGGGCGGGCGCTCGACGTGCGGCAGGGCGTCCAGTACCGCGGGGCGGGTGAAGCGCAGCCGGCTGTTGCGGGCTCCGGGGGCGGACGGCGCGGTGACGCGCACGGCGGGCAGGTCGAGGCCGGCGCGCCGCCACTTCTCCTGCGGCAGGGGGTTGACCAGCAGGGTGGGTACGGTGCTCGCCCACTGGTGGACCTGGTCCCACAGGTGCTGCTCCCCCGCCCTGCCGGGCACGCAGTCGGAGATCACCAGCACCAGGCTGCGGGAGCCCGGGGTGCGGGTGAGGAGCCGGGCGCCGGGGGCGGGCGGGCCGTCCCCGCCGGTGTCGATCTCCGTCACCCGCATGGTCCGGAAGACCCCGGAGCGCGCCAGCACCCGCAGCAGTTCGGTGACGGTGTCGTCCCACGCCCGCATGGTGGGCGAGCGGTCGACCACGGCGGTCAGGTCGAACCAGCGCTCCGGGGCGGGGGCGAAGGCGGGGACCAGTTCGCCGCCGCGGGCGTAGTCGGCGACGGTGGCCTCGACGTCGAGGCGCGTCCTGCGGCCGGTGGGCCAGGGGCGGGCCAGCGGCCTCAGGGCGGTGGCGATCTGGCGTGCCCTGGGCAGTGCGGAGGCCCGGGGGACGACGACCTCCCGGGCCGTGCCGGCGGCCTCGGCTTCCCCGTCGCCCTCGACCGCGGGCGGGTGGACGGGGAGCTGCGGGCGGTCGGGGGCGGCCGGTGGTTCGCTGTGCTCCTCGGCCTCGCCCGTCCGCGGCTCGTGGCGGTCGGCGGCGTCCGCCGCTTGCACGGACCGCACCGATTGGCTCGCCAGCCACAGCAGGTCGGCGACCGCGACGCCGTCGAGGTCGTGACCCAGGCCGTCGAGCGCCGCGACGACCCGGCCGAGGGCGTCGTCGTGTTCCGCGGGCGGGCCCGGCTCAGGCACTCGACAGGTCCTTCAGCAACAGCTCCACGACGCGTTGTTGTTCGTCGTGGCCGCGGACCGTGCCGTTCAGCAGGTGCAGGGCGTTGAGGAGCTGGTCGACGGCGACGCTGCCGCCGGCGGCGACGCGTCGTACGAAGTCGTCCACCACGGCGGCGGCCGGCCCTTCGTCGCCGACGTCGAGGTCGAGGTGGGCCCGGACCACCCGGCGCACCAGCTCCGCGTCCGGCTGCGGCATGGTGAACCGCACGCAGCGGCGCAGCAGGGGTGCGGGCATGTCCTGTTCGCCGTTGCTGGTCATCACGATGAACGGGAACTCGCTGCACTGGACGCGCCCGTCGCGCACCAGATGGCGCTCCGCGGTATCCCACATCCGTACTTGTGCCGCGTCCTGCCCCTCCCTCAACAGTTCGGGGATGTGGAACTCGCCGCGCTCCAGGACGTCGAGGAGGTCTCCCGGCAGGTCGAGGTCGGCCTTGTCGATCTCGTCGATCAGCAGGGCCCGCGGGCGCGGGGCGGGCAGCAGTGCGGTGCCGAGCTGTCCGAGGGTGAGGAAGTCCTCGACGGCGTCGGCTCCGCCCTCCTGACCGGGCCTGGCCCCGGCCTGTTGCAGCCGGTGGGCGTGGATGCGGCCGAGGGCGTCGTAGCGGTAGAGGGCGTCGCCGAGGGTGCTGCGCGAGGTGATGTGCCAGCGCAGCACGGGGCCGAGGTCGAGTTCGGTGGCGACCTGTTCGACGACGGTGGACTTGCCCGTGCCGGGACCTCCGGTGATCAGCAGCGGGCGGCGCAGGGCGAGGGCGGCGTTCACGGCTTCGGTGAGGCCCGCGGGCGGTTGGAAGGCGGTGGCCCGGGTGGTCCGGGGGAAGGTGCGCCAGGGCGGGGGCGCCGGCAGCCGGATGTCGGGCCGGGCCACGCCGTCTCCGCGGTAGTACGTCATCGGGCGCTCTCCTCGTCCGTGGTCCGAGCCGTGGGCACGGACCGGTAGTTCCAACAGAAGCGGAGCCATTCCTCGTCGTCCCAGACGGCGCGCAGATCGGCGAGGGCGTCGAGGTCGGCGAAGGTTGCGGCGGAGCCGGGGTCGGCGCCCGCGCGGGTGCTCGACTCGTCCCAGCGTCCCCGGTAGGCGCGGTCGAGGGCGCCGGGCATGGCCCACCAGCCGGCGTCCAGGCAGGCGTGCCGCTCCTTGGGGAAGCCGGCCGGCCCCCGGGGCCAGAGCAGGACCGGGGTGTAGGCGAGCAGCGTCTCCAGCAGGCCGGCGTCGCCCCCGGGGTGGTGGACCAGGCCGATGCCGCGGGTGTAGCGGCCGTTGCGCAGCCGGCCGCGGAGCCCTTGGCGGTCGTGGACGTCGTCCTGGGCGAGCCAGTCGACGGGGGCGCCGGTGTCGCAGCGGGAGATGGTCTCCCACCGTTCGGTGAAGGTGCCCTCGATGCTGCGCAGCACGGCGTCGGGGGTGAGCCGGTCGCTCCAGTGGAGGCGTACGTCGAAGCGCACGCCCAGGCGCAGGCCGATGCCGGCGGCTTCGGGGCGCCAGCCCAGCAGCAGGGAGCCGGGGACGGCGACGTCGAGTCGTTTCAGGGGCAGGGCGAACTGCCGCGCGAGGTCCTGAGCCCACAGCGCCGCCGCCTCCAGTGCGGCCTCGGCGCCGTCCCGGTCGGCGCTGTCGCTCGGGAACTGCTCCTGGGCCACGGTCGAGCCGTCCCGCAGCAGCCAGGCGTCGAGGACTTCCGGCCAGTCGCCGACGAGGGAGGAGTGCAGGCTGACGACGAGGCTGAGACGGTGGCGGGTGACGAGGTCGCGCACGTGGTCGACGGCGTCGTTGACGACGGTCGGCGGGATGTGCACCTCGCGCGCCCAGGTGTGGAGTTCGGTGCTGGCGAGGTCCTTGCCGCAGGCGTGGGCGAGGAGGGCGACGAAGCGGGTGAGGCCGCGGGTGCCGTCGGGCTGTGCGGTGGGGTGGTTGAAGGTGAGGTCGTCGACGATCGCGACGTCGGTCACGGCGGCGTCGGGGGTGTGGGGCCGGCGCTCGTCGGCGAAGAGGGTGTGCAGGGCGTAGCGCAGGGTCGAGGTGGTGACGTCGGCGCCGAGCCAGTCGCGGATGAACGTCACCGTGCGCACGGCCGCTTCCAGCCGGTCGAGGGCGCTTTCGGCGCACTCCTTGGCTTCGGAGGGCGGGCGGGTGCGCAGTTCGGCGCGGCAGGCGTGGACGAACGGGAGGTCGGTGCCGGTCGCGGCGAGCGGCGGGTCCAGTGCGCCGAGGGCTTCGGCGAGCACGTCGTGGGCGTGGCGGCCCGCGAGGCCGGCGGGGCCGGCGTCGTCGTGCCGGACGTTGCGGGCGAGCCACAGGGGGTCGTTCGGGGTGCCGTCGTAGTCGAAGCCGGTGACGCTCTGGCCGATGACGGTCGCGCCGAGGTGGTCGCGCAGCCGCCGGGGGGTGAGCACCCGCCCGGCGCCCGGTATGCCGGCGCGCAGTGCGCCGGCGAGGGCGCGGGAGAAGGCGAGGTCGACGGCGGCTTCGGTGAGGGAGGAGCCCATGAGCAGGCTGATCCGGCTGGTGCCGTGCCGGGTGCCGGCGGTGAGGTCCGCGGCGGTGGGGAGGGCGCCGGCCGCGTGGCAGGTGTCGACGATGCCGAGGACGCCGGGAATGCCGGGGTGGTCGAGGGCGTCGGTGAGCAGTTCGGGGACGTTCACCGAGCAGAGGCGGACGTCTTCGGTGGAGTCCGCGCCCATCAGGCGCAGGCCGGTGGCGCTGCCGGGGAGGAAGCCGTGGCCCAGGAGCGCCAGCACCAGGACCGCGCCGCGGCGCGCCGCGTGGGCGGTGGCCTCCTGGACGGCGGCGGTGACGGCGGCGCTGGTCAGTTCGGTGCCGTGGACGAGGCCGCCGCCCGACGGGAGTCCGGGTGCGCAACCGCCGACGCAGGGGTCCGTCAGGGTTTCGTACAGGGCGGTGGCAGCGTCCGCCAGCCGGGCCAGCGGGGGCATGGAGGTGCAGTGCGGGGCGACGACCAGGGCGTGGCGGGCGGGTACGGGCGTCCTCATGCGCCCGCCAGGTCCTGGAGCGCTTCGGCGACGGGGCCCGCGACGTCCGGGTGGGCGAGGTAGGTCTCGGCGGAGTGCACCCAAAAGCCGTCGGAGTCGACGCGGCGGGAGCGCGGCAGGACGCCCGTCGGGCTCGGAAGGAGGTCGTCCTCCAGCAGGGGGCGGGCGGCGACGATGTCGTCGCGGTCCCAGTGGTTGTGCCAGCGCGTGACGCAGGCGGGCACGGACGGCGGTTGGGGATGCAGCCGGGGTCGTACGACGGTGCGCAGGGCGATGGGTGAGCCGAGGGTGACCAGGAGCGGGGTCGGCGAGGGCGTTTCGTGCAGGGTCTCCAGCGCCACGACCGTGCCGAGCGAGTGGGCGACGACGACCGCGGGCCGACCGTCGATCGCCTCCGCGATGCGGGCCCGGATCCGCCGGTCGAGGCTCTGCCCCGCGGCGTCCTGCTCGCCGCGCGCCAGGTATCGGGCCACCTGCGCGAGGTGGTGGACCATCAGTTTGGGGGTGATCCAGCCGGCGGCGGCCGACCAGGGTCGTAGGGACAGCATCGTGGTCGCCACGTTGATGGCCCGGCGCACCACGTCCAGGGCGCCCTGGCTCTGGTCGCGTACGTCCGCCTCGGCGCGGGCGCGGGCCAGCAGCAGCCGGGCCCGTTCCGTTGCGGCGTCCGCGTCGGCGTGCTGCCCGACCCAGGCGACCATCAACTCGGCGAGGAGGTCCGCCTCGTCGCTCGCCGCGGCCGGGGTGCGTGCGGCGCCCTGGGCCTGGTCGGTCCGGAAGAGGTCGGCGTAGTGGGCGAAGACGCAGTCGGTCCGACGGGGCAGGGCGTCGGCGAACCGGGTGTGCCCGGCGTCGGCCATCCCCTTGGCGAGCGCGGCGCACCAGCCCTCCCGGTCACGGGCCGGGTCGCGGGGGCCGCCGATCCCGTGGACGAACACCAGCCGTGGGACCATCGCCGCCTCCCCGTGCTCCCCTGCCTGCGATGCGGTGCAGCGTAGCAACGGGCGATCAACGTCGGTACGCGTTCGGCGGCTTCCTGCCCGACCATCGCGTTCCGGACGCATGACTGCGGCGTGGAATGGCTGGATCAAAGCCCTCCGTGAAGGGGCTTGTGCACGTGTGCGAGCATGGACGACGCACGGGGTCCGCCCTGCCGAGCACCGCAGCGAGGCCCCTGACGCACAGCGACGTCGGCAGCGCTCGTGGACGTTCGGACCGCCTCGTACCAGCCGGTCCGGTGTCGAGCCCGACAGGGAGGGAGGCGGACATGGACGGCAGTAGTCCGGGCCACGATCGGCCCCTTTCCGGTTCGCGCACGGCTCCCTGCCCGGTCCGCCGCTGAGCGTCGGCCCTCGTGCCGGCGGCAGTTGAGCCGCCGCCCCGCGACGGCGCGCCGTGCGCCGTTCCCCGCCCTTCCCGCCTTTCCCTCCCGCGCGCCGCCCTGGTCCGACCGGCCCGGGGGCGTCACCACCGTTCGTCCCGTGGCGTGCCCGGCCGGGCAGCGCGGGTCCGCCCGTCCACCACCGTGGGGGTCTGTGATGGTCACGCTCAACTCGTCCGCACCGAACCGCTCCAAGCGCCCGAACCTCGAACGGCAGGCGCTCGCCTTCACCATCGGGCTGTACCTCTTCATCTGCGCCGCCCTGCTGGTCGTGCACTACGGCGCGCCCGAACCGCCGCCGAGCCGGTCCGACTCCTCCTCCACTTCGCCCTACAACCCGTGACGGGAGGAACCGACATGCCGAACAACGGACGACTGACGGGGACCTACGAGGTGGCGAGCCTGCGCAGGCACTGGGTGCAGGTGCCGGCCGGTGACGCGGCGGCGCTGACGAAGGCGGAGCGGACGACCGGCGCCGACTTCGCCACCGCCGGCGACCGGGTGTGGGAGGGCGACACCTTCGTCTACCTGCCGATCACGATCAACGTGCGCAGCGGTGCGACGGTGCGCCGGGAACGGCTCGTCTTCGCCCTCGGTGACGACGTCCTGGTCACCCTGCAACCCGGGGTGCCCTTCCCGCCCTTCGACAAGGCGCTCGCCCGGCTGCGCCGACTGCCCCACCTCGCGCAGAGCGCGCACGGCGTGATGTACGCGCTGCTGTACGCGCTCAACGAGGCGCAGGAGCGGGTCATCGACTACGCCAGCGACGCGCTGGAGGCTATGAGCGACGAGATCACGCTGGCGACGGACGGCTACGACGACCGGGGCAGGGAGATCGGCGTCGGCAACATGCAGGACACGATCGCCCGGATGAACTCGGCCGAGGAGATCGTCTCCCGGTCCCAGGAGTCCCAGCTCCTGCTCGCCCGCGCGGCCCGGCACCTGCGGGCGGAGGCCGAGGGCCGCACCCCGGCGCTCGCACCGCTGATCGACGTGCTGATCGACGACATCAACGGGGTGAAGGAGCACGCGAGCTACGAGCACGACAAGGTCCGCTACCTCCAGCAGTCGATCATGACCTCGCTCGACGTGAAGCAGAACCAGATCGTCAAGGTGTTCACGATCATCACGGCGGTCTTCCTGCCGCCGACGCTGATCGCCACCTTCTACGGGATGAACTTCACGAGCATGCCGGAGCTGACGTGGAAGCACGGCTTCCTGGTGACGACGCTCCTGACGTTCGTCGCCGCGCTGATCCCCCTGTGGTACATCCGCCGGCGCGGCTGGCTGCGGTAGGGGCCGGCCGGGGGGTGACCGCCGGGGCGGGTGGTGCGGCCCCGCCCCGGCCGTCAGTCCTGGGGACAGCTCAGCCACCGCGCCACCGCGTCGGCGACCGGCTGTTCCGTCTCCAGCTCGACGAAGCCGAACTGGCCGCCCTGGTTGCACTCCAGGAACCACCAGGTGCCCTCGGTGTCCTCGGCGAAGTCGAAGGCGCCGTAGGCGAGCTGGGCGGACTCCTTGTACTTCAGCACGGCGCGCCGCACGCGCTCGGGCGTCTCGACGGCGTGCCAGTGGTGTCCGGTCTCCCCGTAGCGACCGTCGACCTGGCCCGGCTCGGCGAGCTTGCGCGCGGCGAAGAGTTCGTCGCCCACGCTGGTGAGCCGGACGTCCGCCCGCTTCGCGATGTACCGCTGGAGCAGGGTGGGGCCCGCGGCCACGTTGGTGAAGTCCGCGTCCGCGGGGACGAGCGTGGTGGGCAGTGCCATCGGGGGGTCGTTCGGCGGTTTGCCCGACACCGCCTTCACCACGACGTGCCGGTACTGGTCGGCGAACTGCCGCGCGACCTGGGGGTACGTCGTGATCACGGTCGCGGGCACCGGGAACCCGCTGTCGTGCGCGATGCGCAGCTGCCACGGCTTCAACCGCGCCCGGGCAGCCGCGCCCGGTTCGTTCATCCAGCGGGCCCTGGTGCTGTGCAGCATGCCGTACAGCGCCTGTCCGCTCTCCGCGGTCAGCCACGCGGACGGCTCGGCCGCGTGCGCCGCCGGCTCGCCGGGCCTGCGCACCCAGATGGCGCGCAGGCTGTCCATGCTGACCACACGCCCGCCGGTGGACAGATAGCCGCGGAACTCGCCCCGTACGTACTCGGCGGAGAGCGCGCCCTCCTGCGGAAGGTCCGCCGGGTCGAACCGGACGAGCGGAACGCCCCTCCTGTGGAGTTGCGCCACCACCATGTCCGCGGTCACGTCCTGCTCGCTGGTGAGGATCAGCACCGTCATCTGTGGGGGATCAGTCGTCGAAGTGGGTCGCGGAACCTGCTGTCGAGGTGGTGGTGCCGACCGCCGCCAGCAGCGCCCGGTCCATGATGGCGGGACGGCCGTCCGGGAGGACGTTCAGCTGAAGGGTGGAGTCGTACGAGTACTGGTCGACGACTGGTGACAGCTCGGCCGGACGTGCGTAGTTCCACGCGAACGGTTTCATGCTTTTCTCCCTGCCCCGCACGGGACTGTTCTCGGGCCACTACGTGACCGCGTAAGGAGCAATACGTGGTGGTGATGTAGCCAGTTCATCACATAACGTCATATTGCTGAAAACGCTTGCCGTGGGACGCCCTTCCGACTCCACGGTCACCCACTGGACGACGAACGTGACCGCGCGAACGAGCCGTTGGTGTTTCCCCGGCACCTATCAAGACGCTTGAAGCAGCAATTCCGTGCACCGGAAAGGAGAGTGACCTCCGTCACCATCTGCCCCTCTGGCGCCACTGACCACGATCACCCCGGTAATCACTTGTGCACCTCCCTCGATGGTGAACACAGTGTGATGGAGCGTTTCTCTTCGGTGAGTTCCACCGTTCCGCGACTTCATGCCCGCGCAATGATGGAGCGCCGCCGTCGCCCGACGGACGGCTGGGTCGTAGGGAAGGGCTGTGAACGCTGTGACGGACGACCGTTGCACGGTCGCGGGCGTGCGCGTACCAGACACCAGGCTCGCACAGGAGGCGACGGAACTCGTACGGGAGACGGCCAGTTCCTCGTCTACGACCATTCTCGCCCTGTCCACTTCTTCGGCGTCCTCCCGGGACGCCACCGGGGGCTCTCCTTCGACCCGGAACAGCTCTCCACATCGGCGCGATGTTCCACGATCTCGGGCCGGGAGAGCGCTTACGGCCGCCCTGCACACCGCTCCCGGCATTCCCGAGTTCATGGGGCCGCAGGTGGCGCTCGTGACGGCGGGCGTCGAGTACGACGCACTCGGGATCGGTTTCTCCGACATCTCCGCCACTGATCGTGCCGAGGTCGTCACTCTCCATCCACGTCCGGACTTCAAACGGCGGATCCCCAAGGCGTTCACGGACGGCATCGACCCCAAACCCGAGACGGCTTCCGAAAATGTGAAGGCGGACGTCCTGGAGCACTTCGTGCCCGGTTTCGAGCGGGGGGATTTCGTCCGGACGATCCTGGACTCCCCGTGGCCGGAGTGATCCGGCCACCGGGCCCGGTGCGGACTCAGGCCACGAGCCGCCGCACGGTGTCGAGGAACCCGTCCCACGCCTGCTCCAGGTCGGGCGTGGCGCCGTGCGGGGAGCGGAACCAGCCGAGGAACGCGTCGACGTCCTCCAGGTCCCACCGCAGCCGGTAGAGCGCCAGCGCCGATACATCGGGCGCATGCCCCGTCAGTTCCTCGTAGCGGGCCAGGTCGTCCGGCCCGTCGGCCACCAGCCACAGATCGCGCTCGGGCACGGCGAGCCCCACCGTGTCCCAGTCCAGCAGCAGTTGGCGACCCTCGTGCCACAGGAGGTTCCCGGGGTGCGGCTCCCCGTGCGTGACCACCAGCGCGGCGCCCCGGCCGCTCGCTTCGGCCCTGAGCGCGTCGAAATCGTCGAGCCGGCCGCGCAGCCCCGCGGCGTGACGGAGCACCCATTCCCGGGCCGGCTCGGACCAGGGGCCGCCGCTCCACGGCCGGTCCACCGCGGCCAGGTTCGCCTCCAGCCGCTCCCGCGCCGACAGCTGCGGCGGGATGACGCGGGTGACGGCCGGGGGCGGCACGGCGTGCAGGGCGGCCAGCGTCTGAAGGGTGCTCGCCCGCTCCGTCGGGGCGAGCCGCTGCCCGAAGTCGCCGCTGGTGCCGCTCGCGTACGGGAAGACGCTCAGCGCGTACCGCTCCCCCAGACGGCGCACGCTCTCGCCCTCGGGGGTGCTCTCGGGTGCGAGCACGAAGCCGCCGTCCTGGAAGCCGAGGCCGTCGCGGTCCCTGAGCTGGGCCGCGGTGTCCATGGCGCGGCGCAGCCCCTGCCAGGCCGCGTCCGCCCCCATCCCGCAGTGATTCTTGTCCGAGAGGTCCGAGAGCGTGACGAACCACCGTCCGCCGGTGGTGTCCGCGGCCGTCCAGTGGTAGTCGCCGAAGCCCACGGGTGCGTACGCGAGGTCCGCGACGTCGATCCCCCACGTCAGCAGGGCCTGCCGCACACCGGACGCGTCGATTCCTTCCGGCTGATCCTTCATGGCCGGACGCTAACCCAGACCGACCCGACGGGGCACGTCGATATCGGGGCGGCGGGCGGGTGCTCCGACGGCGCCGGATCAGGGCGCGCCGAGGTGGTGGAACCGGGGTTTGGGGTGCATCAGGAAGTCGTGGTGGGAGATGTTCCAGGCGTAGGCGCCCGCAAGGGCGAAGAGGACCCGGTCCCCCGCGCGCAGGCCGGGCGCGGACACCCGCCGTGCCAGGACGTCCTTCGGGGTGCACAACTGCCCGACGAGGGTGACGGGTTCACCGCTCTCGGCGGTGGGCCGCGGCCAGGGGTGGGGCCAGTCGTCGACGGCGAGCACGGTGCACGGCTGGTCGTGGCCCTTGGTGGCGGGCGTGCGCAGATGGTGCGTACCGCCGCGCAGCACGGCGAAGGTCTCGCCGTGGCTGCGCTTGACGTCCAGGACGTCGGTGGCGTACCAGCCGCTGTAAGCGGTCACGGCCCGGCCGGGCTCGATCTTCAGCACGGTCCCGGGGTGGGCGTCGGCGAGGTCCGCGATGCCGGCTCCGAACGCGACCCAGTCGAAGTGCTCGTTCGGGCGCGCGTAGTCGACGGCCATCCCGCCGCCGACGGTGACCTCCGGCAGGGGCAGGCGGTGGCGGGCGGCGAGCGCGGCCGACCAGGTGACGATCTGCCGTGCCAGGTCCAGCTGTTGGGGGGCCGTCAGCCCGCTGGCGAGGTGGGCGTGGACGCCGCGCCACCGCAGGCCGGGGTGGCTGCCGTCGGTGAGCTGCCGCAGCAGGGCGTCGGCGTCGCCGGGGTCGATCCCGAACGGCGAGGGGCGTCCGCCCATCACGAGGGCGGTGGTGGCGGGCAGTCCTTCGGCGACCGGCAGATTGACCCGCAGCAGCACCCCGACGGGGGGTGCGGCGCGGTGGTGCGCGAGTGATGCGAGGACGCGCAGTTCGTGAGCGCTTTCGACGTGGAAGCGCGCCACCTTCCAGCGCAGCGCCGTCGCGATCTCCGCAGGTGTCTTGCCGGGTCCGCCGAAGGCCAGCGGCACGTCCGGCACGGCCTCGCTGACGTGGTCGACCTCGCCGCCCGAGGAGACCTCGAAGCCGTCGACGTACGGCGCGAGCGCGGTGAGGACGCGGGCGTCGGGGTTGGCCTTGACCGCGTACTGGAACGCGGCCCGACCGCCGAGGCAGGCGCGGATGTGCGCCGCGTGCGCGCGCAGGGCGTCGAGGTCGTGGACGTACGCGGGCAGTTGCTCGGTCGGCAGAGTGCGGACGAACTCGGGCACGGCGGTCATCGGGGGCTCCGGTCGGCGTGGGCGGGGAGGGATGCGCGACCGGTGGACGAGATGTCCTGCGCCAGCGGTGAGGGCAGTCGGACGTATCCGGCGTCGCGGTCGGCCGAGCGCTCCCAGCGGGTCAGCAGGTTGGCCTTGGCCGGCAGCGGGACGCCGGCCAGCAGGGCGCGCAGCCGAGGCGGGCAGCCGTGTTCGTCGGCGTACCGGCGGATCGTGTGCCGCACCTGGGACCACAGCGCCGCCTCGTTGTGCGGGTGCAGGTCGGCGAGGGCCGCCAGCACTTCGGCGACGTGGTTGACCAGCAGGCAGTACACGACCCGGTCCCAGCCGTGCCCGGCGTCGTACGTCATGGGCCTGGCGACGTCGGGCGGCAGGGCGGCGAGGGCTTCCGCGTGGTGCTCCGGCAGGAGCTTGGTGCCCTCCAGGTCGCGGAAGAGGATCTGGGCGGGGTTGCCGTCGGCTCCGACGCCGACGACGACGTTCTGGAGGTGGGGTTCGAGGACCAGTCCGTGGTCGAAGTAGGCGGCGAGGACGGGCGGGATCAGCAGGGTGAGGTAGGCGCGCCACCACGTCAGGGCCGCGGCGGGGTCGGCGGCGGGTCCGAGCCGGGAGACGTGGCCGGGGCCGGTCGGGTACTCGTCGGCGACGGAGGCGGCGAGCAGGGGCGTGACGCCGGGCCGCAGCCGGGCGGCGAGCCCTTCGCGCACGATCACGCCGAGCCCTTCCAGCAGGGAGGTGTCCGTACGGCCTTCGGGGCCGGGGACGCGCAGGCTGCGGTAGGCCGGCTCGCGCAGCACCGCGGCGTCCGGGAAGCGGGCGGCCAGATCGGAGAGGGCGGGGGCGAGGATGCGGGTGAGGGCGACGGCGCCGGAGAGTTCGTAGAAGGCGTTCTTCCGCAGGCAGTTGGTGATGCGGACGTTGAGGCTGAACTTGAGGAAGGTGTCGCCGTCGTAGAGGGTGCGGACGGACGCGGTGGGGGTGAAGCGCCGGTGGCCGGTCCCGAGGTCGATCACGTCGCCGCGCTCCAGCAGGGGCCCGAGGGCGGTGCGCAGATGGCCGTACTGCCAGGGGTGGACCGGCAGGATCCGGTGGCCGGGGGGCGCGGTGGCGAGGCGGTCGAGGGCGGCGGTGGCACCGGGCTCGACGGACTCTTCGGCGATGAGGTGGGTGCGCACGGCGAGCAGGCGCAGCGGGAAGGACACGCCGGCGGCGGGGGCGTACGCGGACCAGGCGGCGGGGTCGCCGGTGTGGGCCTTGGGCGTGGGGTGGAAGCGGTGGCCGAGGGCGAGTGACTGTTCCGACGCGAGGTAGGAGGCGAGCCAGTCGCCGGGGGCGGCCGGCTGGTCCGCGCCGCGCGCCACGGCGTCCAGTGCGGCGCTCACCCCGCGGTGGCTGGCGGTGATCTGGGCGAGGAACTCTTCGTTGCGGGTGCCGGTGCGCAGGGTCAGCTCGGCGTGGGTGTGTTCGGCGAGCCGTCGCCACCCCACTTCGGACCAGCCGTCGTCGCGTTGTTCGGTGACGGGGCCGGTGAAGCGGTGGGCGCCCAGCAGGGAGGTGCGGCGCAGCGCCACCCGCAGCAGTACGCCGAGGCGCGGCAGCCGCAGCAGCAGGTGTCCGTCGACGACGGCGGTCTGGCGCTCGGGTCCGCACACCTCGCGCAGCAGGCAGTTCAGCAGGGTGTGGGCGACGGCGTCCGCGGCCGTGGGCGGTCTGGTCGGCGGGCCGGCGAAGGGAGCGGTCCGGTCGGTGGTGGTGCTGGTCATCGCTGCTCACTCCCCCCGCGGCAGGTAGTTGGGGCCCGTGGTGTAGTGCTTGTTGATGTCCAAAGCGCCTGATCTTTCCTTGGCGAGCAGGGTGCCCGCGGTGACCATCGCCTTGACGGGCAGGTGGGCGGCGTCCAGGACGTGGGTGCGCAGCGCCGTGCGGGGCCCGGCGTCGAGGCGGGCCACGGCGTCGGCGAGCCGGTCGCGGACGAGGGCGAGCAGGGTGTTCAGCGGCGCGTGGCCGCTCTTGGCGAGCGCGAAGGCGTAGGCGCCCGCGCAGAGGTGGACGGTGATGGTGGTGAACAGGTCGATCAGGGCGCGGTCGTCGTCGACGGCGATGCGCCGGTCGGCGAAGTCGGGCAGCGGTGCGCCGAGGGCGGTGCGCGCCCGGCCGGCGTGGATGCGGGGGCCGTCGTTGTCCTTGAAGAGCAGGCGCGGTGCGGGGCCGCCGAGGAGCAGGGTGACGTTCTGCTGGTGGGACTCCAGGGCGATGCCGTAGCCGAAGAGGGTCGTCTGCCAGTCGAAGAGCAGAGTGAGGACGGCGTCGAGGAGGGCGAGGGCGTCGCCCCCGTGGTGGCGGTCGGCGAGGCGGTCGATGACGAGCCCGCCGCCGGGGGCGCGGCCGAGCAGGGCCGCGAGGGGGACCGCGGTCGTCGTGGCGTCGAGTGCGGCGGGCTGGCGGCGCACCAGGGCGGCGAGGAGTTCGTGGTCGGCGTGGGCGTGGTGGGTCTCGTCGGCGTGCAGGACGGTGCCGTGGAAGCGGGGTTCGCGGGCCACGACGGCTTGAAGGAGCCGTTGGACTGCGGCGCCGTCGGCGAGGGTGCCGGGTTTGATGGTGCGTCGGTTGAGCCGACCGAGGGTGGCGGTCGCCAGCGGCAGCTTGAGGTGGACGGCGGGGTGGTCGGCCAGCGCGACGGTCCGCAGCGACAGGGTGGGGACGACGTCGAGGTGGGGCCGCTCGGCGAGGTGGGCGCGGCCTGTGAGGCCGGTGGTGCGCAGCGCCTCGACCAGGGGGCCGGCCGCGGTGAGCGGGTGGACGGGCAGGGCGAGGTGGCTGGCGTCCAGGCGGGCGGGCAGGCCGACCTCGGACGGCTCGGGCCACCAGGCGTCGGGCCGCTGCTCGTCCGGGGTGCCGCTGAGGGTGACCGCCTCCCGGGGCAGGGCGAGCCATCTCAGGCGGAAGCGGGGGTGGAACTCGGGCGCGTACGCCCGTAGGTCGTCGTCCGTGAGGCCGGCGCGTCCGCGGGCCGTGGGATAGACCGGGTGGTCCAGCCGGGCGGCGAGGGCGTCGAAGGCGAGGCTGGCTGCGGGGCCGCTCCAGTGGGCCGGGTCGGCTCCGTACCGGGCGGCCAGGTCACGGTGCACGGCGCCGGTGGTCACTCGTTGCAGTCGGGCGGCGGCGATCGCCTCGCGGCACTCCTGGGCGAAGGCGTCGAAGCCGGGCCGGTCGCGGGGGTCGGCGAGCGCCCGCAGGGCGTGCAGCACCTCGTCGGGGCCCGTCAGTCGTGTGCCGTCGGACTCGCGGCGCAGCAGCGGCAGCCGGGCCTCGGCGTGGTGCTGGAAGCCGGGTTCGGTGCGGCGCACGGGCAGCAGCAGGGCGTCGCCGTCGGTGGGCAGCCGCAGCCAGGTCCCGTCGGGCAGGTCCACCGCGGTGGTGCGGCTGCGCAGTCCGACGGCGTCCTCGCGCAGCAGGGTGCTGAGCGCGTTGCACATGACGGTGTCGTCGGTCACGGGGTGATCTCCCAGCTCTGCCGGGTGAGGAAGTCCGTCACGGCGCGGTCCACGGACCCCTGGTCCCGTCCCGTGGCCCGGAGGATGCCGAGGAAGTCGCGGTTGGTGCGGTACAGGTCGTGGCGCTCGCCGACGGCGCGCGTCGGACGGTACGTCAGCGTCACGTCGCCCACGGTCAGGTCGGCCGGGCCCGGGGCGGCGGTGAGGGTGCCGGCGCGGTCGGCCAGCGGGTAGTCCAGCCGGGCGGCGCCGTCGGTGCGTGCGCCGAGGTCCGCGGGGAGCGGTTCGCCGAGGTGGGTGGCGAGGACGAGGTCGAAGAGGGGTACGGCGAGGAGGTCGGCGAGCAGCAGGTCGCACTGGTCGCCTATGGCCCGGTAGTTGACCTCGATGATGCGGGCCTCGCCCCGGTGCACCACGAACTCGGTGTGGCAGGCCCCGAAGCCGACGCCGAGGGCGCGCAGCGCCGGCAGGACCTGGGCGACCACGGACTCGGGGTGCGCCGGCACGTAGGTGAGCCGTTCCTCGATGAAGTACGGCAGCGGTGACAGGTCGGTGCGGAAGCCGCCGAGCACGTGCAGGCGGCGGCCGTCGCCGAGGGTCTCCAGGGTGTGGAGTTCGCCGGGCAGGTACTCCTCGGCGACGAGGGCGGCGCCGGGGCGGCGGGCCCGGATCTCGGCGGTGCGGCGCACCAGTTCCGCCCGGTCGCGGACGTGGACGACGTCTTCGCTGGCGACGCCCTCGCGCGGCTTGAGCACGGCGGGTGCCGGGACCCGGGCGAGGGTGGCGGGGTCCCGGTCGGGCGGGATTTCCAGGCTGCGTACGGTCGGGCTCCCGGCGGCGGCGAGTCGGCGGCGCATCTCCGCCTTGTCCTTGGTGCGCAGCGCGGCCCGCCAGTCCTTGCCCGGCAGGTCGAAGTACGCGGCGGCCAGCGCGGTCGTCGTCTGGAGGTGGTCGCTGTTGCTGAAGACGGCGGCGGGGGCCAGATGGGTGGAGATGCGGCTGATGACGGCGTGCGGGTCGCGGACGTCGCACTCCAGGACCTCCAGGTCCGGGTGGCGTTCGCGGTGCGCGCCCGGCTGGTCGGTGAGGAGCGTCGTTCGCAGGCCCAGCCGTTCGGCGGCGGGGAGGAAGCCCTCGGACACCGAGTCGGTGGGGTTGAGGGCGAGGACGTACAGCTGTCCGGCGGGGGCCGGTTGCGTACTCTGCATCGTCTGCATGGGTGAATTACTTCCGCGCGCACATTCACTGGGCATGGGGGTCGACCGGTGTCGGCCCGGTGGCCGGGAGGTCCGGCGCCGTGCCGCTTCGGGTCCGGCAGCGGTGGGTGGGGCGGCCTTCGACGAGGACACGCCGGGGATCGATCCGGTCGCGGTGGATCATCACGGCGGAGCTTAGGTTAGGCATGCCTAAACACGCCAATTGGGCTCGCCGCACCCCGAGTTCGCGCACGATAGGACGATGTGGTTAAGGTGAGCCTTACCTTCTCCCTCGCGTTCCGTACCGCCGTTCGGGCGCGTTCGTCACGTCGCGCCGCCACCCCGTCGCGCCGTCACCGTGCGGCCACGTCACCGCGCCGCCGCATCGAACCCGCCGCCCCGACGGCTCCCCCTGGCACCACCCCGAGGAGTACCCGTGCTTCTGGCCCCGGCGCCCGCACCTGCCGGAGCTGCCCTCAGCTGCTCCACCCTGCTCACCGCGTCGTACCGGCGACTCGCCGCACACCTGACGACCCGACACATCGAGGTCGCACCACCCCGCTCCCCCGTCGGCCGGGGCTGGACGAGCGGCGCCGAACTGGCGTACCACCCGGCCCTGCTGGACGCCTTCCTGGCGGCGGAGGCCGCGCGCATCGAGGAGCGGTACACGCATGCGGCCCGCCCCGACGTGGTCGCCTCCCGAGCCCTGCACACCTGCCTGTGGGCGGCGTGCCTGCTGATCAGCGGGCCGTGGTACCTGGACGGACGGGTGCCGCTGCTGCGCCCCGAGGACATCCGCTTCGGCCACCGGCCCGGCGACCTCGCCGTGGTGCCGGGCGGCTTCACCTGCCTGCCGGACGATCCCGCGGCGGGCCTGCCGGGCGTGCGGGTGGTCCCCGACCAACAGGCGCTCGACCACGAACTGCGGGAGGCGGTCGCCACGCACGTCCGCCCCCTGTTGGCGGCGATGGGCCCGCACCTGCGGCGCGGGCCACGCGCCCTGTGGGGCATGGTCGGGGACGACCTCGTCTCCGCCGTCTGGTACGCGGGCAAGGCGCTGGGCGAGGAGGAGCGCGCGGTGGCCGCGACGGGTCGACTGCTGCCGGGGCCGATCGCGCCCTTCCTGGGCGGCGCGAACGCCCGCCGGTTGACGGGCCGCGACGGCCGCTCGTACCCGACGCGCACCCGCATGAGCTGCTGCCTCTTCTACACGATCCGTCAGGAGGACACGTGCAGCACGTGCCCGCGGACCAGCGACGCGGAGCGGCTGCGACGACTGGAGGCCGACGCCTCCTGAACCCTCGAAGCACACTCGGCCGCATATGACCTCATTGCACCTTTTGGGTGCTTACCATCGTGGCCATGCACCCGGGAACGCTCATCCTCATCATGGCCGCCGCCGTGCTCGCGCCCGTGCTGGCCCAGGCGGCGGGCCGTTGGATCCGCGTCCCCCTGGTGATCTTCGAGATCCTGCTGGGCATCCTCGTCGGACCCGCCGTCTTCGGCTGGGCCCACCCGGACGCCGTCGTCGACACGCTGTCGGACCTCGGCCTCGCGATGCTCATCTTCCTCGCCGGCTACGAGATCGAGTGGGGCGCCGTACGCGGTGACACCCTGCGCCGCGCCCTGTGGGCGTGGCTGATCGCCCTGGTGCTCGGGCTCGGGGTCGCCATGGCGCTGACGGCGGGCGACACCGGTCGCAGCGTGGTCATCGGGACCGCGCTCACCAGCACCGCCCTCGGCACGGTGCTGCCGGTGCTGCGCGACAGCGGTGATCTGAAGGGCCGCTTCGGAACGGTGATGCTGGCCTTCGGCGCGGTCGGCGAGTTCGGCCCGATCATCGCCATGGCGCTGCTGCTCAGCGGGCGACGGCCGGCCGAGTCCGTCGCGCTGCTGGCGGGGTTCGCCGCGATCACCGCGGCGGCGGTCTTCTGGGCGCTACGACCGCGACCTCCGTGGTTCTCCCGCATCGTGGCGAACACCCTGCACAGCAGCGGACAGTTCGCCGTGCGGTTCGTGATGCTGCTGCTGGTGTCGATGCTCGCGCTGGCGGCGGTGTTCGGACTGGACACCCTCCTCGGGGCGTTCGCGGCGGGCGTGCTCACCCGGATCGTCCTGGACGGCGCGGCGCCGGAGGGCGGCAAGGAGGTCCTCGGCCGCATCGAAGCGCTGGGCTTCGGCTTCCTGGTGCCGCTGTTCTTCGTGGTCACGGGGATCGAGTTCGATCTGGACGCGCTGCTCGACGGCGGCCGGCCGCTGGCGCTCCTCCCCCTCTTCCTGCTGTTGTTCCTCGTCGTACGGGGCCTTCCCGTGTACGCGCTCGCGCCGCGCGACCTCGGGCGCACCGACCGCTGGGCGCTCACCCTGTACTCGGCGACCTGTCTGCCGCTCGTCGTCGCCATCACCACCATCGGCGTGGACCGACGGGTCATCCCGTCCGGCGAGGCGGCCGCGCTGGTGGGGGCGGCCATGGTGTCGGTGCTGGTCTTCCCGTTGCTGGCGCTGAAACTGCGGGCCGGCGAGGGCCGGGCGTCGCCGACTGCGGCGAAGGGCACCGGCTCGGAAGCCTGGTGACGACGGGTCGGCGCGAGCGGCCCTGCCGGGCGGCAGGTCGGACATCCGGAGCCACCGTGCGATTCAGCGCCTGAGCACCGATCCCTTTTGTCAGTCCCCACCGTCATGATGTCGATCGAACGACATGAGGAGAGCAAGTGAGCGACATCCAGCAGCAGGTCCAGCAGACGGTCGACCGCCTCGTGGCCTCGGACGCGGAACGGGGCGTGCAGGTCGCCGTGTACCACCGCGGTGACCTCGTGGTCGACGTGGCATCCGGTGTCGCCGACCCCGCGACCGCCCGGCAGGTCACCGCGGAGACCGTCTTCTACAACTATTCGATCGGCAAGGCCGCCACGGCCACGGTCGTGCACGTGCTGGTGGAGCGCGGACTGTTCGACTACGACACCCCGGTGGCCGCGTTGTGGCCCGAGTTCGCCGCGCACGGCAAGGACGGCGTGACCGTACGGCACGTCCTGAACCACACCGCGGGAGTGCCCGGGCTGCCCGGCGACACGACCGTGGCGGACGTCTGCGACTGGGACCGCATCAGCGCCGTCATCGCCGATGAGAAGCCCTGGTGGGAGCCGGGCACCTCGACCGGGTACCACGCGTACACCTTCGGTTACGTGCTGGGCGAGGTGGCGCGCAGGGCCACCGGCAAGCCCGTCTCCCAGCTGCTGGCGGAGGAGGTCGCGGCGCCGCTGGGTGTCGACGGGGAACTGTACTTCGGCGTGCCGGCCGCCGAGCAGGGCCGGCTGGCCGTCCTGGAGGACGCGCCGGGCTCCGCGGAGATGCTGGCCCAGCTGCCGGACGATCTGCCGATGTTCAAGGCCGGCCCGAAGTCGCTGTTCCCGACGGCCGCACTGGGCAACCGGCCCGACGTGCTCGCCGCGGACATCCCCGCGGGCGCGAAGACCTCGGCCCGCGCGATCGCCCGGATGTACGCTGCGCTGCTCGGCCAGCTGCCGGACGTCCGGCTGCTCACGCCCGAGCGCCTGCGCGAGGTCACGGCCGTCTCCTTCGCCGGGCCCGACCAGGTCTTCGGCAACGAGGCGTCGTGGGGCCTGGGGTACGCCCTGGGCCTGCCCGAGCGCGCCGACACCGTCGACAGCACCTTCGGCATGGCCGGCGCCGGCGGCAGCTACGCCTTCGGCGACACGGCCAACGGGATCGCCTTCGCCCTGACGAAGAACCGGCTGACGATGGACTTCACGGCCTTCGACGAGATCGCCTCGATCGTGTACGACGCGCTGGCGCCCGGGGTGCGCGCCGCCTGACGCCCGGACCCGGTGGGGGTGTGCTGCACTCCGCCCCCACCTGCGCGACCATGGAAGCGGGCGACCCCGTACCAAGGAGGCGCCATGGAGTCCGCAGAGGTCGCGGAGGTCTACGAACTCGTGTTCCGCGGGTCCGCCGTCGAGGACGACGTCGTGGTCGTCCACCGCACGGAGCGGGCCGGAGCCGGCGGCCACCCCGTGTACGAGGACGACACCGGCATCGTGCGCGCCGAGATCAGCGCGCAGGGCGAGGTGCGCATGCTGGCGAGCGGCGGCCACCAGGCCCCCGGAATGCCCGTGACGGTCCGTCCGCTGGTGGCCTGAGCCGCACGCGGGGTTGGCGACACACCACCTGACAGATTAGGTTAGGCAAACCTAACCTCTCGATGGTGTGGAGTTCCACATGCGCCTGTTCACCCCTCCCCTCGCCGCGCCGAGCAGCGCCGAGCGGATCAGGACGATCCTGACGGCCGCCGATTCGATGACCGTCGTCACCGACGAAGGCCGCACGGACGTCTCGCGCCTCCAGGGCGCCGGCGGAGCGGAACGGATCCACCTCCACCCGACCGACGACTGGGACGCGGACCCCGAGCGCAGCGGCGACGAGCCCTGCCCGGCGGGTGCACAGGCCGTACGGGCCACGCTGGAGTTCACCGACGTCGCACCCACGCCCGTACGGGACCGGGTGCGGGCCCGGGTCGTGCTCGCCGGCTGGCTGCTGCCCGAATCGGCCCACCAGGGTCCGGCGGGCAGCCGCTGCATGGAGTTCGGCCACGCCATGCTCGACCAGGGAGGCGAGCGCACCTCGGTGGGCCTGCCGGAGCTGATGGCGGCCCAGGCGGATCCGCTGGCCACCTGCGAGGCAGGGATGCTCACGCACATGGCCGCCGACCACGCCGACCTCGTCGAGGTGCTGCTGCGCCTGGTCAAGCCGCGTCGGCTGCTCGGCGTACGGCGGGCGCTGCCGCTGGCCGTCGACCGCTACGGGATCACCCTCCGCCTCGAACACGCCCGTTCCCACGAGGACGTACGACTCCCCTTCCCCTCGCCGCTGTGGGAACCCGACGAGGCGGGGCCGCGCATCCACGCACTGCTCGACTCGGCGCGCCGTCGCGCACCGCGGAGCAAGCTGCCCGAGTAGGAACTCCCCCGCGGATCAGAGCGCGGGCCGTGGACGTGAGCGCACGGGCCGGTCCGCCGTCGACGGACCGGCCCGCACCCTTCGCGGGTCCCCTCGCGGGCGCGAACAGCCCGGCAGGGGTGCGCGATCGGGCGTCACTCGACGTCAGGTGCGCTCCCTCCTGCCGGTCTTCACGGCCGCCGCCGTGCAGGCCAGCCCCAACAGGAAGGTGAGGGCGCCCAGTACGGCGTTGGTCCAGATGACCCCCTTGTCGGGGTTCGTACCCACGACCCACGGCGCGATGATCATCCACGCGCCCATGACGCACATGGCCCAGCTGAGGCCGTACATCCGCTGCGGCATGACCGTGAACCCGAGCGCGAGCACCACGATCGCGACGCCCATGATCAGGTTGTGCGTCGCCAGGGCGGGCTGGCTGCTGGAGAAGTGGACTATCCACGGGGAAACCGCGCACGCCAGGCCGACCAGGAACACCGGGCCGTCCACGAGGGCGACATCGCGCCCTCCGAGCACGCGGGCATAGCGGTCCCTCATCTCTCCGATGTCGGGATGCCCCGCCAGATCTCCCCTGTGTGAGACGTCGGCCATACGACTCGCCTCCTCACTGTGCGCTGCACGTCTGACCGAACTGCGCGTCTTTGATCCGCGCATTTCCATTTTGCCCTTATCTGTTCCTTATGGGTAGGGATCCAACCGAGAAGCTTCTGCGACTTCCGGCCCGCGGACACGCCGGGGCTCACCCGTCTGCCGTACCTCGCACCACCTTCTGGAGCTCTTCGACTCACTCGGGAAAACGGCTGGTCAGCGCCGGGAGCGTGAAGGCGGGTCACTCATGTGGCGCAGCGTCCAGCGGTTGCGTTGCGTATACGCCCTTCCCACGGTGAGCGAGAGAACGTCCCCCTCTGGAAGGAAGCCCCGCATGCGCCTCGCACCGGTGACCCGCGTGCTCGTGCCGTCAGCACTGTGCGCCGCCCTCGCCCTCACGACGGTCGGCACCGCCGCCGCGCTCGAAGCCCCCACGTCCGGGGCCCCCGCCGCTTCGTCCGCGGCGTCGACGCCCGCCCAGGACGCGACTCAGGACATCGTCCGTGCGAACACGGTGGACGACTTCCTCGCCTCGCTCCAGAGCTCCCTCAACGACCTGGCCGCGCCGTCCCAGGCCGACGCCGATGCCGTCGTCGCCGATGTGAACGCCGCCGTCGCCGATCTGCTCAGTAAGATCAACACTTCGTTGGCGGACGTCAACCTCCCGTCGTCGACCGCCACCCCGACCGTCGGCGACGCGCCCGCCGAGACCTCGGTGCCCGCGCTGCCGGCAGTACCCTCGGTGACCGTGCCGAGCGTTCCGTAGCTGCCGCAGGTGCCGTGATTCCGTCACGGCGCCCCACCGCCGGACCTCGCTGATCGTGCGGAGGCCGGGCCCGCGAAACCGGGCCCGGCCTCCGCACGAGCAGCGGTGGACCGCCGTGACGCGGCAGCGGCCGGAACCGTGCGCACCCGGTCGACAGGCAGTCGATTTCCCGCCGCATTCGGCAATTCGACGGGTCCGTGGATGGGCCAAGGGGGTACGAAGTGCGCAACAATGACCCCGTGTTGGGCAACCTTCCCGAGGAATCGACAAGTTTCGTCGGACGGAACTGGGAACTGTTCCGGCTGGACCGGGCGTTGCGGAAGCACCGTCTCGTCGCCCTCGTCGGCCCCGGTGGCGTGGGCAAGTCGCGGCTCGCGCTGCGCGCCGCGCACATGGCGGTCGAGGGATTCCCCGACGGGGTGGCCTGGGCGGAGCTCTCGCCGCTGTACGGCGACCGGCTGCTGCTGGCCACCGTCTCCGACGCCTGTGACCTCTCCGACCACACCCCCCGGATGCCGGTCGACGCGCTGTGCGAGTGGCTCGCCCCCAAGCACCTGCTCCTGGTGCTCGACTCCTGCGAGCACCTGGTCGACGCGTGTCGCGTACTGGTCGGCGACCTGCTCACGGCGGCCCCCGGGCTGACCGTGCTCGCCACCTCCCGGCAGCCGCTGGGCCTGGAGGACGAGCGGGTGGTCCCCGTCGACCCCCTGCCCGTGAAGGGTCCCGACGCCCTGGAGCTGTTCGCCCAGCGCGTCGCGGCGGCCGGCGGTGTCGTGCCGCCGGCGCCGGGCCCGATCGCGGAGCTGGCCGAACTGCCCGCGGACGGCTTCAAGACGGGCGACGCGTACCAGGCCGCGCGGTGGATCTGCCAGCGGCTCGACGGCATTCCGCTCGCGCTGGAGCTGGCCGCGGCGCAGGCCGGCAAGTCCGGCATCGAGGAGGTCGCGGCGCGGCTCACCTCCCGCTTCGACGTCCTCGAAGCGACGGAGGACGCCACCGTACGACCCGAGCGGCACCGGACCATGCGTACCGCGATCGGGTGGAGCCACGAGCTGTGCGCACCACTCGAAAGGCTGTTGTGGGCCCGGCTCACGGTCTTCCGGGGCGACTTCGACGAGGCGTCCGCGCTGGCGGTGTGCTCGGGCGGGCCGTTGCCGTCCACCTCGATCGGGCCGCTGCTCGAACGGCTGGTGGAGATGTGCGTCCTGAGGGTGATCAAGACCCCTGAGGGCGACGGCATCCGCTACCGGATGCTGGACACCATCCGGGAGTACGGCGCGATGTGGCTGCGGGCCCTGGAGGAGGAAGCGGTCACGGCGCAGCGCCACGCCGAGCACTTCTTACGCTTCGCCGAGCGCGCCGACCGCGAGTGGCTCGGTCCGGAGCAGGCCCACTGGTACCGCAGGATCAGCGCCGTGCACACGGAACTGTGCGCGGCGCTCGACCATTTCCTCCGCACCGCCCCCGCACGGGCGCTGCGGCTGGCCGGAGTGGTCGGGTTCTTCTGGAGTTGCTGCGGTCATCTGCACGAGGCCCGGGACTATCTGGACCAGACCCTGAAGGCGCATCCGGAGCCGGGGCCCGACCGCACCCGGGGGTTGTGGGCGCTCGGGGTCACCATCACGCTCCAGGGTGACTACGGCGCCGCGCAGGTCGTGAGTGACAAGTGCACGCTCTCCGCCCGCGACGACGGGGCCCCGGAGGGCATCTTGGAGGCGGCCTATCTCTCCGGGCTGATCGCGCTGCTGACGGGGCGCCCGCAGACGGCGGGCGAGATGGCGGCGCACGCCGTGGGCCGGGCGATCGGCCGGCCCTTCGACTCCCCCGGCCGGCTGCGCTGCCACCTCGTCCAGGTCTTCGCCCTCACCGGCCTGCACCGTCTGGAGGAGGCGCGGGAGCTGGCGCTGTCGCTGCGCGAGGGCTGTGTGGACCGCGGGGAGTCGTGGACCCGTGCCTATCTGGACTACCAGCTCAGCCTGATCGCCCTCTTCTGCGGCCATCCGCGCGACGCGGCGACCCACGCGCGCGCCATGCTCGAAGGCAAGCAGGGGATAGGGGACAACTTCGGCATCGCACTGGGGCTCGACGCCCTCGCGGCGGCGATCGCCGCGGCGGGGGACGCCGAACGCGTCGGCCAGGTGTACGGAACGGGGCAGGCGTTCTGGAGCACGGTCGGCCACCCCCAGCGGGGCACCCCCGAACTCCGCGCCGTCCGGGAGCAGTGCGAGCGCGCCGCCCGTGAGGGCGTCGGCGACGCGGCCTACGAGCGCGCCTTCCAGCAGGGCGCCAACTCCGATCTGGCCGAGGGGCTCGCGCGGGCCCTGGTCCCGCCGTCGGGGTGACCCCGCCGCGCGGGCGACGGGGTCCGGCGGGGCGGCCTCTCAGCCCACGACGAGGTCGGCCGCCGCTTTGGCGAGCGCGTCCAGGACCGGGCTGAGCAGGGGGTGCCGCTCGGCACCCCGCCGTACCGCGGCGAAGACCCGACGGGTCGCGGCAGGCCCGGCCACGGGGCGCACGACGGCGGCGCGCAGTTCCATGCCGCGCAGGGCGGAGCGCGGGACGAGCGCCACCCCCGCAGCCGCGGAGGCCAGGGCCACAATGGCGCGGAAGTCGTCCGAGGTGTGCACCACACGGGGCTGGAAGCCGACCCGCTCGCAGGCCCGCACGACCATGTCGTGGCAGGGGTTCCCCGGGTAGGGGCTGATCCAGTCGCTGTCGGCGAGGGCGGCGAGTTCGACGTGGTCCCGGTCGGCGAGGGGATGGCCGACGGGCAGGACGGCGTCGAAGGGCTCGGCGTGCAGCCGTACGCGGGAGAGCCGTGGGTCGTCCACGCCCGGCGCGCCCCGGTACTCGACGGCCACGGCGAGATCGGCCGCTCCGTCGAGCACCAGCGGCAGGCTCTCGTCGCCCTCCGCGTCCCGCACCCGGACCCGGATGCCGGGGTGGTCCGTGGCGAGGAGTCCGATCGCGGGGGCCACGACCTCGGCGATCCCGGTGGCGAAGGCCACCACGGAAACCTCGCCGGACGCCCCGCCCGCGTACGCCGCGAGCTCCGCCTCCGCCCGCTCCAGCTGGGCCAGCACCGCGTGGGTGTGGGTGAGCAGGATCTCCCCGGCCGGGGTGAGGCGCACGCCCTTGCCACCGCGGATCAGTAGGGCGTGCCCGGTCTCCTGCTCCAGGGCGCTCAGCTGTTGCGAGACGGCGGACGGGGTCAGGTAGAGGGCGGCAGCCGCGGCGGTCACCGTCCGGTGGTCCGCCACGGCCCGCAGGATGCGCAGCCGTCGGGGGTCGATCACACCGCCATCCTGCCAGCAGCTCAGGACTCCAGCGCGCGCCGTGCGTCGACGAAGGCGGTGACGGCCCGCCGGACGTCCTCGGTGGAGTGCGCGGCGGACAGCTGGACCCGGATCCGGGCCTGCCCCAGGGGGACGACCGGGTAGGAGAAGCCGATGACGTACACCCCGCGCTCCAGGAGGAGTTCCGCCATCCGGCCGGCCGCCGCGGCATCGCCGATCATCACGGGGACGATGGCGTGGTCGCCGGGCAGGATCTCGAAACCGGCTTCGGTCATCGAGGTGCGGAACAGCGCGGTGTTCTCCCGCAGCCGCTCGCGCAGGTCGCCGGCGGACTCCAGGAGGTCGAGGACGGTCAGCGAGGCGGCGGCGATGACGGGCGCCAGGGAGTTCGAGAAGAGGTACGGGCGGGAGCGCTGGCGCAGCAGGGCGACGATCTCGGCGCGGGCGGCCACGTATCCGCCGGAGGCGCCGCCGAGGGCCTTGCCGAGGGTGCCGGTGATGATGTCCACCCGGTCCATGACGCCGGCGAGCTCGGGGGTGCCGCGGCCCCCGGGGCCCACGAAGCCCACGGCGTGCGAGTCGTCGACCATGACCAGGGCGTCGTAGCGGTCCGCGAGGTCGCAGATCTCGGCGAGCGGCGCGACGTAGCCGTCCATGGAGAACACGCCGTCGGTGACGATCAGCCGGCGTCGGGCGTCCTGGGTCTCCTTGAGCCGCTGCTCCAGTTCGGCGAGGTCGCGGTTGGCGTAGCGGTGGCGGGCGGCCTTGCTCAGCCGGATGCCGTCGATGATGGAGGCGTGGTTGAGGGCGTCGGAGATCACCGCGTCCTCGGGGCCGAGCAGGGTCTCGAAGACGCCTCCGTTGGCGTCGAAGCAGGAGGAGTAGAGGATGGTGTCCTCCTGGCCGAGGAAGGCGGAGAGCCGGGCCTCCAACTCCTTGTGGACGTCCTGGGTGCCGCAGATGAAGCGCACGGACGCCATGCCGTAGCCCCAGCGGTCCAGGGCCTCCTTCGCGGCGGCGACCACCTGGGGGTGGTCGGCGAGGCCGAGGTAGTTGTTGGCGCAGAAGTTCAGCACCTCGCCGGAGGCGACGGACACCCGGGCGCTCTGCGGGGTGCCGATGACGCGCTCGGGCTTGTGCAGGCCGGCTGCGCGGATCTCGTCGAGGGTGGTGCGGAGTTCGTCGCGCACGGACGCGTACATGCGGGGTGCTCCCTTGGGTGCGATGCGGGGTGGGCGGTGCGGTCGGGCCGGTGCCCGCCGCGATGCCGGAGGGCGCGGGCGGGGTGCGGGTCAGCCGGTCCAGTCGAGGATGATCTTGCCGCTACGGGCCGTGGCCGCCTCGTCGAACGCCTTGTCGAAGTCCTGGTAGCCGTAGCTCCCCGTGATCACGGGGCTGAGGTCGAGTCCGCCCTCCAGCAGGACCGTCATCGCGTACCACGTCTCGAACATCTCACGGCCGTAGATCCCCTTGACGGTGATCATGGAGGTGACGATCTTCGCCCAGTCGACGGCGAACTCCTCGGCGGGCAGGCCGAGCATGGCGATCCGGCCGCCGTGGGTCATGTTGTCGACCATGTCGCGCATGGCCTCCGCACGCCCCGACATCTCCAGGCCGATGTCGAAGCCCTCCTTCAGTCCGAGTTGCCGCTGGGCCTCGGCGATGGGGTGGTCGGCGACGTTGAGCGCGAGCGTGGCCCCGGCCTTGCGGGCGATCTCCAGCCGGGCCTCGCTGACGTCGGTGATCACGACGTTGCGGGCGCCCGCGTGCCGGGCGACCGCGGCGGCCATGATGCCGATCGGTCCGGCGCCGGTGATCAACACGTCTTCGCCCACCAAGGGGAAGGACAGGGCGGTGTGCACGGCGTTTCCGAAGGGATCGAAGATCGCGGCGACGTCCAGGTCCACCGTGGTGCGGTGCACCCAGACGTTGGACGCGGGCAGCACCACGTACTGCGCGAAGGCGCCGTCCCGGCCCACCCCGAGCCCCACCGTGTTCCGACACAGATGGCGCCGGCCGGCAAGGCAGTTCCGACACTTGCCGCAGACCAGATGGCCCTCGCCGCTGACCACGTCACCCACGGCGATGTCCTCGACGTCCGGTCCCAGCGCGGCGACCTCGCCCACGAACTCGTGGCCGAGCACCCTCGGCGTGCTGATCGTCTGCTGTGCCCAAGCGTCCCAGTTGCGGATGTGCAGATCGGTCCCGCAGATCCCGGTGCGCAGCACCTTGATCAACACGTCGCCGTGGCCCGGCTGTGGCTCCGGCACGTCCATGAGCCAGAGACCGGGCTCGGCGTGCTGTTTGACGAGTGCCTTCATCGGGACGACTCCAGGGGGGACGAACGATCAGGGACGGCGAGGGATGACGAGGGATGACGAGGGACGTCGGTGCATCGCTCACGGTGAACGGCAGGCGATGAACCACAAGCAGTAAGCGGCTAATGCGAACAAATAGGGCAAAGATGGATGGCTAGGGTCAGGCTGCGGCAGCCGACGGGACCACCGCAAACGGTGAGGGATCCAGTCGGTGGCAGCTACCGGAGGGGGCGAGGACCAATCTGCCGAGCGGCGCCGCGGGAGTCCATCGAGGATTTCTTAAGCGTGCCCACAGGAGAGCTTCACGGAGGGTGCGGGGTCGGTCGCCCGGGGGCGCGTCGCACCGGCACGAGGGCGGGCGAAGCGTACGCCCGAATCGACGGGAGTGCGCCCGGGCGGGGGCTTCAGTCGCGCAAATGGACCAGCGGTGCGAACCTGGGAGGATGAGCTGGGCATCGTGGACGACGACCGGGGTGTATTCCGGTCGCGGAGGAGTGCTCACCGACGAAGTCGGCGTATTGACCGGGGATCTCACTGTGCACACCACCTGGGCCGGTGGTGAGGTGCGCGTCGCAGTGCAGTACAGCGGCGCATCCGACTGGTTCACCATGTCGGGCAGCCCCACGCCCTGCCAGTCCGAGGACGACAGCCGGGCCCTGCACCAGGCGGTGGTGCAGGCCGTGCAGGAAGGCGGTGGCGCCACGGTGCCATCGGTGGCCCGTGAGCCACACAGCACCACTCAATACTGACACCAGCCAACCGACACGAAGGCTCCGGGGCTCCGGAAACGAGACTCCCGAGGCCATGGATGCGTGTGCCATCGCCGTCACACCAGGGGCCTCACGCGCCGCCTGCGGAGCCGGTTCCACAGACTCCGCCCCGGCGACGAGGCCCGCTTGCGCAGGGGCCGCTCACAGGGAGCCGCCACCTCGTCCGGGCCCGCCGCCCCCGCGACGTGGGGCGAAAGCAGGAGGTCATCCGCAGGCGCGCCCTCCGGTACCCCCGCTGGCTGCATGACTGTCGGCGTGTCCCTCGCAGGCCGGGGCGCGGGCCTCACCTCTCGGGCCGCGATCAGCTCCCGGGCCAGACTGGCCCGGTACCACCCGATCTCGTCGGGGTGATCCGCCCTCAGGATGCGCCGCACCAGATCGTGGGCCGCCGCGGAGGCAGGGCGCAGGGGCGCCAGGTTGGGCCGCAGGACCCCCAGGTAGGAACGCTCGTACGGATCGGGCACCACGTCGGCGACGCTCAGGGGGTCGAGCAGCGAGGCGATGCCCGCGGCCCGCTGCCACGCGTCCTGCGCCGTCCGCAGATGCAGCCCCATCCTCTTGCTGCGCCAGGTGCGCGGGCGCAGGTCCTCTCCCCCGTCGACCAGGGGGCGCAGCCCTCGCGGCATCCGACCGGTCAACAATTCCGGATGGCCCAGGGCGAAGTCCTCGACCTCTTCGGCGAGATAGAGCCACACCACCGCCCGGTACCGGTTCAGATAGAAGCGGACCGGTACGAGATGGCCCGTGCGCGCGAGGCGGGTGAACCGCTCGGAGCTGATCGAGAGCAGCTCGGCACCGCTTTGGGTCCCCACGGTGCGCAGCCGGCGACGCAGGACGTCCGGGAAGCCCTCGTGCTGCCGCCAGCGCTCGATTTCACCCGGGGCGACCCTCACCGGGCCGCCCGCATCACCGCCCGTCCTACGGATGTGCCCCAGCTCGACCGCGAGCTCGAACTCGCTCCGCTGGAGCTCCAGGGCCCTGGCCGCACGACCGGGCGTCACGCCGACCTCGAAGCGCCCCCGGCCCGCCTGCGCCTCCCGTGCCGCGGACGGCGCCGCACCCTTCGAACCCGAGGCGCCCACGACGTCCACACCGTCCACGTCGCCCGCGCCCGGCGCGCTCAGCGCCCTCAACACTTCTCGACCTGCCATGACCATCGGCCTCCCCCGTGAGATGACGAACACTCTGGGTAATGACCGTAGCCCGGGGTGCCCCCATCCCGCTGAGCCTGTGGATAACCTGGCGACGTCCTGCCGTCACCCCGCAGGCTGCGCAGAATCACCGCAGGTCAGACGGCTCTCCTTCGCGCTGCCTCGCGGCGACGCCCAGATGCTCGCCGACCCGGTTGACCATCAGCGTCATCTCGTACGCGATCTGGCCCACGTCCGCCTCGGCCTCACTGAGCACGCACAGACAGCTCCCCTCCCCGGCGGCCGTGACGAACAGCAGCGCCTCGTCGAACTCCACCATGGTCTGGCGCGCCCTGCCCGCCCGGAAGTGTCGACCGGAGCCCCTGGCCAGCGAATGCAGTCCCGAGGAGACTGCGGCGAGGTGCTCCGCGTCCTCCCGCGCCAAGCCTGCGCTCGCTCCCGTCACCAACCCGTCGTTGGAGAGCACCAAGGCGTGCCTAATGTGCTCGATCCGCTGTGTGAGGTCGTCGAGCAGCCAGTCAAGTCCCTTGTCCAGCGGCATGGTTGTTCCCCTCCCGCGCACGCGTTCCCCGTGTCACACGACAGCCTTTCGCACACCAGAGCGCAGAGCAAGGTGTTCCGAGTCCGTCGAATCCCGGTGTCGGCCGGCGTGTATCCGCCCGGCATATTCCATCCGCCGCAGCCGTCCCGCTCCGTCGAAAACCACCGCGCGAGGGCAGGACATGAGGCCACAAAGACCGTTTCCTCCACCATCACCTGACGGCGGCAGCGCCTGGCGAATCGCTCCATCATCACGGACGCCGGGGCAGTGAATTTGCCCGCACGGACGAGAGGAATTCCCCTCGCGGCGGCCGTTGAAATCGCTCACGCCGACCGCCACGCCCGTCTCCGGGAAGCCCGCGGCGATTCGGCGGGGGATTCCCCTGCGCCCGGTCGCGCATTTCACTCGCCTTGCTGCGCACGCCGCGGCACCGAACTCCACGCGACACCGCTCGCCGCACCGGGACCGCCCCGCAACCGGCTCGCCACCACCACCGCCGTACGCCGACGCCCACCACTCCCCCACCGTCGGAGCGCGGCCCGTAGTCGACCGACTTCCTTCACCGATTCTCGACTGCGCCGACCCTCGACGCCCGGGTTACTCACTAGTTAAGGTGCGCCGACGGGCGACGTGACGAGGGCGATCGAGCGGGGATGACGCCATGGCCGGGCCGGAGCACATCGACGAGGACGATGCGCTGTACGTACTGACCGCCGTCCTGCTGACACCGGCTCAGTTCCCGAGCGTGCTCGGTGACGACTACTCCGCGGCCTGCGCTGCGTTGGAACTGGCGCCACGCCCCGACGGCTACGGGCTGGTGCTGGGACAGGACGCGGGCGGGGCACGGTGGACGGTCGTGGTCGACGACGCGTCACGCGCGGCCGTCGCCATCGCAACGTGGGACTGCGGCATGGCGTACGGCCTCTCCCCCGAGGAACGCGCCGTCGTCGTCACGCTCCCGGGGTGGCCGCTGGCCCTGGCCGTCGCCGCCCCCGGGGTCCCCGATCCGCATGACCCCACCCCCTCGGACGCGGGCGGACGCTCCGCGCTCGCCCCGCCCGACACCGACGTCTGGGGCCCGGCCCAGCGCCGCCTGGGGGCGGACGAGGTGGCCCTCCAGTGGTCCCGGTGGCGGAAACAACTCGACGACAAGGCGGACTTCGCTCCCCCGTACAGCGCCGCGGACCGGCATCAGGGGCCGTCCGGCCCCCTCATGTCGAAGGCGACCGATCCGCCCGAGGCGGCAGCCGCTGCGACCACCGATGCGATCAGGGCGGCGAGCACGCATCCCGGGCTGCGGCGGGCGCTGGCCGCAGCCCACGGCTACCTGAGCGCCCCGCCTCCGGTCGGCCGCGTCCGCTCCGGCTCCGCACCCGGTGGCGCCCGGACGCTGCGCGCCGACGGCCCCGGCTGGTCCATGGTGGCCAGGACCGATGACATCGCCTTCTTCCTGCTGGACGACGTGCCCGGTGAGGTGCTGCCCGTGGGCCGGGGCAAGGCGCTGCCGGCGCTCTTGTCGGCGCTCGACGAGATGGCCGTACGCCCCGTGTGACACCGCGGACCGCGGGCGACGTGCAACCGGGCCGTACCGACCGCGCTCTCGACGACGCGGCCGGAACAGCCCCCTACGACAGGTGGGACAGGTGCGACGGGTGGATCAGCGGCCTATCTCCTTGCGCGTGACCCGGCGCAGCCTGCGGCGCTGACTGGGGTCGAGCATCAGATACGCCACCGCCGGCACACCCAGGACCACCAGCAGCGACAGCCAGAAACCGATCACCGGCATCAGGAGCAGGCCGACGGCCACTCCACCTATGACGATCTTGGTACGTGTCGACATCTCGATGCCTCCTCGCGCGGCCCGTCGCCGCTCCTGTCGGTGGAACGTACCGGCCCGTCCCACAGTTCCACTATGCGCCCGGACGCAGTGGTTCACCGACCTCGCGCATGTGCGCCAGCGCCTGCCGGTAGGACTCCACCAGCCCCGTCTCGACGTACGGCAGCGACAGCCGTCGGCAGTGCGCCCGCACCAAGGGCTGCGCCAGCCTCAGGTGGGGCCGGGGCATGCTCGGGAAGAGGTGGTGCTCGACCTGGTAGTTCAATCCGCCCAGCAGCCAGTCGGTGACCCGTCCGCCGCGGATGTTGCGGGAGGTGAGCACCTGGCGCCGCAGATGGCCCCAGCCCTTGCCGGTCTCGGCGTCGACCATCTCCATCCCCTTGTGGTTCGGAGCGAAGGCCATGCCCAGGTGGAGGCCGAAGAGCATCTGGTGGACGAGGCCGAACACCAGCGCCTGCCCCACCGGCATCGCGGTCAGCAGCAGGGCGGCGTAGCCGAGGACGTGGACGGCGAGCAGCAGGCCCTCGACGACGCGGGCGCGCACGCTCCTGCCCGGCCCGTTCGGGTCGAACACCGACTGGAATCCGTAGACCTTCAGTGCGATGCCCTCCAGCGTGGTCAGCGGGAAGAACAGCAGCGCCTGGTGGCGGGTGAGCCAGCGCCGGAAGCCGATGCGGCCGACGGCCTGCTTCTGTGTGAAGACGAGGACGTCCGCGACGACGTCGGGATCCTTGTCGATGTGGTTCGGGTTGGCGTGGTGGCGGTTGTGCTTGTCGTTCCACCACTCCTGGCTCATGCCGAGCAGGACGTTGCCGTGGACGAGTTGGATGATGCGGCTGGTCCGCCGGTCGGCGGTGATCTGGGCGTGCCCGGCGTCGTGGCCGATGAAGGCGGTGCGCGCGGAGAGGACCGCCAGCACCGGCGCCAGCAGGAGCACCCACCAGGAGCCCCCGAGGGCGACCATGCCGGCGACCACGCCGGCCAGACAGAGCAGGTTGACCGCGATCACGCGGGCGTACCAGCCCTTGCGGTACGCCAGCAGGCCCTGTTCTTTGACCGTGCGCAGCAGGGGCGCGAACTCACTTCCGGACGCGCGCCCGGAGCCCACCGCGGTCCGCTGCGCGCCCCTTGACCGGTCCCCCGGATCCTCCGCGATGGCGGTCGCACCCGAGGGGGCGGCCGTCGCCGACGGCGGTCGCTGCTGGGGGGCGGCGCTGGTCTGGGGCATGGCTGTCTCCGGTCTCTGGGCCGTACGGGGTGCTGCGCGCAGCGCTGACCTCAGAAAACGTAGATTCAGGACGGCTGTTGGGCCATGGAGCCACCACCCGGGCCGACCGGGGCCAACCCGCCGGCCGGGGTGTCGCTGGGTACACCCCCCGCCATCCCGGAAGCCCCACGTGAGGGGAATCACAAGGGAGAACGATGCACACCACAGACACATCGGGTACCCTCGGCGATTCCTTGAGCACCCCAGTAGTCAAATTTGAGGAATCTGGTCATCACTGTGCTAAGACCTTCCGCGGCAACACCCTCGCCGGCCGACGGACCCCGCCTCGCCCCTTCTCCCGGAGTTTCCCTGCTGACTGCTCTCGCCGCCTGCCACGTCACCTTCCTGCCGGGCGACCCGGCCCGCACCGGCCGCCTCGCCTTCTGGCGGCCGGACGGTGACGCCCCGCCGACCTGGCCGGCCGGCTCCGTCGAACCGCTGACCGTGGTCGGGGACGACGTCCGCCCGTGGACGGTCCCCGCGCTGCTCCTGCCGGTGCGGGACGCGTTGCCGCTGCTCACCCGGCTCCGCAGCTCCGCCGGAGGCTCGTCTTCGGCCGCCTTCTGGGGCGGTGCCGCGCTGCTCGCCCTCCACCTCGTCGCCCGCGGACTGGTGTTGCCCGGACTCAGCCGGGGCGATCACGACGCCTGGCGCGTCGGTCCGCTGACCCCTGCGGACCTGGAACAGCTGCGCACGCTCACCGCGTCGATACCCCCGACCGCCCATGCGGCCCCCACCGGGGCACCGCAGCCGGTGGACCCGGACGACCTGCTGCTACCGGAGCCGGAGGCGCTGGTGCGGGCGTTCCTCGACGCGGTCGCCGACGTCCTGCCCCGTACGCCCGCGGCCACGACCGTCACCGACGCGCCGGCGTACGCCGCGGATGCGCCCCAGCACCTCCCGCAGGCACGCGCCTGGGCCGCGGACATCGCCGCAGGCCACGACGCGGGCGTACGCCTCTCCCTGCGCATTGAACTCACCGCCCCCGCCGCCGCGGCCACGGACGTGGACACGCCCGAGCCCGGCTTCCGGGCCGTCCTCCAGATGCACAGCGTGAGCGACCCCGGCGTGGTCATGGACGCGGCGGACGTGTGGACCGGCGGCTCCCCGCAGGCCCACGGCGCGCACGGCTCCGCCGCCCCCTTCGGCTCGCGCGCGCGGATGGACGCGCTGCTCGCGCTGCGCCGAGCGGCCCGCGCCTGGAGCCCGCTCACCCCGCTGTTGCAGGCGGCCGTGCCCGACACGATCGACCTCGTGGACGAGGACGTCGCCGAACTGCTCGGTGACGCCGCCCGCGCGCTGGCCGCCTGCGGGGTGCAGGTGCACTGGCCGAGGGAGATGGCGCACCGGCTGACCGCGCGCGCCGTCATCGGTCCCCCGGAGTCCGCGGAAGGACCGCGGGGCGACTTCGGCGACTTGGGACTGCCGTCGTTCCTGTCCGCCGACGCGCTGCTCACCTTCAACTGGCGTTTCACCCTGGGCGGGAACCAGCTGACGCGCGAGGAGCTGGAACGGCTCGCCGAGGCCAACCGGCCCCTGGTGCGGCTGCGCGACCAGTGGGTGCTGGTCGACCCGGAGGAACTGCGGCGCGCCCGGTCGAGCCAGGACCGGAAGGTGACGCCGGTGGACGCGCTGGGTGCCGTCCTCACCGGCTCCGCCGAGGTCGACGGCCGGCGGGTGGACGTCGACGCGTCGGGGTGGGTGGCCCGGCTGCGGGACCGGCTCGCCGACCCTGAGGGCGGGGCCCAGGAGGTCGAGGCGCCCGCGGCGCTCGCGGCGACCCTGCGCGACTACCAGCTGCGCGGCTTGAACTGGCTGCACCGGATGACCTCGCTCGGCCTCGGCGGCTGCCTCGCCGACGACATGGGCCTCGGCAAGACCATCACGCTCATCTCGCTCCACCTCCACCGACAGGGCGACCCGGCCGCCGCCGGCCCCACCCTGGTGGTCTGCCCCGCCTCCCTGATGGGCAACTGGCAGCGCGAGATCGCCAGGTTCGCACCGGGCACCCCCGTGCGCCGCTTCCACGGCGCCCTGCGCGACCTGGACGGCGTCGACGAGGCCGGCGGATTCGTCCTCACCACGTACGGCACCATGCGGCTGGACGCCGACCGGCTGGGCGAGGTGCCCTGGGGCATGGTCGTCGCGGACGAGGCGCAGCACGTCAAGAACCCGTACTCGGCGACGGCGCGCCGGCTTCGGACGATCGGGGCGAGGGCCCGGGTCGCCCTGACCGGCACTCCGGTGGAGAACAACCTGACCGAGCTGTGGGCGATCCTCGACTGGACCACCCCGGGGCTCCTCGGCCGGCTCGGCACCTTCCGCACCCGCTACGCGCAGTCGGTGGAGGGCGGCGCCGACCCCGCCGCGGCCCAGCGCCTGGGCGCGCTCGTGCGCCCGTTCCTGCTGCGCCGGCGCAAGTCCGACCCCGGCATCGCGCCGGAGCTGCCGCCGAAGACGGAGACCGACCGGGCCGTGGCGCTCACCCCGGAGCAGACCGGGCTGTACGAGGCGGTGGTACGCGAGACGCTGGCCGCGATCTCGGAGGCCGGCGGCATGGAGCGGCGCGGTCTGGTGGTCAAGCTCCTCACCGCCCTCAAGCAGATCTGCAACCACCCGGCGCAGTACCTGAAGGAGGAGCAGCCGACGATCCTGGGCCGCTCCGGAAAGCTGGAGCTGCTCGACGAACTCCTCGACACGATCCTCGCCGAGGGCGCGAGCGTGCTGGTGTTCACCCAGTACGTGCAGATGGCCCGGCTGTTGGAGCAGCACCTCGCGGCCCGCGGGGTGCGGACCCAGCTGCTGCACGGCGGCACCCCGGTGGCGCAGCGCGAGGTGAT
The DNA here is from genome assembly GCF_040653095.1 of Streptomyces sp. NPDC048057. Taxonomy (NCBI): domain Bacteria; kingdom Bacillati; phylum Actinomycetota; class Actinomycetes; order Kitasatosporales; family Streptomycetaceae; genus Streptomyces; species Streptomyces sp. NPDC048057. Next base: position 119,214 of record NZ_JBEZNF010000019.1, read on the forward strand.
GGTGGACCGGTTCCAGCGGGGTGAGGCGCCGGTGTTCCTGCTGTCCCTCAAGGCGGCCGGCACCGGGCTCAACCTGACCCGGGCCGAGCACGTGGTGCACTACGACCGCTGGTGGAACCCCGCGGTCGAGTCGCAGGCCACCGACCGGGCGTACCGCATCGGCCAGACCCAGCCGGTGCAGGTCCACCGGCTCATCGCGGAGGGCACGATCGAGGACCGGATCGCCGACATGCTGGCGCGCAAGCGGGAGTTGGCCGACGCGGTGCTGGGCGCCGGCGAGTCGGCGCTGACCGAGCTGACGGACGCCGAGCTGGCGGACCTGGTGGAGTTGCGAGGGGGGACGGCGCGATGAGCGACCACGACGCGTACGCCGGAGGTTCGGCCGGCGAGGAGAAGACCTTCGACGCCCTGCCGCCGGCCGGGGGCCGCGGCTTCGCGAGCAGTTGGTGGGGCCGGTCCTGGATCAAGGCCCTGGAGGACACCGCGCTCGACTTGGGGCAGTTGAAGAAGGGACGCAAGCAGGCCCGGGAGGGCGGGGTCGGCGCCGTGTCGGTGCGGCCGGGGCGGATCACCGCGGTGGTCCGCGACCGGGACGGCACCCGACAGCGCAGCGACGTGCTGTTGCAGGAGCTGACGGACGACGCCTGGGACCGCTTCCTGGACATGGCGGTCGACCGGGCGGGCCACATCGCGGCCCTGCTCGACCGGGAGATGCCGCCGCACCTCGTCGAGGACGCGGCGACGGCCGGGGTGGACCTGCTGCCCGGCATCGGCGACCTGGAGCCCCAGTGCGACTGCGGCGCCTGGGACCTGTGCCCGCACGCGGCGGCCCTCGCGTACGAGGTGGCCCGGCTGCTGGACCAGGACCCCTTCATCCTGCTGCTGATGCGGGGGCGGGGCGAGCGCCGGTTGCTGGACGAACTCCAGGCGCGCAGCGTGGCGCGGGCGTCCGCGGAGGCGAGCGCTGCCGCGGACGGCTCCGGTGCCGGGGCGCACGCCGGGGACGGATCGGGTCCGGCGGGAGTGCCGGCCGTCGAGGCGTTCGCGGCGCGCGACATCCTGCCGCCGTTGCCGCCACCGCCGCTCGTGCCCGACGAGCCGGGGCTGCCGCCGTCGCTGGACACCGAGTCCGACCCGGTGTCCGGCGTCGACCCGGACGCGTTGGAGTTCCTCGCCTCGGACGCGGCCGTACGGGCGCACCGGATGCTGGCGGAGGCGCTGGCCGTGGGGCACGGATCGCACCCGGTCGAGGCGGAGTTGACGCCTGATCAGGACGCGGTGCGGCTGGCCGCGGCCGTGCCGGGCCCGGTGATCGCGGCCCGGCTCGCCAACGGCACCGGCCGTACCCGGGCCGAGCTGGACCTGGCCGTACGGGCGTGGCGGGACGGGGGGCCGGCGGCGCTCGCGGTCCTCGGTGACGACTGGACGCCGGGGTCCGAGGACCTTCAGCGGGCGGCAGCGGCGCTGGACGCCGCGTGGGAGAAGGCGGACCGGCCCGCCCTGCGCGCGGCGGGCCCCGGGCGCTGGACGGTGGTCGGCGCGGAGGCGCAGGTGCGGTACGGCCCGGACGGGCGCTGGTGGCCGTACCGCAAGGAGCGGTCGCGCTGGTGCCCGGCGGGTCCCGGGGACCTCGACCCGGCCGCGGCGGTGGCGGGCGTCCTCAGCGGTACGAGCAGCTGAGCGGCTGATGGGACTCGGGTGACGGACGGCCCGGGCGGTGCGGCACCCGGCGTGCCCGCTGCCCGGGCCGTTTCCGTGGAGCGTCGGGAAGTCCGCGCTACCCCATGACCTCGCGGGCCGCGTCGAGGAAGGCCGACCGGCGGTGTTCCAGGTGGTCCCGGACGCTCTCGCCGTCCGGGAGTCCGTGCCACACGGTCCGGTTGAGGTCGAGGAAGTGCGCGTGCGCCGCGTCGTGCACGGAGTGCGGGAACTGTACGCGCACAAGCCGGTCCGCGACCCAGAACCGGTACATCACGTCCCGGGTCGTCAGGTACCAGTCGTCGGTGTCCTCCCACGCGGCTGGCCGGGTGTAGGCGCAGCGCTCCGCCTCCGCCGACACTTCGATGAACCGTTCCAGCAGCGCCAGGCGTTCGGCCCGTCGGGTCTCCGCGAGGGCGCTCCTGTGCCGTAGCTCCTCGGCCCGTTCGGCGGAGAGCTGTGTCCGGTGCTGCACGAGGTAGGAGAGCACACCGCCGAGGACGACGCCCGCGACCGATATGAGGGACACCCACACCTGACCTGACATGGCGCCCATCGTCCCACGCCGGTGATCTTCGACGGGGAGCAGTGCGCCGCTCCTCAGCGGGCTCTTGGGGTCCGGTACCACCAACCAGAAGGTAAGTAACCCACTTTGTTGTGCGTACTTGTCCGGCGTGCGCCCCGAGGTGAGGGTGGTGGGCGGCAGCAAAGGAACGTGCACGACGGGAGTGTGGAATGGTGAGCGACGGACGCGTGAGTGTGATCGGCCTCGGGGACATGGGGCGGGCGCTCGCGTCGGCCCTGCTCGACCAGGGGTGGGAGGTGACGGTCTGGAACCGTACGCAGGCACGGGCCGACGCGCTGGTGGAACGCGGCGCCGTCCGGGCCGCCTCGGCGCAGGAGGCGGTCAGCGCCGGCTCCCTCGTCCTGGTCTGTCTGCTGGACTACGACACCGTGCGGGACGTGTTGGAGCCCGGGGCCGGTGCGCTGCGGGGCCGGGCGTTGGTCAACCTGACGAACGGGTCCCCGGAGCAGGCGGCGGAGTGCGCCCGGTGGGTGGGCGGGCACGGCGCCGCGTACCTGGACGGCGGGATCATGGCGATCCCGGCGACGATCGCCACCGAGGAGGCGTTCGTCCTCTACAGCGGTGAGGAGGCCGTCCTCACCGAGCACCGGGCGGCCCTGGAGGTCCTGGGCGTCCCGCACTACCTCGGTTCGGACGTGGGGTTGGCCGCGCTCTACGACCTCGCGCTGCTGACCGCCACGGACATGATGTACGACGGCTTCCACCACGCTGTCGCGCTCGCGGTCTCCCGCCGGGGCGGCAGCGCCGCAGGGGTCACGGAGCACCTCGTGCCCTGGTTGAACAGCATGTGCCGGATCATGCCCGCCTTCGCGGCCGAGATCGACGCCCACCGCGGCAGCGGTGCGGCTCCGCAGATCACCCAGGGGCTGGACATCCACCGGGCGGCCCTGGACAACAAGCTCGCCGCGGCGAAGGAAGCCGGAGTCTCCACGGAGCAGTTGGACCACGCCAGCGCCGAACTCGACGCGCTCACGGCCGCCGGGATCGAGCGGTGGAACTCTCCGCTCGCGGTGCGGCGGGTGCGGTCGGAGCCGCTGACCTGATCTGATCGTCCGTCGCCTGCTCCGGCGCGCCCGTCGCGCGCTGCCGGGCGCGGATCAGGGCGCCGGCCGTCAGGGCCGCGGTGGTGGCGGCGGAGCCGGCGAGGGCGGGGTTGAACCAGTTCGGGACGACCTGGCTGTTGAACACGCGGCCGTCCGTGGTCCGGCACATGATGTGCAGCGGAATGACGCGCACGTCGTGCCCGACGACCGTGGTGCCCGCCGGCCGGTTCGAGGTGTAGCGGCACTCGGCCATCGGTGTGGAGTCCGCTCCCGACCCCACCTCGCTGACGGTGAATCCGACCAGCAACAGGCCGAGGAGGTAGTGGGAGACCGTGACAGCGGCGGCGAACCCGGCCAGATCGGCCAGGCGCCTTCCCCGGCCACCGCTGTCACGTCGCGTCATGACCGCAGCTTGGGCGCCTCGCGGACGAACCGTCGATCGGGCGGGCCCTTGCTGCGCCGTACGCGGCTACCAGGTGTGCGCGACGTCCACGATCACCTGGTCGCCCGACTGCTGGACCCTGAAGGGCAGTTTGGCGCGCAGGCCGAGGCCCACCTGGGTCTGGCCCTCGAAGCTCGCGCCGAACTTGGTGTCCTTGAAGGTCCGGTAGCCGGTGATGTTCACGCCCGGCAGGCTCTGCCCCGGCGTGCCGGGGTAGACGGCCTGGCCGGTCGTCGGGTTGTAGCTCGGGGCGTTCACGTAGAGTTGGAGGATCGCGCCGCCCGTGACGGGGATCAGGTCTCCGGTGCCGTCCTGGTGGAACGCGTCCACGTAGCCGACGTGGTAGCCGACCTTCCCCGGGGCGCCGGTGACGTCGAAGACGATGCGGTCGTAGCAGGCGTGCTGGCCGGTTCTGATGTTCTTCAGCGGCTCGGCGACCGATTCGGTGGCCGATTTGGTACCGCTGCCCCATCCGGTGGCGCAGGCGGAGGCCGATGCGGCCTTCGCGTCCACCTGGCCGCAGGAGGCCCAGGCCGCCCCCGCCGAGCCCACGAGTGTGGCGCCGGCCAGCGCCAGGGCCGACGCGCTCTTTCCTAACCATCGCATGACACGCCTCCAGGAGGTCGAGTTGGCTCCGTACGCGCACGGGCGGTGCCCCTGCGCGCCCCCACCTTGTCGTCACGGGAGCCCGACGGCATCCGTGCTCGTACTCAAGTACCCAACCGGGCACGGCGGGCACCATCACCGCGTGACTCGTCGTGCTGAGCCGTGACGACGCGTGGTGACCGTGCCCGGGCGTACGAGACGTGGTGACGTCCCGTCAGCCCTGCTGCTCCTCGGCGACGGCGGCCTCGTGCCCGAGGAGGGTGTCGACGAACGTCCGGTGCTGCTCTGGCGTCGGAGGGGGTGAGCACGTGGGACGGGAGGCCCGCCTCAGCACTTCGCGCCGTGGGCCTTCATCCAGTGGAACTCGCGTCCCGTGAGCGCGCCGGCCCTGCCGTCGGGCACCTGGACGGGATCGCCCTCCCGCCACTGCCCGGCACGGCCCGGAGGCTGCCGTCCGCCGCCCGGGCCCGCGGGCGATCCGTGTGTCGGGCGGTCACAACTCGCCCAGCGAGTGACGCGCGGCGAACTCGTCGGCGAGGAGCCCCATCATGATCACGTCGCAGTACCGGCCGGCCAGGAACTCGTTGTCCCGCAGCCGTCCCTCCTCCACGAAGCCCAGTCGGCGGTGGAGCTCCAACGACGCCTCGTTGTATGCGTAGACCTGCACTTCGCACTTGTGGTAACGCCGCTCGGCGAACATGAAGCGCATCAGCAGCACCGCGGCCTCGCTCGCGTAGCCCTTGCGGTGGTGCTCCGCGCCGATCGCGATGCCGTAGGCGAAGCGGCCGGCGCGCGCGTCGGTCTCGTGGGTGTTGAGGGTGCCGACCAACTCGCCCGTCGAAACGGCTTCGACGGCCAGTCGGAACACGTCCCCCTCGGGGCCGGCCGTCGCCGCTTCCTTCGCCCAGGCGCGGTAGCCCTCGGCGGAGCGGGGCGGATGCAGGGCGTCCGCGGTCCGCTGGTGACCGGAGTGCGCGTCGAAGCGCATGAAGTCGGCCCAGTCCTCGGGCTCGACGCCGCGCAGACGCACCCGCTCGCCCGTCCAAAACGATGTCATGGCGCCATCCGACCAAGCCGCGAACGGGGCTGTCCAGGCGATTTCGGCGGCCCGGCGGGCCGGCGATCGGCCGGCGCGCGGGGTTGGAACGGTCCGGCGGGCCGCTGCGCGCAGCGGCCCGCCGACAGCGCTCCGGCTACTTCTTCTTGCCGAAGAGACCGCCCTCGAACTTGGCCCAGTCGTACATCTGGTGCACGGCCTGCCCGAAGATCGGGATGCTGATGTGCTCGAAGACGTCTTCCAGCAGGTCGATGTCCCCGGTGTTGTAGATCAGCGGAGCGTTGATGTTGATCAGGCCCCCGGAGCGGGGGGCCGGCTGCTGCTCCTGGGCGTGAGCAGTGCCGCTCGACAGGGTCAGGGCAACACCAGCCGCCACAGTCGTCACAAAAGCCGCACAGCGGGCACGACGGTTCATTCGCACTCCGATCCAGGTTCAATGATTCCGATGAAATCAGCCCAGGAGTCAACTCCCCCATGAGCAGGGGGTGTTGAGAAGGTTTCTCCCGTGGGGGGCCGAGGTGACGGACAGCTTGCCACCGGGTCAAGGGCAAGTAAAGCGCCTGGCGACAACCGAATGATCATGGCTGATTACCGACGGTGTCCGGTTTTCGGTACACCGCGGGCGGGCGGTCGCTCGCCGCTCCTTTAGAGTGCTTCCGTCCCCTGCACACCCCCGTGGCAGCCCTCCGACGGCACGGAGCGTCCCCGCCCACGGACACGACCGAGGAGCAACCGTGACCGAGCTGGCGCCCATATCCCTACAGCGGGACATCGCACGGGAACTCCAGGTGAGCCCGTCCTTCGACGCGCAGCAGGAGATCGAGCGCCGGGTGGCCTTCCTCGCCGACCGGCTGGCCTCGGCGGGGCTGCGCTCCCTCGTGCTCGGCATCAGCGGGGGCGTGGACTCCACGACCGCGGGCCGGCTGTGCCAGCTCGCGGTCGAGCGCGTCCGGGCGACCGGCCGGGAGGCGACGTTCTTCGCCATGCGCCTGCCGTACGGCGTCCAGGCGGACGAGAAGGACGCGCAGCTGGCGCTGGAGTTCATCCGCGCCGACCAGGTGCTGACCGTCGACGTCCGCCCCGCGAGCGACGCCGCACTGGAGGCCGCGCTGGCCGGTGGCACCGTCTTCCGCGACGCGCACCACCAGGACTTCGTGCACGGCAACATCAAGGCGCGCCAGCGCATGATCGCCCAGTACGCGGTCGCCGGCGCGCACGACGGCCTGGTGGTGGGGACCGACCACGCCGCCGAGGCCGTCTCCGGCTTCTTCACCAAGTTCGGCGACGGCGCGGCCGACGTCGTACCGCTCACCGGGCTCACCAAGCGGCGCGTACGGGCCGTGGCGCAGGCCCTGGGCGCGCCGGACGAGCTGGTGGGCAAGGTCCCGACCGCGGACCTGGAGACGCTGAGTCCGGGCAAGCCGGACGAGGACGCGCTCGGGGTCACCTACGACCACATCGACGACTTCCTCGAAGGCCGGCCGGTCGACGAGGCCGCGCACGCGGCCATCGTCCGCCGCTACCGGCTCACCGAGCACAAGCGACAGCTGCCGATCGCCCCCTGACCGGCGCGCCGCCCCGCGCGGCACGGCCCGTCAACCGCCGGCGTCAGCCCTCCTCGTCGTCACCCTGCGGACGTCAGACGTCACCGGGCACGATCAGTCGTCGTCCTCGTCCACGGGGCTGATTCTGATGCGGTTGCCGTCGGGGTCGGTGAGCTCCAACTCCCGCCCCCAGGGCTGGTCCTGCGGCTGGACGCCGAACTCGGCGGCGACGGCGTCGAGGTCGGCGACCTTGAGGTAGATCAGGGTGTTCGGACGGGCGTCGCCCTCGTGCTCCGAGAGGAACAGCCGGACCGGGCCCCGGGCCACCGCGAGGAACAGCGGGAAGCCCGGCTCGAAGCGGTGCTCCCACTGCCGGGCGAACCGCAGGCGCTCGTACCACTCGGCGGCGACCCCGCCGTCCGCCACCCGCAGGATCGGAATCACTTCTTCTTTCATGGGCCCATCCTGCCCTGCGCCTGTGACAGTCGCGGTCAGCGGCGCAGGGCCCAGCGCTGCACGGACTCCAGCGGGCCCGCCTTGAAGTGCCGCAGCCACCACGTCGAACCGACCATCAGCACCGCGCACACCGTCGCCCACAGGCCGATCACCCACCAGGGGTGCCAGTCGTCCCCGAGCCGTTCGGCCAGCCCGAGCCCGATGCCGTACGCCACGAACATGCACAGCACGTTCTGGAGGACGTAGCCGGACAGTGCGGTGCGGCCGACGGCGCTCAGGCCGTTCGTCAGCGGGCCGAACCGCTTGAGGCGGTCGACCAGCACCCCGATCAGACCGATGTAGCCGAGCGCGGTCAGCGGGCCGCCGACATAACGGTCCAGCATGATCAGCTCGGAGCCGACGAGCGATGCGCCGACGCTCAGCGGCAGACCGATGCCCAGCCCCCACACCAGCAGCCGTGCGCGGATGCGCCGTCCGGTCGCGTCGTCGCCGAAGGCACCGGCCCTGAAGAGCCGTACGCCCAGCAAGAAGAGGCAGACGAGCAACGGGAAGGTCAGCAGCGGCTCCAGCCTGAGCGCCAGGGCGTTCTCCCACCTGAAGGCGATCTGCTCGCCGTAGCTGCCGTGCGCGTACAGGTCCCGCACCTCGTCGGAGAGGGTGGCCTCCTCCTCCATCGCCACCAGGGCGACGCTCAGCAGCGCCATGGAGGCCAGGTGCACCCCGGCCGCCCACCACAGGACCCGGTTCTGGGCGCGCTCGGAGCGGGTCAGCAACCAGGCCACGAGCAGCGCGGTGACGGCGTACCCCATCAGCACGTCCCAGGCGAAGACCAGCAGGAAGTGCACCGTGCCCTCCGCGAACAGGAACAGCGCCCGCCACCGGTAGCGGCCGGGCCAGGGCTCGCCGCGCCGGGCGGCGGACGCGTACTGGATGGCCAGCCCCACTCCGAAGAGCACCGTCAGCAGGGCCAGGAACTTGCCGTTGGCCAGCAGCCGCAGCACGGTGCCGACGGCGTCGGGGAAGGTGGCGAAGGAAGGCGTCCCGGTGGTGCCCGCGAGGACGCTCCACTCCGCACCGGGGCTCGCGAAGATCCAGACGTTGGTCATCAACGTGCCGAGGATCGCGGCGCCGCGCAACACGTCGAGCAGCGGCAGCCGACCGGGCGAGCGGCCCGGGGTCGGGTGGAGGGCCTGAGGCAGGGTCTGAGTCACCCCTTCATCGTCCAATCGCTCCCGGCGCTTTTCGTCATGGCCGAGAACGACGTCGGGCTACATAGAAAGATGCACCCCTCGCCCTTCCCAAGGACGAGGGGTGCCCGCGCGCGGCCGGCTACGAGCCGTCGCGGGCGCCCTTTCGGGCACCGTCCTTGGTGGTGCGCACCGCGGTGACCAGCCCCAGCGCGGTGATCACGGCGATCCCCAGCGTCATGTAGCGGGCGGAGTCGAGCAGGGAGTGGCCACCGAGGTTGACGAGGGTGCCGGCGAGGGCCGAGCACACGGCGTAGGCGATCAGCTGGGTGGTGTTGAGCGCCGCTGCCGCCTTGCTGCCCTCGCTCTCGTCGGTGCTGCTGCGCATCGCCGCCACGCTCAGATGGGGGAAGGCGAGTCCGATGCCGGTGCCGGCGACGAAGAGCAGCACGGCCCAGACCGCCACCAGCGCGGCCGACGCGGACGATGTCTGGAGCAGCCCGTAGGCGACGAGTCCCGCGGTGAGCAGGACGGGGCCGGTGCGGACGGCCCGGCCGCGCGCCGAGGGCGTCGCGAGGCCGACGCTGAAGAGCTGGGCGACCACCCAGCCGACGGACAGCGCGGCGCCGAGCAGTCCGGCGGCGAGCGGGGTGAGGCCGCCGAGTTCCTGTCCGAAAAGCGGGATGAAGGTCTCGGCCATCACGCCGGCGCACAGCACGGCGACGGTGAGATAGACCCACTTCAGCGGGTTGCCGCGCCGGTAGGCCAGGGTCGGCAGGACGGTCGTGGCGCCGCGCCGCTCCACCTGGACGAAGGCGGCCAGCAGCAGGGCGCCGACCGCGATGCTCGCGCCGGTCGCCCAGCCGCGCGGGACCGCGGAGCTGACGCCGAAGGCCGCGGCGGCCAGGGTGAGCAGGGCGAGCGAGGCCAGCGGGACCGGGGTCCGGACCTGGCCCGTACCGCTGTGGCGGGGCAGCGCGCGGTGCGCGAGGAGGGCGAGGAGCAGTGCGGCCACCAGCAGCAGCGCGTACGCCCAGCGCCACGCCCCGAGTTGGGCGAAGAGTCCGCCGAGCGCCGGCCCGACGAGGGTGCCCACGCCCCACATCGCGGAGATCAGGCCGGCGGCCCGGGCCCACAGCCGGTCGGGCAGCGCGCCGCGGATCACCGCGTATCCGAGGCCGGCCAGCAGTCCGCCGCCGAGGCCCTGGACGACCCGTCCCAGGATCAGGACCTCCATCGAGGGGCTGAGGGAGTTGAGCACCGCACCGGCGCCGAAGACGAGGAAGCCGACGACGTACGCCCGCGCGGCGCCCAGGCTCGCCAGACACCTGCTGACCAGCATCGAGGCGATGACCGCCGCCATCAGGAAGCCGGTGGCGACCCAGGCGTAGTACCGGGCGCCGCCGATGTCGGACACGATCGAGGGCATGAGCGCGGCCGTGAAGTACAGGTTCATGGCGTACAGCGCGACGCCCCCGGCGAGGACCAGCACGGTCGCGAGGTACTGCCGCGAGAGCAGCTCGGACCAGCCGCCCGCGGGTGCGGCGGGGGTCGGTGGAGCGGTCGTGGATGCGCCGTGATCAGGCGCGGACGTGGTTTCCGGCGTGGATGATGCAGTCACGGCACGCTACGCTAAAACTTCAACCTCACTTGAAGTCAAGGGGACCGCTGTGAGCCGTCGGCCGAGTGATCTGATGACCGTGGGCGAAGTCGCGCGCCGGGCCGGCGTCGCGACCTCCGCGGTGCGCTTCTACGAGGAGCAGGGGCTGATCTCCTCGGAGCGCACCACGGGCAACCAGCGCCGCTTTCGACGCCACGTGCTGCGCCGGCTCTCGCTGATCCTGGCCGCCAAGCGGCTGGGCATCCCGCTGGCGGAGCTGGCGGAGGTCTTCGCGACGCTGCCGGAGCACCGGATGCCGGGCAAGCGCGACTGGGAGCGGATCTCCCTGCGGTGGGCGGCGCACTTGGAGGCGCGCCGGCAGGAGATCGAGCGCCTGGAGCAGGAGCTCACCGGCTGCATCGGCTGCGGCTGTCTGTCGTTGCAGCGGTGCCGGGTGCTCAATCCGGGGGACGAGTTGGCGGCCCAGGGAGCGGGTCCGCGCCGGCTGATCCCGGACGAGTGACCCTCGGATCGGCTCCGTTATCACCGGCTTTCGGGGAACCCCACGAGCCCGACGCACGCTCCTTGAGAGGGACCGAACTTCCTCATCTCCACTCTCCCTCTGTAGCGTGTTGCAGCACGGAAGAAACGGAAGAAGAGCACTCGTCGCGTTTGCCATGGCTACGGCGACCTCGGCGGCCGGGTTCACCGGCCCGGTCGTCGCGGCCACACCCGAGGCCCGCGCCGCCGCCCCGACGCAGCAGACCGCCCGGCCGACGACCGAAGGGCGCCCCACCGAGGTCGTCCTGATCACCGGTGACACGGTGGCGGTGGACGGCTCGGGCCAGGTGGTCCGGATCGAGCAGGGACCCGGCCGCAAGGGGATCCCCGTCCACGTCACCCAGCGCGGCGACCGGACCTTGGCCATCCCGATGGATGCTCAATGACTGATCTCCGAAGGCAGGTTGGACGAGCGGTTGTTCGACGTCACGGAGCTGTCCCGGCCCGAGTACCGGACACCGGGCGGGCTCGGCCTGATCGTGCGGTACCGGGGCGCCGCGAAAGCGCCGAGGGCGGCGGTCAAGGAAACCGTCGCCGCCTTGGCCAAGGCCGGAAAGGTCAAGCGCGAGCTGCCGGTGCTCAACGCCCGGGCGGTGTGGGTGAAGGACGCGGGCGGCGCGGCGAAGGTGTGGGAGACGCTCACCAGCGCCGTTGCGAAGGCAAAGATGGACCGCACCTCGACCCCGGGTGTGGAGAAGGTCTGGCTGGACGCCCAGTACCGTTCTACGCTGGAGCACAGCGCGGTGCAGATCGGTGCGCCCGCGGCGTGGCAGGCGGGGTACGGCGGCCGGGCGTGAAGATCGCCGTCCTGGACACCGGGATGGACGAGACCCACCCCGATCTGACGGGTCGTCAATTTGCCGAGTGCAACTTCTCGACCGTGGGCGCGGTCGACGGGCTCGACAACATCGCGAGGTTTTCCGGGGCCGGCCCGACCGTCTCAGACGGGGGCATGAAGCCGGACGTCACCGCACCAGGAGTGAGCATCACGGCCGCCGTGCCAGGAGGCGGCTACGCGCCCAAGTCCGGTACGTCGATGGCGACGCCACACGCGGCCGGTGCTGCGGCGGCACTGAAACAGAAGCACCCCACGTGGCGGGCCGAGGCGCTGAAGGGCGCCCTCGCCGGCTCGGCGAAGCCCGGGCGGTGGTCGGTCTTCCAGCAGGGCCACGGACGGATCGACGTGTCCGCCGCACTCGCCCGGACCGTACTCGTGGAGAGCCCGACCCTGTCCTTCGGCCGGCAGGGTCGACGTCACCGCCGACACCCGCGCGGGCACCGTCGACGGCCTGTACACCGCCGATCTGACGGCGACGGGCGGCGGGCAGACGATCCGCTCGCTCGGGGTGGTGGACCGCGAGATCGAGTCGTACGACCTGACCATCAAGCACATCGGACGGGACGGGCAGCCCGCGCCTGGCTTCGTCACGCTCCTGGCGGGGATGACCGGCCTGGGGCACGACAAGACCTACGACCTGAACCATTACCAGTACTCCCCCACCCACACGCTGCCCGTGCCCGCGGGAAGCTACTTCCTGACCTCCTTGATGTATGACCAGTCGGTCCAGTCGCCGGTCGACGTGGTCAACCGGCCGTATGTGAACGTCGACCGGGACACCACGGTGACCCTGGACTCCCGGATCACCAAACCGATCCGGATCACCGTCCCCGACCCCACAGCCACCAGCATCTGGACCAAGGGGCCCGCTGAGAGCTACCAACTGGCCCATCTCGTGAAGGGCCGTACGCTGCCCACGGGCTTCGAGAAGGACGTCACGAAGGACGAGCTGGCGACGATCACCGCGGAGTTGGGCAGCCCCGTCGCAGGCAGCACCGGTGTTCTGGAGGCCACGGCCCGGTTCTACAACGGGTGGAGCACCTTCGGGCAGACCGCGGCGACCGTTGCGCTACCGGGCAAGACGACCATGCACGTCAACACCGCCGGGGTGCGCTGGCACCTGGCGATGCAGGAGCAGCGACCGGCGGGCTCCGGGGCTGAGCGCCACGTACACCCACGACCGGAACGCCGTGGTGTCGACCAGGGTCAGCGCCGAGTGGACCTTTGAACCAGACGATCCGCAACGCCTACCGGGGCCGCTGACCCGCGGGCGACGCACACCGGGGCCCCGCGCCAGCGCGCGGGGCCCTCCTCGCTCCCCCGCCCGACGACGCACCGGGGCGCGGTTCACTCCACAGAAGGCTCAGAAGGCTTCTCGGCCCCCGATGCGGTCACGGCCGCGGGTGGGCGCCCCGCGTGGTCCACCGGGCACCATTTGAGGCCGGGCACCGGGAAGGTGCCCAGGTCGGCGAGGCGATAGCCCTGCCGATACCCCTTGATCTCACGGTTCTGACGACCGAAGCGGGGGACGCGCCGGGGCGGCATGAGGCGGACGAGCCGGCCGCGCAGCCGCAGTGCGCCGTCGACCGCAGCGCGCAGGGCGAAAGCCGGCTCCGGGTAGCGGAAGGCGCGGCGCAGCGGTTCGTCGAGCAGGGCCGTGCTGGCGGCGCGGACGGCAGGGCGGAGGGCGCGCGGGTACCAGGACGCCATCAGCGCCAGGGTGGACTCGGCGACCTCGTGGCCTCCCTCGTCCCAGCCGAAGTGCTCGGCCTCGTAGGAGTCCAGGCACTCCTCGAACTCCTCGAAGGTGACGGGGATCTGCTGGATGCCCATGTGGCGGCCGAGGTGGCGGTAGTACCCGACGCAGGCCCGCAGTTCCACGTCGGTGAGCCGGCGCCAGCCGTACCGGTCGATCCACCGCTTCGGCATCACGACGAAGGTGCACAGGACGTAGCGCATGTCGTCGTTGCTGATGGCGTAGCTGCGGTGCATCTGGTTGATGCGCCGGATCGCGGTGCGGCCCCGCTCGTCGTCGAAGCCGTGCTCGACAACAGCGTCCAGGAGCAGGGCGGTGTCGTCGTACCGCTTCTGGGCCCGCGTGCCGAACTCGGCGGTACGGGCCAGCAGGGCGCCGATGCTGGGGACGGCGTAGGTGCGGAAGAGGGCCAGTTCGAGCGACCGGCTGAAGTCCCAGGGGAACTCGTGGGTCGCTATGAGCTGGTACATGCGGTGGAAGTCCCGCTCGGGGTCCATTCGCTGGATCTGCTTGAGCCGGTCGTAGCGCTCCACCGCGCGGTCCCCTCGTTCGTCATCAACGGGTCCTCCCACCCTAGTCGTTCACCGATCACCGGGCGATACGGCCCGCGCCGCAACGATCGACCGGCGCGCGGGTTGAAGGGCCCCACTCCCACCATTCATGATCGTTTGAGCAGGCACCCCCGGCGCCACCCGTGACCTAATCAAGTTTGACTAGCGCGCAACGAGGGGATACTCTCGCAGTAGTCAAGTTTGATCAACCCTGATGAGGAGAGCGCGTGCCCCAGCTTCCCGACGCCGGATACACCCCGACTGCCGACGAACTCGCCAGCATCGACGCCTGGTTCACGGAGTACGACGCGGCTGCCGCGCGGCGCGACATCGAGGAGATGGCCGACGTCGCGGTCTTCCCGCTCAACCTCGTCAGCGACAACACCGCCGGCGAGGGCGCCTCGGCCCAGTGGGACCGCAAGCAGTTCGTCGAGACCATGACCCATGTGATGGGCGAGGGCTCCGAGGACATCACCTTCGAGTCGGTCCGCACCCCCGTCTTCCTGAGCTCCGCGATGGTCGTCGTCTTCACCGACTCGACGATGACGGCGGGCGAGGCCACCCAGCAGCTCCGGTACGCCGACATCCTGATCAAGCAGAACGGGAAGTGGGCGTTCCAGACCATGGCGCAGGGCGGCTGGGGAGACAACCTCTGACAGCCCTCTGCCGATGGAGGTTCATCGACGGACCTCCATCGATCGGGCCTTCACTGGCCGACCTCCGCTGACGGACCTCTGCCAACGGTCCGCGAACACCGAAGAACCGGGCCCCGGACGCTGTCGTCCGGGGCCCGGCCCTTTGTCCTGCCGCTGCGGATCACCGCTTCATCACCGCGTCCGCCACCTCCTGCGCCGTGGTGTCGCACAGGCTCTGGTCCATCAGAAGCCAGCGGGTGATGCCGATGGACCGCAGGAACGGCAGGTCGTGGCTGGCCACGACGAGCGCTCCCTCGTACGACTTCAGCGCCGAGGTCAGCTGCTGCACGCTGGCCATGTCGAGGTTGTTGGTCGGCTCGTCCAGCAACAGCAGTTGCGGGGCGGGCTCGGCCAGCATCAGCGCGGCCAGGGCCGCCCGGAAGCGTTCGCCGCCGGACAGCGTCCCGGCCCGCTGATCCGCCCGCGCCCCCTTGAACAGGAAGCGGGCCAGCCTCGCGCGGACGTGGTTGTTCGTCGCCTGCGGGGCGAACCGTGCCACGTTCTCGGCCACCGTCAGCCCGTCGTCGAGGACGTCGAGCCGCTGGGGCAGGAAGCGGTGCGGCACCTGGACGACGGCCTCGCCGGCCACCGGCGCCAGCTCGCCGACGAGGGTGCGCAGGAGCGTGGTCTTGCCCGCTCCGTTGCGTCCCACCAGCGCGATCCGCTCGGGCCCGCGCAGGGTGAACTCCCCCGCCACGCGCGCTCCGTGCGCCAGGTGCAGCTCGCGGAGGGTGAAGACGGTGCGCCCCGCGGGGACGGCCGTCCCCGGCAGGTCGACGCGGATCTCGTCGTCGTCGCGCACCGCCTCCACCGCCTCGTCGAGGCGACCCTTCGCATCGGCGAGTCGCTCCTCGTGCATGATGCGGTGCTTGGCCGCGGAGACCTGGGCCTGCCGCTTGCGCTCGCCCATCACGACCTTCGGCTCGCGCTTGGTGTCCCACATCTTCTGGCCGTAGCGCCTGCGTCGGGCCAGCTTGACCTGGGCGTCGGCCAGTTCGCGCTGCTGCTTGCGCAGATCGGACTCCGCCACGCGGACCATCCGCTCGGCCGCCTCCTGTTCGGCGGCGAGCGCCTCCTCGTACGCGGAGAACGTGCCCCCGTACCAGGTGATGCCGCCGCCGCGCAGGTCGGCGATCTGATCGACGCGCTCCAGCAGCTCCCGGTCGTGGCTGACCACCACCAGCACCGACGACCACCCCGCCACGGCGTCGTACAGACGCCGCCGGGCGTGCAGGTCGAGGTTGTTCGTCGGCTCGTCCAGCAGCAGTACGTCGGGCCTGCGCAGCAGCAGTGCGGCCAGCCGCAGCAGCACGGACTCGCCGCCGGAGACCTCGCCGACGGTGCGGTCCAGGCCGATGTCGGCGAGCCCGAGGCCGCCGAGGGTGGCGAGCGCCCGCTCCTCGACGTCCCAGTCGTCGCCGACGGCCGTGAAGTGCTCCTCCCGGACGTCGCCCGCCTCGATGGCGTGCAGCGCGGCCCGGGTGTCGGCGATGCCGAGGACCTCGTCGACCCGTAGGGCGGTGTCGAAGGTGACGTCCTGCGGCAGGTAGCCGACCTCGCCCGTCACCTTGACGGCGCCCGCGGCCGGCCGCAGCCGGCCCGCGATCAGCTTCAACAGGGTCGACTTTCCCGATCCGTTGAGGCCGACGAGGCCGGTGCGACCGCCTCCGAAGGCGGTCTGGAGCCCGTCGAAGACGGGGGTGCCGTCCGGCCAGGCGTACGTCAGGTCGGTGACGGCGATGGAGGCGGTGGAGGGGGAGGCGGAAGGAAGGGAGGTGCGGGAAGTGGGCTGAAGAGACATGGGCGGCCTCGCGGTTGCTTGGTCGTGGGTGGGGGCAACGCGTGGGCGATACCGCTCGGCGTGGCGACCTGGGCTCCCGAAGGGCCGGGCGAAGAGGCCCGAGAAGGACCTGCTGCGGCGGGGAGGACGGCTGTGGCGTCGAGGTCGCGTACGGCGAGGATCCGTGCGGCGCTGCGCACGGGCACACGAGGTGCGGTATCGCGAGACCTCAGACGAGCAACGTCCAACTCCGATCGACGGCAACAAGTTCGCTATACACCGTAGAAGACCGTGGGGAGGGCGTCAACACTTTTCCGGAAGAAGCTCGGAAGAGGCCCGAAAGAGCCTGGCTGAAGCCCGGAAGGAGGCGGCGGACGGAAACCGGGTGGACGCACCCGGCGTCTCGTCCCTAGGGTGACCCCGTGAGCAGCCCCGAGGCATCAAGACGCTAGCCACCGGTCTTCCGGTGGCCTCTTGCCGTACCGCGTGACGTGCCGCCCGCACTCTGTGTGCCGGGCCTCGCGTCCTGACGCCGTACCCGCCGCCGAAGCACCGTCGCATGGGCCGCCCTTCTCCAGGACGTCGCGCACCGTCTGATGTCGCGTGCCGCAGTCCCGGCCCGCGGCCCTCCTCTCCCCCTTATCTTCTTGCGCGGTCGAGCCGTGCCCGTCGTGCGGCGACGCCCTGCGTCGCGCCGACGGGCACGGCCCTCGCCGCCCTGTCACCACCGTGGAGTGCTTCGTGCCACCCGCCGTCTATCTGCTCGCCCTGGCCGTCTTCGCCCAGGGCACCTCCGAATTCATGCTCTCCGGCATCGCACCGGACATCGCCGGGGACCTCGGGGTGTCCATGGCCAGTACCGGCGCCCTGACCAGCGCCTTCGCCATCGGTATGGTGATCGGTGCGCCGCTGATGGCGACGCTCAGCCTGCGCTGGCCCCGCCGCCGGGCGCTGCTCGCCTTCCTGACGGTCTTCATGGCCGTGCACGTCGTCGGCGCGGTCACCGACAGCTTCGCCGTCCTGCTGGCCACCCGGGTCGTCGGCGCCCTCGCCAACGCCGGCTTCCTCGCCGTGGGCATGGCGACCGCGACGTCCCTGGTGCGGCCCGACGCCAAGGGGCGGGCGATCTCCGTGCTGATCTCCGGCGTCACGCTCGCCTGCATCGCGGGCGTCCCGGCCGGCGCGGTCCTCGGTCACGTCTGGTCCTGGCGCGCGGCGTTCTGGGCCGTGGCGCTGGTCTGCGTACCGGTCGTGATCGCGATCCTGCGCTCGGTGCCCACGTCCGCGCCCGTGGACGAGCCCCGCAACGCGGACGCGGCCGCATCCGCTCGGGCCGAAGCACCGAGCGCTCGGCGGGAGTTGCGGGAGCTGCGCCGGCCCCGGCTGCTGGTGACCCTCGCCCTGGCTGCCCTGGTCAACGCGGCGACGTTCGGCACCTTCGCCTTCCTGGCCCCGGTGATGACGGACGTCGCCGGTCTCGGGGAGGGCGCGGTGCCCGTGGTGCTGGCGCTCTTCGGCATCGGGTCGTTCGTCGGCGTCACCCTCAGCGGCCGGATGGCGGACACCCGGCCGATGCGACTGCTGGTGCCCGGCGGCGCAGCTCTGTTGGTCGGCTGGGTGCTGTTCGCGCTGACGGCGAGCAGCCTTACGGTCGCGCTGTTCCTGGTGTTCGTGCAGGGTGCGCTGTCGTTCGCGGTCGGTGCCACGCTGATCACGCTGTCGGTGTACGAGGCACCCGGCGCGCCCACGCTGGGCGGTGCGTACGCGACGGCGGCGATGAACGTCGGGGCCGCGCTGGGTCCTGGCGTGGCGGGAGCCGCGATCGGTGCCGGCCTCGGCTACCGCGCGCCGCTGTGGTCGAGCGCGGCGCTCGTGGCGTCGGCCGTCGTGCTGGCGGGTGCGGCCCGGGTCGTCGGTCGGTCGCGTGCCGCCGCCCGAACCACCGGGGCCGCGGCGCCGACGCCGTAGGGGCTGCGCGGGCCGGGTGATCCGACGGGGCCGTTGGGACGAGCCGGCGACGACGTCGCGCGGGGCGCCCGGCACGGCGACCTAGCGTTCGCCGCATGAAGACCCGGAGCCCTCGCACCCGCCGCCCGTCCCGTCCGTTGCGCGCCGTCGGTTGGACGGCCGCGGTCGCCGCCTCGCTGCTCTGCCTCGCTTCCGTCCCGTCGTCGGCCGCCGTGGACGGGGACTGGCTGCCGGCGGGGCTCGGCATCACCTCCGGCATCAGCGGCCTCGCGGTCGCGGGCGCCACCGGCACCGGAGACCTGCTCGCCGTCCACGACAACAAGCACGCCGGTCAGCGCCGGCTGTCCCGGATCCAGGTGGCGGGGAACGAGGCGCAGGTGTGGGAGGTGCGGTGGGACGGGGAGCGGCTGCCCGTGGACCTGGAGGCGCTTTCCGACGTACCGGGCCGCCCCGGAGAGTTCGTCGCCCTGGAGAGTTCCGGGCGTGCGTACCACCTCCGGTGGGCGTCCGGCGCGGCGCGGGTGCTCAGGGAGTTCACCGTCCCCGACGTCGCACCGGGCGACAACTACGAGGGCTTCGCCCTCACCAGCAGCGGCGGACGTCTGGTGGCGGTGTGGGCGCACCGGGGTCAGGACGAGGACCCCGGTGTCCTCGCCACGGCCCGGCTCGACTGGGCGACGCTGGCCTTCGGCCCGCGCGTCTCCACACCGGTCACGGTCCCCTACCCCGGGCAGGACGTACGGCACGTCAGCGATGTGGACGTCACCTCGTCGGGGCAGGTGGTGACCACGGCCGCGTCCGACCCCGGTGACGACGGCCCCTTCGACAGCGCGGTGTACGACCTCGGTCGGGTCACCATTCCCGCGGGTGGCGAGCCCGTGCTGGAGTTGCGCGCCCAGCCGCTGCGGCTCGGGACGTTCGCGGGCCACAAGGTCGAAGGGGTGGTCTGCGCCCCCGGCGCACCGTCCACCGCCCTGGGTTCGGACGACGAGAACCTGGGCGCCGCCGTCCGCCGCGACGACCTGTGTCCGTCCGTCATCGCGCCCTGACGTCGTTCGGGAGGGGCCGACGGCCCCTGGCAGCACCGCTCTTGCGAGGATGCGGTGCATGAACGTGACCGTAGACGGGGCGACCACGGACGACTTCCACCGCGTGCTCGCCGACCACCACCGCTATTGGGGCGAGCGCGACATGCGCTCCCTGCACCTGCTCGCGATGGTGCAGGAGTTCGGGCCGACGTGTCTGGTGGCGCGTCGGGGGGAGGCGGTGATCGGCTACGTCTTCGGCTTCACCACGCCCGCCGGCACCGGGTACGTCCATCTGGTCGCCACCCGTGACGACGTGCGCGGAACGGGCCTCGGGCGGCGGTTGTACGGGGCGTTCGCCGAGGCCGCGCAGGCGCAGGGGGCGACCGCGCTGAAGGCGATCACCTCCCCCGCCAACTCCGGGTCGATCGCCTTCCACCACTCCCTCGGGTTCGCCTCGTCCCCGGTGGCCGACTACGACGGGCGGGGCCGGACGATGGTCGTCTTCACCCGCGCCCTGCCCCTGGTCGGCTGACCCGGCGGCGGGCCGCCGGCGTGGCTGCTCAGCCCGCTTCGTCGAGCCGGGTGCGCTGCTCCTGCGTCAGCTCCAGGTCGACCGCGGCCAGGCTCTCGTCGAGCTGGGCCACCGAGGAGGCGCCCACCAGCGGGATCATCGGGATCTCGCCGCCGATCAGCCAGGACAGCACGACCTGGTTGACGGTGGCGCCGGTCTCCTTCGCCACCGCCGCGAGCGCGGCCAGCCGCGGTGCGGTGCCCCCGTGGTCGAAGTCCGGCCCGAGCGGGCGGTCGTCGCGGGTGTAGGCGCCGCTGAGCAGCGGGGTG
The DNA here is from genome assembly GCF_040653095.1 of Streptomyces sp. NPDC048057. NCBI lineage: Bacteria > Bacillati > Actinomycetota > Actinomycetes > Kitasatosporales > Streptomycetaceae > Streptomyces > Streptomyces sp. NPDC048057. The sequence goes on from NZ_JBEZNF010000019.1 coordinate 139,450, forward strand.
TAGGCGACCATCGTGAGCGCGGGGTCCTGGCGCAGTTGGCTCAGCAGGTCGCCGGAGACCACGCCGAAGGGGCCGTCGGGGGCGTGGGGGTCGGGCCGGTCGACGCGGCGGCGCAGATAGCTGTGGTGGTACTGGAGGACCTGGAAGCCGGGCAGTGCGCCGGCCTCCGCGATCGCCCGGGCGCGCTCCACCTCCCACGCCCAGTGGTTGCTGACCCCGAGCAGGCCCACGGTGCCCTCGGCAACGAGGGCTGCGAAGCCCTCGACGGTCTCGCGCAGCGGTGTCTTCGGGTCCCGGATGTGGGCGTACAGCAGCGGCAGCCGGTCCATGCCGAGGCGCTCGCGGCTGGCTTCGGCGGAGGCGCGGACGGTGTCGGCGGACAGCCCTTCGGGGTTGTCCAGGTATCCGGTGCCGGGGGCGAGGGGGCGGGCGCCGAGCTTGGTCGCGATGGTGACCTCGTCGTCGATGCCGCGGCTGGCGCGCCAGCGCCCGAGCACCCGCTCGCTCTCGCCGCCCTGGGTGTCGCGGAACCAGTACGCGTAGGTGTTGGACGTGTCGATGAAGGTGCCGCCCGCCTCGACGTAGCGGTCCAGGAGTGCGAAGGCGGTCGCCTCGTCGGTGCGGGTGCCGAACAGCATCGCGCCGAGGCTGAGCACGCTGACCTCGCGGCGGGTGGCCGGGTCGGTGCCGATCTGGCGGTACTTCATGGGTGTCCCCTCGTCCGCGCCCGCGGTGTTCACGGGCTACGGACGGGAGCTTGTCCGCTGGAGCGCACTCCAAGTCAAGTGCCGCCGCGTCGACGGGGCCAACGGCTCCGGCTCAGGGCTCGGGCGACTCGGCGCGCGCGGCCATGATGTCGGTCTCGTACTGGTCGACGACCTGCTCGGCGCTGCGGCCGGAGTACCGGGCGACCTCGTCGACCGTGGCCACCGCCCAGTTGGCCAGGGACAGGGCGAAGGCGATCAGCGCGTCCTCGCCCTGGGTGCGGCGCACGCCGAGGAGGTACGCGAGGTTCAGATACGGCACCAGTTCCGGGGACTGCTCGGTGTTCTGTCTGACCAGGGCGATCGTCGTCCGTGTGGCCTCCGCCCGCAGCGGCAGCAGCCGCTCCCGTTCGGCCTGGACCTCGACGAGCATGCGCCGGCGTGCTTCCTCGTCCACGCGCCCCTCCCGGTGACGACGCCTTCCACCCCGTCCACCGTACGGAAACAGCGCGGCCCGGGAGGGGGAAACGGTCCACCGCCCGCCCCGTGAGCGAGCGGTGGCGGTGTGCTCACCCGTACGGGCGAACGCACGGCCGACACTGCACGCGCGTTCGCCCCTGGCCGGGCGTCAGAGGCGGACCTTCCAGTTGACGGCCGACTTCATGGTGGCGGCGACCTTGGGGTCCCGCACCGAGGCGGTGCGGTCCTCGGCGGTGACGGTCAGGGTGTGGGTGCGGCGGTCCACCAGGTAGCGGGCGACCTCCGCGACCCGGATCTGGGTACGGCCCGCGAGCCGGCGCACCTCCTTGCCGTCCAGGTACCAACGGACCGTGAGCTGCTTGGTGCCCTGGCCCGCGAGCTTGACGACGTCCGCCTTCGCGGTGTTCCGCACGCGCAGCGTGGAGTCGGCGGGCGTCACGGCGGTCAGCGGCTGAGCATGGCGGTAGAAGCCGGCGATCATCGCCTCGACGCCGGGCAGGTTGAACGGCTTGTCGACGGACCGCATCATCGAGTTGTCGGTGGGGCGGTTGAGGCCCTTGACGAAGTACCCGCCGCCTTCGTACGCGCCGACCGCGCCCCCGTCGGGCGAGGTCTCGCCGAGCCAGCGGTGCCACTTGACGCGCTGGGCGGCGATGTCGGCGGCGGAGAGGGTGGAGATGTTGCTGTCGCCCGGCTCGGGGCCGGTGTACTGCTCGTAGCCCGGGTAGCCGGGGTAGAAGTACTCGTCGGCGAGCTTGCCGAGCGAGTGGCCGGTCTCGTGGATGGCGACCTGGCCGGACTTGGCGTTGCCCGCGGAGGCGGTGGCGATGCCCTCGTAACCGAGGGTCGGGCTCGGCTCGTTGTAGCCGGCGCCGCCGTACTTGGTGCTGTTGGCGAGGACGATCACGAGGTCGGCCTCGGGCGCCTTGGCCACGTAGCGGTCCAGCTTGACCTGGTCGACGCAGAGCAACCGCTCGATCTCGCCGCACCAGAAGTAGGAGCCCACGGCGGTGTCGCGGACGGTGGCCCGGTCCGGGTCGCCGCTGACGCCGGACTCGTTGGACACGGCGTCGACCGCCCATATGTTGAACATGCCCTCGTACGTCGTGTACGGCTCGACGGCGGAGGTCTGGGCCCAGATCTCCTTGGCGTCGGTGTGGAACTGCGGGAGTTCCGCGGCGGTGTAGCCGTCGCCGACCACGACGATGTCGAGTCGGTCGTCGGTGGCGCCGTTGTCGACGAGCTTGGTGACCCGGCCGTCCTCGGCGTTCTCGGCCGCGGACAGCCTGGCCTGCGGCCGGTCCCGGCCGTTCTGCGGGACGACGACGTGGCCGGATCCCGCCGCTGATCCGCGCTCGGGGCCGGGGACCTCGACCTCCACCATCGGCCGGTCGGGGGGCGAGGCGGCGACGGCCGCGCCACCGGGTGCAACGGCGACGACGGCGGTGACGACGGCGGCCACGGCGGTCGCCGCGGTGCTCCTGCGCACGGCTCGGCGCATGGGATCCCCTCCCCGGGAAGAGTTAAGCATCTTGTTAACCTCCATGAAATGCGTGCTTAAGTTAGGGGTCGGGGCCCCGTCGGCGCAATGGTCGGACCGACCCGAAGTCACAGCGGCGGCCCGCGATACTGAGCCCGGCACACGGAGGCATCCGAGCGGATTGGGGCCCGATGAAGGAACAGGCCGAGCAGGCCGAGCACACCGACCAGGCCGGGCGGTCGGCGCACGCCGAACCGGCGGCGCCGACGGCACGGGCCGAGCCGACGGCGCAGGCCGACATCGGCCGCCGGGTGCGCCAGCTGCGCAAGCAACGGGGGATGACCCAGCGTCAGCTCTCGGAGCCGGCGTACACCCCGGCGTACGTCTCCACGGTCGAGGCCGGCAAGGTCCGCCCCTCCGAGACCGCGCTCCGCTTCTTCGCGGAACGCCTCGACACCTCGGTGGAGGAGCTGACCACCGGCCGCCCCGCCCGGCTGGCGACCGAGCTGCGGTACGCCCTCACCGACGCCCAACGGGAACTGGCCACCGGCTCCGCCGCCGAGGCCGCCGTCCGCTTCGAGCAGCTGCTGGCACAGGCGGTGGAGCTGGACCTGGCCCCCGAGCAGGCGGAGTCGCTGCTCGGGCTCGGCGACTGCGCCCTGGAGACCGGGGAGCTGGACGTGGCACGCGACCGCTTCGAGGAGGCGGAGCGGCTGCTCGCGGACGCCCCGCTGCCCAAGCGCGCCCGGGCGGTCCGCGGCCGGGCGGTGGCACACCTCCTCGCCGGCGAACTGCGGTACGCCTGCTATCTGTTGGAGTCGGCGATCGACGGGCTCAGCACCAGCGGCCTGGCCGACCCGGAGGCGCTCGTCCTGTTGTACGCGGCGGTCATCGGCCCGTACATCGACATGGGTGCGCACGCACGGGCCGCGCACGCCGCCGAGGTCGCCCTGGCGCTGACGCCCCGGGTCAGCGATCCGGCGCTGGTCGCGGGGATGCACCGCCAAGTGGCCCGTACCTTCCTCGCCGAAGGACGCATCGCGGACGCGGACGCCTCACTCGCCGAGGCCCAGACGATCTACCGTCAGCTGCGCCTCGGCACGGATCTGGCACACTGCCACTGGATGCGCGGCTACGTCCACGCCCAGAACGGTGAACTGGACCTGGCGGAAAGGGAGTTGCGCACGGCGCGGGAGATGCTGACCGCCCGCCGGGCCACCTTGTACACGGCACAGGTGGAGGTGGAGTTGGCGGACGTGCTGCGCCGACTGGGCCGCTTCGACCAGGCGGCCGAGGTCGCGACGACGCTGCTGCGGCTGGGCGACCGGCACGGCGCGGTGCACGCGGGCGGTGCGCACCGGCTGCTCGGCCTGATCGCCGAGGAGCGCGGTGACGCCGAGGAGGCCGAGAAGCACTACGTCCAGGCGCTGGCGTTCCTGGAGCGCAGCGGCGCCAGCGGGGACCTGGCCGACCTCTGTCGGCTGCTGGGCGATCTGCTGCGCCGCGCGGGGCGGACGGAGGCGGCGATGGACGCGTACCGCACGGGGTTGGGCCACCAGGCCGCCCCGGGGACGACCACGCTGGGGCCGCCCCCGGCCGCTCCCCCGCGCCCGGACCACTGACGTACGGGCCGGCTGTCGCCCGCCGCCGTGGCCGTCAGCGCGCGGCGGCGGTGCGGCGGCCGGCGAGGGCCGGCATCAGGCGCAGCGCGTTCTCCCGGTTGACGCGCCGTCGCTGCAAGGTGGTCAGTCCGCTCTCGCGGTCCAGGGCGGGCGCGGCGACGTCGCTGATGGTGCCGGCGGGGCTGGCCGGCCAGTCGCTGCCGTACAGGATGCGGCCGGGGTCGGCGGTGGCGAACAGCGCCGCGGCGGACGCCGCGCCCATCGGCGCCGCCGTGTCGAAGTAGAAGCGGTGCAGGTAGTCCCGTACGCGTGCGGGCTCGATCTCGGGGGTGAGGAAGCCGGCGAACGCCGCCATGCGGTCGGCGATGAAGGGCAGGAAGCCCCCGCCGTGCGGCAGGATGAAGGACAGGTCGGGGTACCGGTCCAGGGTGCCGTTGAGGATCAGGTTCACCGCGGCGCGCGTGGTGTCCAGGGGAAAGTCGCAGAAGAAGCTCGGCACGCCCGGCACGGCGTGCTGCGCGGGATCGCTGCCGGGCAGTTCGTGCGGATGGGTGTTGATCACGGCGGAGCGTTCGTTCAGCTCCGCCAGGAGCTTGTCGTGGGAGGCGTCGCCGAGGTAGACGCCGCGGGTGTTCGCCCGCATCTGGACGCCGACGGCGCCGAGTTCGTCCAGCCCGCGGGCGAACGACCAGCGGGAGGTCTCCAGGTCGTCGGGGAAGAGCGGGGCGAAGAAGGCGAACCGGTCGGGGTGGGCGCGCGTCAGTTCGGTGACGGCCTCCTGGGCGACCGTGATGCTCTCGCGCAGTTGGGCCCGGTCGCGGAAGCCGCGGACGGGCATGGCGAGGCTGACGACGGCGGTGGCGATGCCGGCCTGGTCCATCACGGCCAGGGTGTCGTCCAGCTCCCACTCGGTCCACCAGGGCAGTTGCGCCGGGTTGACGAGTTCCTGGGCGGTCGCCCAGGTGCGCCAGGCGGGTGCGGTGTAGTGGTGGTGGACGTCGATCCGGGCGTTGCTGGCGTCCGCTCCGGCCCGGCCGTCGGGGGCGGGCCGGCGGGCGTCGGCCCGTACGGTGTCGGCGACGGTCGCCGCCGCGACGGCCGGGGCCATCAACAGCACGCTGCGGCGGCCGACGGCCGGGCTCACTTCTGGCATGTCGCTACCCTGCCTGGTCAGTGGGGGTGGAGGTCGGTCCCACTGTGCGGTGGGGCGGGGCGATTCCCCGGGCGACACACGCCGGCGACCGGCCGTGATCGCTCGAATGCAGGGGCGGGCCCGTCGGGGCGGGCGCGGCGGCCCTTCAGGAGGACGGCAGGTCGAAGACGTGGTCGGGGGTGACGATCCGGGTGACGGCCTGTCCGAAGAGGGTGCTGGGCTCGGTCTGGTCGTGGGTGACGTCCGTGTTGAGCAGGACGACCAACGTCGCCCTCTCCTCGGGGAGGTACAGCGTCAGCGACTCGTAGCCGGGCAGCGAGCCGTTGTGGCCGATCCACCCCTGGACGTTGAAGATGCCCAGGCCGTAGCCGGCGCCGGGGATCGTCGTCGGACCGGTCTTCAGCCGCTCGGCCTGGGTGGCGGGGGTCAGCAGGGTGCCGGTGGCCAGCGTCTTGGCCCAGCTGCGCAGGTCCTCCAGGGTGGAGATCATCGCACCGGCGGCCCAACCCCAGGAGGGGTTCCAGTCGGTGGCGTCCTCGATCTGGCCCGATGCGGTCTGGTCGGTGTAGCCGTGGGCGTGCGGGCTCGGGAACCGGGCGTCCGTGGGGAAGAGGGTGTCGTCGAGGTGGGCCGGGTCCAGCACGTTCTTCTGCACGTAGCGGTCCAGCGGCAGGCCGGTGACCTCCTCCACCACCAGTCCCAGCAGGATGAGGTTGGTGTTGGAGTAGTCGAACTCGGCGCCGGGCGGGAACTGGACGGGGTGCTTGAAGGAGTAGCCGAGCAGTTCGCGCGGGGTGAAGGGGCGGTACGGGTCGGAGGTCAGGGCCTTGAAGAAGCCGTCGTCCTCCGAGTAGTTGAACAGCCCGCTGCGCATGCCGGCGAGGTCGCGCAGGGTGATCCGGTCTCCGTCGGGCACGCCGTCGACGTACTTCCCGATCGGATCGTCGAGGCCCACCTTCCCCAGGTCGACGAGTTCGAGCAGGGCGGTGACGGTGAACGTCTTGGTCTCGCTGCCGATCCGCATGAACAGATCGGGCTCCATGGGTGCACCGGTGGCCTTGTCGGCCACGCCGAAGGTCCGTACGTAACTGCCCTTGCCCTCGACCCACAGCCCGACCGTCACCCCGGGCACCGAAGCCTCCCGCATGACCTGCTGGACCGCTGCGTCCAGCAGGTCATGCGGGAGGCGTCGTCGGGCGTCGAGTTCGGGGAAGGCGGTGTCGGAGGGGGAGGGCGGGGTGGTGACGCCCGGGGACACGGCCCGGGCGGGGTCCGGTGCGGCGACGGTGTGCACGGCCCGCGCCGCTGGCGCACCGTGCACGAGCCCGGTCGACGCGGGTACGAAGAGCGCCCCGACCAAGGCCGCGACGATGCCCGTCCTGCGCCAACGCGGAGTTGCACTGCTCACGGCGGTCCTCCCTGTCAAACGGAGGGGACGGCGGTCCCACCAGCCTAGGTCGGCGCGCCACCGGCCGCACGGCGAGCCCGGTCCGTACGCCATCGGGGCCCACTCCCCCGTCGCCGCAGCCCAGCTCAGGCGCCCCGGGGCCGGCCGTGGACCACGATGGGGGCGATCCAGCACCCGAGGAGGAACCGTGACCCCCACGACCATGCGCGCCGTCGTCCTCGATCGCCCCGGCGGCGTGGAGGAACTGCACCTGCGGACGCTGCCCCTGCCCGAGCCGCGGCCGGGGTGGGTGCGGATCGCGGTGGAGGCGTTCGGCTTGAACCGCTCCGAACTCCACACCCGGCTGGGACTCGCCGAGGGCGTGAGCTTCCCCCGGGTGCTGGGCATCGAGGCGGTGGGGACCGTCGACCTCGACCCCGACGGCGTCCTCGCACCGGGCGGGCGCGTCGCGACGATGATGGGCGGGATGGGGCGCACGTACGACGGCGGGTACGCCGAGTACGTGGTCGTCCCGCGCGCCCAGGTGATCCCGTTCGAGTCGTCGCTGCCGTGGGAGACGCTGGGGGCGCTGCCGGAGACCCTCCAGACCGCCTACGGCTCGCTGACCGTCGGGCTCGATCTGCAAGCGGGGCAGACGCTGTTGATCCGGGGCGGGACCTCAGCGCTCGGGCTCACCGCCACGACGCTCGCGAAGGACGTGGGCGCCACCGTCCTCGCCACCACCCGCAACCCCGATCGCCTCACGGGCCTCACCGAGCACGGCGTCGACCATCCGCTCGTCGACGACGGCCGGGTGGCCCGGCAGGTCAGGGAGGTCTTCCCGGACGGCGTGGACGCGGGGCTGGAGCTCGTCGGCACCCCGACGCTGCCGGACACCCTGGCCGCGACGCGGGTGCACGGCACGGTCTGCTTCACCGGAATGCTCTCCAACGAGTGGCTCGTGCACGACTTCTACCCGATCTCCTATCTGCCGCGCGGCGTTCGACTGGCCGCGTACGGGGGCGAGGCGGACGACCTGCCGGCCGCGGTGTTCCAGCGGCACGTGGACCGGATCGCGTCGGGCGACCTCGCGCCGGGCCCCGTCCATGTGTACGCCCTCGACGACATCAGGACCGCGCACGACGACCTGGAGCACAACCGGCGCCCCGGCAAGCTCGTCGTCCGCACCCGATGACGCTCGACTCCCCCACCCGTAACTCACCCGGCACGTAGCACAGTTGACGACGCCGTGAAGGACTTCGGGGTCTCCACGGCCTGAAGAGCACCCTGTTGGGCGTTTTCTGGACAACGATCGGCGTTCCGCCCCTCACAGACAACCCACAGACTCGCGATCCTCTCTGGAGGGGTGGCCACGGGATTCGCCGTCGGGCTCGACCACCCGAGGGAAGCGGCCCGTGTGCCGATCGACCGACCTGCCGTGGTCGGTGACACTCGTCCGAACGAGGGGCAATGACCAGACATCACCGCGCACGACTGTGGCGCTCCGGGCTCGCCTCAGCGGCGGCCCTGACGGTGGCCGCGGGCATCACGGGGGCCACGCCCGTGTCCCGGGCCACCCCGGCGCAGCCCAAGCTGAGCCTGATCGCCGCGTCCGACTCCGTGGTCCTCGACCGCTACGTGGGGGAACCCGGCGAGCCGTCCGGCGTCTATCTCGACCTCGGCACGTATCTCGCCGTCGAGGGGCCGGCGTTGGAGTTCCGGGTGACGCGGGCTTCGTACAAGGATCCCGTGGTCGCCCGCCAGATCATCCGCAACGGGACCAAGACGGTCACCAAGACCCTGCCGAAGGGGCTCGTCAAGGACTTCTCGGGGCTGCCCGACTTCCTCCAGATCACCCTCGCCGACTCGACGGGCAAGGTGGTCGCCTCGCAGAAGGAGAACTTCTGCCCGAACAACGCCGCCAGCCGGATCCGTCCCGACGGCCCGGCGAAGGCCAAGTTCCCGGAGAGCTGCCCCACCAACCCCTTCACCCTGGGCTCGGTCTGGGGGATCCAGCACGGTTGGGCCGCCAATGTGTACGCGCCCTTCTACGGTGCGCCGCTGGACGTGCCGGACGGCCAGTACGCGGCGACGGTGTCGGTCGCCAAGAAGTACCGGGACCTGTTCGGCATGCCCAACAAGCCCCAGAAGCTCAAGGTCACCGTGCGGACGCCACCGTCGGCCCCGTCGGGTGAGGGCGCACGCGCGTCGGCAGCCGGCGGGCACGGGTCCCACGGAAGCGGGCACGGCGGGCACGGAGCGCCGAAGTCCACCCCGGGTCTCGGCCGCGCCCACCTCCAGGGGTACGGCGTCGACACCCCGGCGCCCCCGGCGCTGCCCTGGGCGCTGAAGAAGGAGGGCCTGAAGGCCGCGGCGGCCGGTGACGGACCCGGGCGCACGGACGGTTCGCGCATCGCGCCGCCGCGCCAGCCGGCGGCGAAGCGGCCGACCTCGCGCGCATCGGTGCCGGCGAACGTCCCCAAGCCCGACCTGCGGGCGCTGCCGGCCTGGGACATCTTCATCTCCGCCGGCCCGGAGGGGGAGGCGCCCGGTCGCGACCACCTCGCCTTCAGCAGCACCACCTGGAACGCCGGGCCCTCGCCGCTGGTCGTGGACGGCTTCCGCCAGGCCAACAAGGGCCTGATGGACGCGTACCAGTACTTCTACGACGCGAAGGGCAAGCAGGTCGGCTACGCCCCCACCGGCACCATGGAGTGGGACCCGCGCGAGGGCCACGTGCACTGGCACTTCACGGACTTCGCCGCGTACCGGCTGCTCAAGGCGGACCAGAAGGAGGTCGTGCGCAGCGACAAGGAGGCGTTCTGCCTGGTGAACACGGACGCCGTGGACTACACGGTGAAGAACGCCAACTGGCATCCGTTCAGCACCGACCTCGGCAGCGCGTGCGGCGAGGAGAACTCGATGTCGGTGCGGCAGTCGCTGGACGTCGGTTCGGGTGACACCTACGCCGGCTACCTGCCCGGTCAGACCTTCGACATCACGGACGTGCCCAACGGCACGTACTGGATCCAGATCGTCGCCAACCCCGACAAGCGGCTGAAGGAGACCGATCTGACGAACAACACCTCGCTGCGGAAGGTCGTCCTCGGCGGCAAGCCGGGCGCCCGCACGGTGACCGTGCCGCCGCACGATCTGATCACGTCCCGCTGACGCCGCGCGGGGCCGGCGCTGCCGAGCCCCGCTCCCGTCGCCACCAGGGCCCGGTCGCGCCGTCCGCGCGGCCGGGCCCCGCCGCGTCCGGGGCGGCGGGCGAGTAGCTGGCGGATCTTGCAAAATGGTTACGGCAGAAAGGTCAAGGAAGTCCGGCGGGCAGCGGCAGGGCCGCCCAGACGGTCTTGCCGCGCGGCGGGGTCAGCTCCCAGGACCAGGACGTGCTCAGCGCTTCGATGAGCGCCAGGCCACGCCCGCCGAGCGCGCAGTCGTCCGGGGCGCGCAGGCACGGGGGGCGGGAGCTGGGGTCGGTGACGGCGCAGACCAGGTCGCCGGGGTTCAGGAAGATGCCGAGCCAGACCGGGTAGTCCCCCGTCTCCCACGCCGTGGGGTCCAGGGCGTGCTGAACGGCGTTGGTGACGAGTTCGCTCACGACCAACTCCGCGTCGGGCACGAGTCTGTCGAGCGCCCAGCCGCTCAGGGTCGAGGCGACGAAGCGGCGCGCCTGGGGCGCGTTCCGCAGCCGTCCGTCGAGTCCGCACGCGGCGAAGCCGGAGGGAGCGGGACCGGAGGGCGTCGGGCCGGTCGGGACGCCCTCGCGCCGCCCCCAGGAGGGGCCGCCCGACGGGGTCGCCCCCGAGGCCCGTGCCGATCCGGTCCCGGCTTCGTCGGTCAGGCCCGGGGTGCGGGCGCTCCTGGCCGATGAGACTGACGCATGGGTCGTCACAGATCATGTCCCCCTGGACATCAGGCACGTTGACACTCTGTCAGCAGCCACCGTCTGAGTATGTCGAGTGCTCCCGGCGAATGCAATTGCATCTGGGATTGCATTCGAGATTGCATTCGGTGGAGAGTGGAGGGGGAAGAACCCGCCGCAGGAAAGGGGCTGTTGCAGTGGCACAGGTCTACAACGGCATCTCGGCGACCGCACTGGACGCCGTGACTTGGACGAAGAGCAGTCACAGCAATGCGACCGGGAACTGCGTGGAGCTCGCCGGGCTCCCCGACGGCTCCGTCGCGATCCGCAACTCCCGGGATCCGCAGGGCCCCGCACTGATCTACACCCGCGATGAGGTGGTCGCGTTCCTCGCCGGGGCCAGGGGTGGCGAATTCGACGCTGTCGTCGGCTGAAAACCATCTTCCGAACACCCGCACCCTGCCCGCCGGGCCGGCCTTGGTGAATACTGGCGTTTTCCCCGCTTCCGCAGGAGCGCCTGATGGCTGCAGTCGAGCCGCACCAATCGTTGTTCGCCCGACCACTGGGGGCGGTGGAGAAGAACCCCACCGCCCTGAAGTTGATCCTCGGCGGCAAGCTGCGTGAGCTGCGCACGACCGCCGGGCTCGACCCGGCCGACGTGGACCGTCGCCTCGGGTTCTCGCGTTCGAAGACGAGTCGGATCGAACTGGGCAGGCACGGCTGCAAGCGCGCCGACGCCCTGGCGTTCCTCCAGCTCTACGGGGTGGCGGACGAGGGTGTCGTCGACGAGTTCATCCGGCTGGTCGAGCAGTCGCACCGGCCCGACTGGTGGCACTCGTTCAGCGACGTGCTGTCGGGGTTCTTCCAGCCGCTGGTCGCCCTGGAGGGCGCTGCCGAGCGCATCCGCACGTACGAACCGTTCTACGTGCCCGGGTTGCTCCAGGTCCCCCAGTACACGCACGCAGTGATCAAGGCCGGGCCGGGGCGGCTGCTGTCCCACGAGGCGGTGCGGCGGGTGGAGTTGCGCCAGGAGCGCCAGCACCAGCTCGACCAGCCGGACGCGCCGCGACTCTGGGCGATCATCGACGAGTCGGTGCTGTTGCGCACGGTCGGCGGCCCGGAGGTCATGCGGACGCAGTTGCGGCACCTGCTGGCGATGATGGAGCGCCCGCGGATCACGTTGCAGATCGCCCCGCTGGACGTGTCGGCGGCGGTCGGCGTGGGCACGGGCGTGACGTTCCTCAGGTTCGCCCTCGGCGACCTCAAGGACGCCGTCTACATCGAGCACCTGATGGACTCCACCTTCAGCCAGAAGCCGTCGATGGTGGAGGAGTACCGGAACATGCTGGACCGGCTGGGTGCCTGTGCGCTGACCCCGGTGGAGTCGGCGAAGGTGCTGCGCAAGCACCTCGAAGCGCTGGGCGGGCCGCAGTCGTCGTGACCGCGGCCCGCGGGTGCAGGTGACGCCGGCCCGTCAGGCCGGCGTCGATCGGGGCGGGCGTCAGCCGATGCGGGCCACGCCGCCCCACTCCAGCCACTCGTCGGTCGCCTGCACGGGCGCGAGGTCGTTGTCCGGACGCCAGGTCGAGACCTCCACGAGTCCCGGCTCCAGGATTTCGAGGCCGTCGAGGTAGGCGGCGACCTCTTCCTGTTCGCGCACCCGGCCCCAGTGCCCGCCGGTGGCCTGGTCCATGAAGTCGGTGACGTACTTGCGGATCTCGGGGCGGTCGCTGACCAGTTGGCACACGACCAGGAAGCTGCCGGGGACCAGCCGCTCCGCCACCCGTCGGACCAGGGCCGCCGGGTCGCTCTCGTCCGGGATGCAGTGCAGCACCGAGACGAAAAGGGCCGCTACGGGTTGGCTGAAATCAATCAGCCGCGTCGTCTCCTCGTGGCTGAAGATCTCGTCGGTGTCACGCATGTCGGCCTGGATGACGGCGGTGCGCTCGTTCTCGTCGAGCAGGGCGCGGCCGTACGCGAGCACGATCGGGTCGTTGTCGACGTAGACGACCCTGGAAGTGGGGTCGACGGCCTGGGCCACCTGGTGGACGTTGTCCTGGGTGGGCAGACCGGAGCCGTGGTCGACGAACTGACGGATGCCGTAGTCCTGGGCGAGCACGCGCACCACGCGCTGGAGGAAGCGGCGGTTGTTGACCGCGAGCACCTTGGTGCTGGGGACCTGCTTGAGCAGCTCCTCGCTGGCGATGCGGTCGGACTCGTAGTTGTCACTGCCCCCCAGGTAGTAGTCGTACATCCGTGCCACGCTCGGCACCGTCGTGTCGATGGCGTCCGGGCGCCACGACTCCTCTTGCATCCAGTACTCACCCGTGTCAGTCGAGAGCGTCAGCGGTAGGGCGCCCATGCTAAGGAGCGTGACGACGCCGGTACAGGCCGTTGACGAAGCAACTGCCGTGCTAGCGCGCTTTTCAGCCAGATCGTCAGATGTTCTGCCCGGCGCCGCGGACGGCTCCGCCGCCGCACGCCGGACTCGACCACGGCACCCCTCCCCCTCCCCCGCGGTCGTGGATCAAGGATTGACCTGCGACCTCCCAGCAAGGGGGCAGTGCATCACCACGACGGGGGCGCCGCGACCGCGACACGGAGCGCGCCGGATCAGGCCGCCGGATCCAAGCATGGGATCAGGCCATACGCTCTCCGCGATCATGCACGGCGCATACGAGGGCACGGAGCGGCCGAGAGTCGATCACTCGATCGTGGCGATCCCGCCGCAAACCAACATCAGACAGGCTTTGCCGGATCTAAATCCGGCCACAGTTGAACATCAAGACAGCATTAGCTTAGGCTTGCCTAACTCGATCGGGGGCTTGACATCGGCCTCGGTCGCGCTCTTGCCACACCACACTCTTGAGGAACATCCATGCTCGGGTTCACCCGCACGCGTCGGCGCGTGCTCGCTGCCGCGGCCACCGCAGTCGCCGTCGTCCTCACCGTCGGCGGCTGCTCGTCGGAGGGCGACAGCGACAAGGAGTCCTCCGGTTCCGCCGGCAAGGGCGGCGGCGCGTTCCCGGTCTCCCTCAAGAGCGCCCTGGGGACCGCGGAGATCAAGAAGGAGCCGAAGCGGATCGTCACCCTCGGCCAGGGCTCGGCCGAGACCGCGATCGCCCTCGGCACGACCCCCGTCGGCGTCGAGAGCTACCCCTGGGGCAGCGACAAGACCGGCTACCTGCCGTGGATCCACGAGGCCGTGACGAAGAAGGGCGACAAGCTCCCCAAGCAGTTCACCGGCGGCGAGGAGCTGGACACCGAGGCCATCCTCGAACTCGACCCGGACCTGATCCTCGCCCCCTGGTCGGGCATCACGCAGAAGCAGTACGACGTCCTCAAGGACATCGCCCCCACGGTCGCCTACCCCGACCTGCCGTGGAGCACCAACTGGGACCAGCAGATCGACATCATCGCCAAGGCGATGGGCAAGCCCTCCGAGTCGAAGAAGCTGGTCTCCACCATCGAGAAGCAGCTGGCCGACGCCGCCGCGACCCGTCCCGCCTACAAGAACCTGAAGTTCTCGTACGTCTACAACACCGGCCCCGGCACCCTCGGCGTCTTCAAGCCCGAGGAGCAGCGGGTGAAGATGGTCTCCTCGCTCGGCCTGACCGTCGACCCGGTCGTCAACCAGTTCCCGGAGACCAAGGGCACCGACTCGGCGCTCATCGGCCTGGAGAACGCGGGCAAGCTCAAGGACAGCGACCTGGTCTTCACGTTCTACACCGACGAGAAGAACCGCAAGGAGATCGAGTCGCAGCCGCTGTACGCCGGCATCCCCGCGGTCGAGAAGGGCGCCGTGGTCGTCGGCGACAACAACTCCTTCGTGACCGCCTCCTCGATCATCAACCCGCTGACCGTGCCGTGGACGATCGACCGGTACCTGCCGCTGATCGACAAGGCCGTCGCCGCTGCCGGCAAGTAGGACGCCGCAGCCAGATGGTCACCATCACCAAGGCTCCGCCGAGCGGCGCCTCCCGTCAGGGGGGCGCCGCCCGGCGCGTTCTCGGCGTCTGCGGCGGACTCGTCCTCCTCGCGCTCGCCCTGTTCGCCAGTGTCATGTTCGGCAGTCGTACGACGTCCTTCGGCGACGTGGTCGACGTGCTGTCGGGGACGGCCGACGCCCAGCTCACCGCGGTCGTCGAGAGCCGCTACCCACGGACCGCGCTCGGCGCGCTCGCGGGGCTCGCCCTCGCCGTCGCCGGCACGCTGATGCAGGGGGTGACCCGCAATCCGCTCGCCGAGCCCGGACTGCTCGGCATCAACGCGGGCGCGTCGGCCAGCATCGTCACCGCGACCGCCTTCTGGGGCGCGAGCGGAAGCACCGCCGCCATGTGGTGGGCGCTGCCGGGCGCGCTGCTCGCCGGTGTGCTCGTCCAGGCGATCGGGGCCACCCGCTCCGGCCGCAGCCAGGTCCGCCTGGTGCTGGCCGGTGCGGTGCTCTCGGCCGTGCTGATGGCGTTCATCCAGGCCGTCACCCTCACCAAGCCGCAGGTCTTCGACAGCTACCGGTACTGGGTCGTGGGCGCGCTCGGCGGACGGGACATGGACGTCTTCTGGTCGATGGTCCCCTTCGCCGGTGCCGGGCTGCTGCTCGCGCTGCTGCTGGGCCACAGCCTGAACGCGCTGGCGCTCGGCGACGCCACGGCCGCCTCCCTCGGGGCCAACCCCTGGGTGGTGCGCGGCGGTGGACTCCTCGCGGCCACCCTGCTCAGCGCATCGGCGACCGCGGCCGTGGGCCCGATCGCCTTCGTCGGCCTCGCCGTGCCGCACGTGGTGCGTGCCGTGGTCGGGGTGGACTTCCGGTGGCAGATCGCCTTCGCCTGCGTCGCCGGGCCGGCGCTGCTGCTGATCGCGGACGTCGTGGGACGGGTGGTGATGCGACCGCAGGAGCTGATGGTCGGTGTGGTCACCGCGTTCGTCGGCGCCCCCGCCCTGCTGGTTGCGGTCCGCCGGATGAGGGGGAACGCATGAGTGTCACCCGTGACGAGCAGCGGGCGGCCGAGCGCCCGGCCGCCGTGGAGCGCACCGGGCGGGCGCCGGTCGTACGGACCGGTTCGCCGAAGGTCGTCCTGCGGCTGGGGTCCGCGGTGGCCGTGCCCGTGCGGCGCGCCTCGCTGCTGGCCGCCCTCGCCCTGCTGGTGCTGATCGTCGCCGCGTCGGCGGCGACGCTGTCGCTGGGCCGGCTCGGAATCCCGCTCGCGGAGTTGGGGAGCGCGCTCACCGGCGGGGCCGAGGGCCGCGACGCGTTCGTGCTGGAGCGGCTGCGCGGCCCCCGGTTGGTGGTGGCGCTCGGCACCGGCTGTGCGCTGGGGCTGTCCGGGGCGCTGTTCCAGTCGGCCACCCGCAATCCGCTGGGCAGCCCCGACGTCATCGGGGTCGCCGCCGGGGCCGGCGCCGGCGCGGCGATGTCCGCGCTGTTCCTGCCCGGGACGGTGCCGGTGGCGCTCGGTGCGCTCCTCGGCGCCGTGCTGGCGATGGTGCTCGTGTACGTCTCGACGGGCACCGGGTTCCGCAATCCGGCGCGGCTGGTGGTCGCTGGCATCGGCGTGGCGGCGATCTGCCAGGCGATGACGCAGTACGTGGTGTATGCCATGGAGCGCGACAACGCCTCCGCGCTGACCGCGTACGTCAACGGCAGCCTGTCGTCGCGGTCGTGGCAGGACGCCACCACCATCGGACTGGTGCTGCTGGTCGCGGTGCCACTGACGGTGCTGCTGGGGCGCCGGCTGAACGTCGGCGAGATGGGCGACGACATCGCGCAGGGGCTCGGGTCCGAGCCGAAGCGCACCAAGTCCCTGGCCGTGTTGTTGGCGATCGTGCTGTCGGCGGGGGCGGTGGCGGTCGCGGGCCCGATCGCCTTCGTCGCGCTGACCGCGCCGCAGATCGCGAAGCGGCTCACCGGTGTGACGGGCCCGCACCTGCTGCTGTCGGGGCTCACCGGCGCGCTGCTACTGGTCCTCGCGGATCTGGCCGCCCAGCAGTTGCCGCTGTTCGAGAACCTGCCCGTCGGCATCTACACGATGGCGATCGGCGGGGTGTACCTCGGGGTGCTGCTGTTGCAGGAGCGCCGTCGCGGCAGGCTGTGACACCGAGGACTGCTGGATACGACCGGGTACGACCGCGAGGGGCCGCAGCTGCCGGTGCAGCTGCGGCCCCTGGTGCGTGCGTGCCAACCGGACGCGTCAGATGCTGAAGCGCTCCTTGGCCAGCAGCGGCTTGACGCGGGCGGCGAACCCGCCCGTGCGGAAGGGCCGCTGGAGCAGCCCGGGCCGCAGCTCCTGCGCGAGCGCCGCCGCGATCATGCCCTGGTCGAGGGCGAGGACGAAGTCGCTGACGCGGCCCGTGCGGACGTTCACCGAGTCCCGGAAGCCGTATCCGTCGTGGTAGGCGCCGAAGTCACGGGCGAGGGCCCTGAGGTTGGCGACGGCTTCGGAGCGGGCGTACGGAAGGGCGAGCATCGCCGCGTGCGGGGTGACGACCCCGCTGGACTGGTAGCCCTCGACCTGCATGCCGATCGCGTCGACGCCGTACTCGCGGTAGCCGCCCTCGGGGACGTTGGACGGCGAGAACCCCCAGTACCCGTACTTCTCCTCCACCATCCCGTGCTCGATGTGGGAGCGCACGTACCGCTGGTGGGTCAGCCCCCAGGACCGGCGGGCCCACTCGGGCTCCGGGACGAAGAGGGGCACCATCAGCGCCTCGAACATGGAGCCGCCCCAGGAGGGGACGAGCTTGCGCCCGCGGTGGGTGTAGTGGCCGTTGAAGACGCGGACGCCGTCGACGGTGGTGTACGAGCCCCCGGGCGCCTGCTCCTGGCCGTGCTCGGGGAGCATGGTGCGCAGCAGGTGCCAGTAGTGGTCGCCGGGGAGCGAGCCGTCGGCGATGCCGAGGTAGCTCGCCATCCGCGGTTCGGTGTTCAGGGCGCCGTAGTGGTGGCCGGTCGGCTCGCCGGTGTCGGTCCAGAAGCCGCCGCGGAGCTGACCGGGGCCCTTGACCGGGTCCGCCGGGTCGTAGGGGGTGTAGTAGTACGACCAGTCCGCGGTGGCGAGGATCCGCCGCACCCGGTTGCCGAGCCGCGGTGAGGCGTCGGCGGCGATGCGCAGTCCGGCGACGAGCCAGGCGTTGTCGACGGAGGAGAGGAAGGGGCGGACCGGTGCACCCGTCTCCGGCCAGGTGGTGAGGACGGAACCGTCGTAGGAGTCGTACCAGTTCACCCAGAAGCCGTGGAAGCGCTCCAGTTTCTCGACCGCGGTGACCATGTGGTCGAGCCGACGGTGCATGGTCGGACGGTCGATGACGCCGAGGCCGCCCGCGGCGGCGGTGGACCACAGGCCGCAGCCGATGTTGGTGGGCGAGGTGTTGCGGGAGGGCACGGGGCGGCCGGGGCGGCTGAGGTCGGCCTTGTCGGCGGTGAGGCCGAAGTCCGTGGTCAGGGCTTCGATCGAGCGGTAGGTGTCGCGGAACCAGGTGTGCAGCAGCCCGGTGTCGCTGCCCCGGGCTCCGCGGGCGCCGGCGATGTCGGCGGCGGCAGCGGTCGGTGCGGTCACCGCGGGCAGGGCCAGGGCGGCGGCCCCGCCTCCCGCGACGGTCAGCAGCGTACGACGGTCGAGACGTGCCATGGGTATCCAGCTCCCGGTGGTGGATGCGGGGGTGTGGAGGTGACGCGGTGGAGCGGGGGGTGGCATGGGGCGCGGGGGGGCCGTCGGCAGGGAGAATACGGCGGCCCCCGCGCGGCGGGGAGGACGGCGGCGGACCCGGGCCCGCCGCCGTCGGTGCGGCGTCCGGTCAGGCGCGGGCGACGCGCAGGTGCCGGATGCCCGGGTTCGGCAGCTCGACGGTGAGGGCGAGACGGCCGTCGGCGTCGGCGGTGTGGGTGCCGAGGTCCTCCTCGGGCAGTCGGTCGGCCGCGCGCAGCGCCGCCCACTGCTCGGCGTCGGGCCAGTCGCCGCCGCCCATCTCGTTCCACACGGCCTGGATGTTGCCGTGCTGCTCGTCGACCCGGTGCGAGGTCACGGTGTGGGCGCTGCCGGGCCGAAGGCCGGTGAGGGTGACCGTCGCCCGGCGGTCCAGCGCGGACGCCCCGGCGATCTTCGACTGGTCGAGGGTGCCGTTCCACAGCAGGACGTCGAGCGAGGAGGAGTCCTCCGTACGCGTCGCGAGGCACTCGACGAGGGCGTCCGCGCCGTCGCCGGTGACCTCGGCCGTGATGCGCCCGCCGGCGAGGAGGGTGAGCAGCCGCAGCGCCCAGAAGCGCGGCTTGCGCAGATTGCCGACGGTCAGCAGGCCGAAGCCGCCGTGGAAGAGACGGGGCGCCCAGCCCAGCTCCTCGAACTGGTCGGAGGCGACCCAGTAAGCGAGGCAGTCGGTGGAGGACAAGGCGCTCTTCATGCCGCGCAGGACGAAGGGGGCGGCGAAGACGGAGTCGCTGACCGGGTGGAAGTGGGTGGGGGTGACGCCCCACTCGGTCCACAGGATCTCCGGCTCCGGCTGGCCGGTGGCCTCGGCGAACGCCCGCGTCATGGGGCGGAAGTCCAGCGGGGCGTTGCCGTAGGTGTGGGTGGAGACGAAGTCGACGGGCACGTCGTGCTTGCGGCAGTGTTCGAGCAGGGCGCCGACCCAGCCGGCCGCCGCGGAGGACGGTCCGCCGACCCGGATGCGGTCGTCGACGCCCTTCACGGCCGCGACCGCGATCTCGTACAGGCGGTGGTAGTCCTCCTGGGTGCCGTTCCAGAAGACCTCCAGGTTGGCCTCGTTCCAGACCTCGAACTCCCAGCCGGCGACCTCGTCGCGGCCGTAGCGCTCCTGGAGGTGGACGGTCAGCGCCCGGCACAGCTCGCCCCAGCGGTCCCAGTCGCGGGGGACGGAGACCTGCGCCTTGTAGTCGAAGACGGTGTAGTCGGGGTCGGCGGTGAGTTCCTTCGGCATGAAGGAGAGCTCGACCACGGGCTTGAGGCCGGTGTCGAGGAAGCGGTCGTAGACGGCGTCGAGCCCGGAGAAGTCGAAGGAGCCGTCGTCGTTGACGGTGACGGTCTCCGGCAGGAAGGTGCCGTGGGCGCGGACGGTGCGCACCTCCAGCTCGTCCCGGACGATGCCGAGGGCTTCGGCGTACTCGGCGGCGACGTCGGAGCCGCCGGGGCCGGGCCGGTCCCACACGAGGAGCGAGAAGTGCTCGGCGCCGATCATGCGGTTCCAGACCCGGGGCAGCTCCGTGGTCGGCGCGGACGCGTCGACGGCGACGGAGACCGCGGCGGGCTCCTCGCCGGCGGGCAGGGCGCGGGCGCCGGCGACGTCGGACAGCGCGCCCGCGCCGTCGTCGGACCAGGTGGCGACCGCGTAGTGGTAGTCGCGGCCGGGCTCGGCGAGGGTGTCGGCGTACGGGGGGTGGGGCACGGCCAGCACGTCGCCGCCGAGGTGGTCGAGCGGTTCGAAGGGGCCGCTGGGGTCCTCGGCACGGTGGACGAGGTAGCCGAGGGCGCCGTCCACGGGCGCCCAGTCGAGCAGGACGAGCCCCGTGCCGCTGGTGGCGACGAGCCCGCCCGGCGGGGGCAGTTCCCCGGCGCCGGTGAGCCGGGCGTCGCTGGGCTTGCCGATGCGGGAGTCCCAGTCGGCGTGGGCGGCGGACTTTTCGGTCATCACAGTGCAGACCTCTTCATCAGGGGCATGGCGGCGGGCGCCGCCGTGAGGGGGGTGGACGTCGGGTGCCCGGTGGGGCGGGGCGGACCGGCCGGATCGCTCCGGACCGGCCGGGCGGTCTACTTCAGACCGGCCGTGGCGATGCCCTGGGTGAAGTGCCGCTGGAGCACGGCGAAGACCAGCAGGACGGGCAGGACCACCAGGAAGGAGCCGGCCATCAGGACGCCGTTGGCGCCGTTGGCCCGGTTGGGGTCGGTGGCGAAGGTCGCCAGCGCCACCGGCAGGGTGTACTTGTCGGGGTCGTTGGTGGCGATCAGCGGCCACACGAAGTTGTTCCACGACTGGAGGAAGGTGAGGATCGCCAGGGTCGCCAGCGCCGGCTTCACCAGCGGCATCACGATCCGCCAGAAGATGTACCACTCGCCGGCGCCGTCCAGCCGGGCCGCCTCCAGCAGCTCGTCCGGGACGGAGAGCATGAACTGGCGCATCAGGAAGACCCCGAAGGCCCCGGCGGCGAACGGCAGCACGAGACTCGCGTACGAGTCGATCAGCTGCATCTTGCTCATCAGGACGAACAGGGGCAGCAGCATCAGGTTGCCGGGCACCATCAGTGCGCCCAGCACCAGGCCGAAGACCTTGTTGCGGCCCGCGAACTCCAGCTTCGCCAGGGCGTAGCCGAGCATCGAGCAGAACACCAGGTTCGAGACGGTGACCAGGGTGGCGACGACGATGGAGTTGAGGAAGTACTTCGGCAGGTCGAGCAGGTCCAGCAGGTCGCGGAAGTTCGACAGGGTCCACTCGGTGGGGATCCACACCGGCGGGCTGGCGGCCAGCTCCGGCTTGGTCTTGAAGGCGGAGAGCGCCATCCACAGGAAGGGGGCGGCCATCAGGACCAGTCCCACGCCCAGCAGCAGATAGGCGGCGGGCTTCTTCAGCCGGCCCCCCGAGCGCTGCCGGGCCTGCTCCGAGCGCCGCCGCGCCGGCGGCGTCGGCTGCTTCGCGGGCGTCTTCATCGGTGCGGTGCCGCTCATTTCGTGTTGTCCTTCAGCAGACGCAGCTGGAGCACCGTGACCCCCATGATGATCACGAACAGCACGTACGCCATGGCGCTCGCGTAACCCATGTGGAAGAAGCTGAAGCCCTCCCGGTACATGTTCAGGGAGACGGTGAGGGTGCTGTTGGAGGGCCCTCCGTTGGTCATCACGAACGGCTCCTCGAAGACGTTGAGGTAGCCGATGGTGGTGATGACGGTGGCGTACAGCAGCGTGGGACGCAGCAGGGGCACCGTGATGGAGCGGAACTCGTGCCACGCTCCGGCGCCGTCCAGCCGGGCCGCCTCCCGCACCTCGGTGGGGATGGACTGGAGGCCGGCGATGAAGAGCACCATGACGGTGCCGAGGTTGCGCCAGATCGCCATGGTGATCAGGGAGGGCATCGCCAGGGACTCGGACCCGAGGAAGTCGGGCGCGCTCGCGCCGAACTCGGCGAAGACGCCGGCGATCAGGCCGTCGGCCGGGTCCAGGACGAAGCGCCAGACGACCGCGATCGCCACGATGCTGGTGACGACGGGCGCGTAGAAGCCGATCCGGAAGAAGGTGCGCATCCGGTCGATGCCGCTGTTCAGCAGGACAGCGACGAGCAGTCCGGCGCCGATGGTCAGCGGCACGCCGACGACGACGAAGTACGCCGTGTTGAAGAGCGACTTGAGGAACTTCTCGTCGTCCAGGAGCTTCGTGTAGTTCTCGAAGCCGACGAACTTCGCGGAGAACGGATCGGTGACGTTGCGCAGTCCGAAGTCGGTGAAGCTCATCACCAGGGTGGCGATGATCGGCATCGCCATGAAGACGGCGAACAGCACCAGGAAGGGCGTGGAGAACAGCCAGCCCGCCAGGTGGTGCACGCCCGCGCGGCGCCGCTTCCTGCCCGGCCGGGGCGCGGCGGTGCGCGCCGCGCCCGGCGGGGTCTCGGCGACCGTTTCGGTGACCGTGCCCATGCCCTATCCCACCAGCGGGGCGGTCTCGGACTGCATCTTCTTCGCGGCCTGCTCGGGCGTGGCCTTGCCCTGGGTGACCGACTCGATCGCCTCGTCGATCTTCGAGCCGATCTCGGCCCACTTGGCGAGCGCCGGGATCGCCTTGGCGCTCTCCAACTGGGTGCGGAAGACCTTGGCCATCGGGTCGGTGGCGAGCTTGCCCTGGTCCCAGGCGGCCTTGTTGGCCGGCAGGTCGGTGGTGCGCTCGTACCAGTCGGCCTGGGTCGCCGGCTCGCTGAGGTGGGCGATGAAGTCGGCGGCTGCGGCCTTGTGCCTGCTGTCCTTGGAGACCACCAGGCTGGAGCCGCCCGCCCAGGAGGTGGAGGAGGCGCCGGCCGGCAGCGGGGCCGCGGCCCACTTGCCCTTCAGCTGGGGCTGGTTCTCGGCGATGTTGGTGGACTGCCAGGGGCCGGAGAGGAACATCGGGACGCTGCCGTTGCCGAAGTCCTTCACCACGTCGTAGCCGGGCTGGACGCTCTTCTTCGCCAGGCCCTTGTCGAAGTAGGAGCCGTACTCCTTCAGGGCGGTGACCGCGGCCGCGCTGTCGAGCGCGGGCTTGCCGTCCTTCGTCAGCTCGCCGCCCGCCGAGTAGAAGAACGGCAGCCAGTTCTGCCAGGCGTCGAGGTTGTACGGCTGGAGCGAGATGCCCCAGGTGGTGTCGGCCTGCTTCTGGTACGCGGTGGCGAGCGCGGACAGCTCGGCCCAGGTCGCCGGGGGCTTGGTGATGCCGGCCTGCTGCGCG
Source organism: Streptomyces sp. NPDC048057 (assembly GCF_040653095.1). Classification (NCBI taxonomy): domain Bacteria; kingdom Bacillati; phylum Actinomycetota; class Actinomycetes; order Kitasatosporales; family Streptomycetaceae; genus Streptomyces; species Streptomyces sp. NPDC048057. The sequence continues at coordinate 162,557 of NZ_JBEZNF010000019.1, forward strand.
AGGTCGGTGCGGTAGTACAGGACGCGGGCCTCGGTGTACCAGGGGACGCCGTACGCCTTGCCGTCGACGACGTTGCCGTCCCAGGCCGCGGCGAAGAAGTCGTCCTTCTTGAACTTCGCGGTGTCCACGGGCTCCAGGACGCCGAGTTCGGCGAACTCGCCCATGAAGGTGCTGCCCATCTGCGTCACGTCCGGCAGCTTGCCGGCCGCGGCGGCGGAGACCAGCTTCTGGTGGGCGACGTCCCAGCCGACCGGGGTCACCTTCACGGTGATGTTCGGGTTCTCCTTCTGGTACGCGGCGGCGACCGCGCCCAGCTTCTCGCCCTCGGTGCCCATGGCCCAGACGGTCAGTGTCTGTTTCTCGTCGGCCGCCACGTCGGAGCCGCCCGATCCACCGCACGCCGAGAGGGAGAGCACGGCCGCGAGTACGAGGGCGGCCGAGGCTTTTCCAGTGGTGCGGTGCATGGGGCTCCTCCTTGAGCGTCCGGCGACGTCGCCGGTATGTATGCGCTGCCTGTAAGCGCATACATCACCCTGCGCCAGCCCTTGGACATACGCAAGAACCCTTGGGATAACGCTTGCGTAACGGCACCGTCATCTCGACGCCCCCTCTCCGCACGCTAGGCCGGGACGTTTGCGAACCGAAAGCAAATGTGTCCAATTCCGCTTTCTTCGACCCGTCGCACGGATGACGGCCAGCGTGAAAAAACCTCCTGCCCCGGCTCGACGGAGCCGGGGCAGGAGGCGGAGGGGACGGAAGTGGTTCGCAGGGCGCCCTCAGTCAGGGCACGTCACATCAGGCGGAGTCCGGGGCGGGGCACCCGCAACTGGCGCGGCGCACCAGCGAGACGGGCAGCATCAGCGAGACGGGGTCCCGGTCGCGCTCCCCCAGCCGCCGTACGAGCAGGTCCACCGCTTCCTCCCCCAGCCGTCGCATGGGCTGGCGCACCGTGGTCAGCGCCGGGCGGACGATCCGCCCCAGCGGGATCCCGTCGAACCCCACGACCGCGACGTCCTCCGGCACCCGCACCCCGCGCCGCTCCAGCGCGTGCAGGGCGCCGATGGCCATCTGGTCGTTGGCGAACAGCAGCGCCTGCGGGCGCTCCCCGGCCCGGTCGAGCAGCGATTCCGCGGCCCGCGCGCCCTCGGCCTGGGTCATCATCGTCACCCGTACGGCCGGCTCGTTCGGCACCGGCAGCCCGGACTCCCGGCACGCCTCGCGGAAGCCGGCGAAGCGCGCTTCGGCGTCCGGCGAGTCCTGTTCCCCGCCGACGAAGGCGAGCCGGCGCAGCCGGTGGTCGCGCACCAGGTGGCGGGCGAGTTCGCGTTCGCCGTCGAAGTTGGCCACCTCGATGTGGTCCAGGTGGTCGATCTCGCGCGGCCCGGCCAGCATCACCACCGGCAGCCGGCGCGAGATGACCTCCAGGTCCTCGGTGGGGACGGTGCGGGCGAGCACGGCGAAGGCGTCGACGCGCCCGGCGACCTGTTCCACCAGGCTGCGCGGCCCGCCTTCCAGGGAGGCGGCGATCAGCAGTGCGTAGCCGTGGCGGCGCGCCGCGCGCTCCATGCCGCGGATGATCTGGTCCGAGTAGAGGACGGCCGCGTCGTCGTCGACGGCGTCCGCCTCCGCGTCCGGGTCGGCGTAGTCGGGGAAGCACAGGCCGAGGACGCCGGTCGACCGGCTGGCGAGCCCGCGGGCGCTGCCGCTCGGCACGTACCCCAGCTCCCGGGCGGCCTCCAGGACCCGGTCCCGGGTCTGGTCGCGCACGGAGTCGGGGTTCCGATAGACCCGCGACACCGTCGCGATGGAGACGCCCGACTTCTCGGCGACGTCGTACACAGTGGGGGCGCTCACCCGACCGACCGTCCGCTTCTTCTGTCTCGTGATGCGTTTGCTGATGCACTATGAAAGCGCATTCACCCTAGGTCGACCGGCCGTGCCAGAGCAAGGGCCGCCCTGGTCGGCGCCGTGTATCGGCCCATGGGTACGGCGTTTTTTGGCCATCCTGATGTCGCGTACGGTCTGGTCCGACGGTCGCCGACACCCCGATGCACCGCTCGGGGGCACGCCCTTCGGCGGGCGCGAAACGCCCGTGGCCAGGCAGCACGCCCGTACGGCAGCTCCGGCAGCGACCGTGCGGGGCGTCCGGATCCCGCGCCCCCGCGATCTCCGGGCGCCGTCCGCTGCGCCATCAGCCTGCCCTCCCGGCCGGCGCACCATAGAGTGGGCGGCCACGGCGAGGGCCGCATCTCAGCCGTCCCCGGCTCGCCCCTTGCCCTGAACCACTGCGCACGGCCACGGCTTCTTGGGGGCGATTCGGGCCTTGACCAGGCAACACTTCGCGTTCTGCGGAACAGATTTCGCAGGCGTGTACCTCTTAGGCGAACACGGTGACCGGCTTGAGCTGGCCGAGACCGTCGACGGCCCCGACGCCGAGTACGACATGCCTCCCGCCGTTCACCTCGCCAGCCGCTCCCCCGTTGCTGAATCGTTCCGCACGGGCCGGGCCCGCTGGCTCGACCCCACCTCCCTGCTCGACGTGACCGCGCGACTCGACCCCGACGGCCCGTCGGACCACGGCGCGGAAGAGGAGCACCACCCCGCCGCGGACACCGAGCTGCGGGACCTGGTCAAGAGCTGGCCGCCCGGGTCGTCGCTGGCGGTCCTCCCGCTCGGCGGGCACGCCAGCCGACGCGGCGCCCTGGTGGTCGCGGGCGTGGCGCCCGAGGGCTTCGACGTGGACCGCCGCCATCTGCTGGAGCTGTACGCGGACCAGGTGGCCGCCGGCATCGAGGCGTACGAGGTCACCCGGCGCCGCACGCCCCGGCCGGACCGCGACAGCGGTCTGTCCGGTCTGGTGCCGCTGCGCAGCGGCGCGTTCACCCTGGACCTGGCGACCGGCGCGATGACGGCGGACGACCGGGTGCTGGACCTGCTCGGGCTGCCGCCCGGCGAGTTCGACGGCCGGGCCGCGACCCTGGTCGCCTGTGCCGTCCCGGACGACGTCCCGGCCCTGATGTCCGTGGTGGAGCCGGGCCTTTGGACCTCCTGCGAGCACCAGCTCGCGTTCCGCATCCGCTGCCTCAACGGCGAGCTGCGCTGGCTCGGACTGCGCTGTCGGATCCTGCCCGCCGTCGACGGCACCCCCCGCCGGATGCTCGGCGTCCTCGCCGACGCCTCCTACCTGCGGCCCAGCGCCGACGAGGTGTCGCGGGTGCAGTGGCTCTCGGCCGAGCTGGCCGGGGCGACGACCGTGCGCGACGTCAGCGAGGTGGTGGTGGCGGCGCTGCGCGAACCGCTGAACGCCAGCCGGGTGGCGGTCGCGGAGGTCGAGGCGGAGCGGCTGTTCGTGACGATCCTCGACCCGTCGGACCCGGACGCCTGGCCGGCCCTGTGGCGGTCCGAATGGCACTCGGAGTGGCCGGACGCCGCCCGCAGCGCCCTGCCCACCCTCGCGCGCGCCCTGCGGGACGGCACGGTCACGGTCTGGCTGCCGGGCGCGGACCTGGAGCCGGACCTGACCCACATCGGGCCGGGCGGGCTCGCGATACTTCCGCTCCAGGCCGACGGCCGGATGGTGGGCGTCTGTCTGGTCGGCTGGGACGAGGAGCACCGGTTCGAGCCGGAGGAGCGGTCCTTGCTGACGGCGACGGCGAGCCTGGTGGGGCAGGCGCTGATGCGCGCGCACGCCCTGGACGCCCGGCACGAGTTGGCCCGCACCCTCCAGCGGAGCCTGTTGCCGCGCAAGTTGCCGCGGCTGCCCGGGGGCCAGGCCGTGGCCCGCTACCTGCCCGCGACGGTGGGCCTGGAGGTCGGCGGCGACTGGTACGACGTGATTCCGCTGTCGGACAGCCATGTGGCACTGGTCATCGGCGACGTGCAGGGGCACAGCGCGGAGGCGGCCACCATCATGGGGCAGATGCGCACGGCCATCAGGGCGTACGCGGTCGAGGGCCACCCGCCCGACGTGGTGGTGAGCCTCGCCAACCGGCTGCTGACCGGCATGGAGACCGATCTCTTCGCGACCTGTTGCTATGTCGACCTGGACATGGAGGAGGGCGCGGCCCTCCTGGTCCGGGCCGGCCACATAGCGCCGTTGGTCAGACGCCCCGGGGGCGTCACCGAGGAGATAGCCGTGCGCGGCGGGCCCCCGCTGGGCGTCCTGCCGGACGCCCGCTTCCCCATGACGGAGGCCCGGCTGGCGCCCGGGGGCGTCCTCGCGCTGCTGACGGACGGGCTGGTGGAGGCGTCCGGCCTGCCGTTGGACGACGGGGTGCAGCGGCTGCGGACCCTGTTCTCCGCCGCCGATCCGACGGACATCGGGCGGATGGCCGACGACCTGCTCGGGAACGTGGACCGCCGCGACGACGACGTGGCGCTGCTGTTGTTGCGGTACGACGGGACGGCCTCCCGTCCGCTGCGGGCCCAATGGGCCGTGTGGCGGCTGCCGGACGCCATCGTGCACGCCCGACGGTTCACGGCGCGCACGCTGCGCTCCTGGGGCGCGGGGGCGGACGTGTCCGTGGACGTGGCCACCGCGCAGCTCATCGTCTCCGAACTGGTCACCAATGCGGTCGCCCACACCCGCGGCCAGGTGCGGCTCGATCTGACGCTGACCGGGCAGCGACTGCGGATCGCGGTCAACGACTCGTCCCCCAGGGCCCCGGTCCGGTCGACGGCGCTGGATCTGGAGGCGACCGGGGGCCGCGGCCTGGTGATCGTGCAGGCGCTGGCGACGGCGTACGGCTCGGTGCCGTTCGCGGGCGGGAAGCAGGTGTGGGCGGAACTGCCCGCCGCCCGCGCGGACGCGGCTTCCTGACGTCTTCGCCCCCGTACGACCAGAACTACTCGCCCCCGCGTTCGACTCCGTACGCCTACACTGATCGCCATGCGACAACGACCATGATCGTGCACTGAAGACCCGTCCGGACCGGAGGGAATCAGCGGAGCTGCCGGCGCACGCGCCCGGGCTCCGCCGGCAGGGTGCTCCCCCGCCCCCTGCCCGCTTCCCTTCCGGAGGACTTCGTCGTGCCCACCCGTCGTACCGCCCTGCCCCCGCGCCCGCCCGTGAGCGAACGCGACCGCTCCCTGGGGCGCTTGCAGCGCCGGCTGCTCGTCCACTGCGGGCTGCGGGACCTCGTCCTGCTCTACCCCGTCTACGCACTGCTCTTCGCCGAGCACGGGCTGAGCACCGCCGAGATCTCCTCGCTCTTCGTCATCTGGTCCCTCACCTCCCTACTCGCCGAGGTGCCGTCGGGCGTCTGGGCGGACGCCGTGTCGCGGCGCTCGGCGCTGGTCACCGGTCCGCTGCTGACGGGCGCCGGCTTCGCCCTGTGGGTGACCGTGCCCTCGTACCCGTCCTTCGCCGCCGGTTTCGTGCTGTGGGGCCTCGGCGGGGCGCTGGCCTCGGGTGCGCTGGAGGCGCTGGTGTACGAGGAGTTGGCACGGCTGGACGCCACCGACCGGTACGCCCGGCTGATGGGCCGTTCGGCCGCGCTCGCCACCCTGGCGACGGCCGCCGCCACCGCCGCGGCTGCACCGGTGTTCGCCGCGGGGGGTTTCCCGGCCCTCGGGGTCGCGAGCGTGGCGGCGTGCCTGCTGTGCGCCCTGGTTGCGGCGTCCCTGCCGGAAAACCGCGACGCCCGGGCCGCGGACGCCGACGCACAGGAACCGGGGTACGGCGCGGTGCTGCGGTCCGGCCTCGCCGAGGTGCGGCGCAGCGCCGCGGTGCGCCGGGCCCTGGTGACGGTGGTGGTGCTGTCGACGGTGTGGGGTTCGCTGGACGAGTACGTGCCGCTGCTGGCCGCGGCGACGGGCGTGGCGACGCCGGACGTGCCGCTGCTGGTGCTGGTGGTGTACGTGGGCGTGGCGCTCGGCGGGGTGCTCGCGGCCCGCGCGCAGGGCATGTCCGCGCGCCGCACCGCCGCCCTGCTGACGGTCTCGGCGGGGCTGATGGCGGTGGGCGCGCTCACCGGCTCGCCCTGGGGGTTCGTCCTGCTGGCGGTGGCGTTCTGCGTCTTCCAACTGGCCGACGTCGTCGCCGACGCCCGGCTCCAGGACGCGCTGTCCGGCCCGAGCCGGGCCACGGTGACGTCGCTCGCGGGCCTGGGGACGGAGGTGACGACGCTGCTGGTGTACGCGGTGTACGGGGCGGCCTCCGGGCAGGTGGCGCACGGCGCGCTGTTCGCCCTGTTCGCGCTGCCCTACCTGGTGGTGGCCGGGGCGCTGGCGGGCGCCGCCGCACGGCCGCGTCCGGCCCCGTAGCGCTTCGACGGTGCCGTGCCGGCGACTTGTAGCATGACGCCCACCGAACTGAAGGGCGACGATGCGAGCCGGCGAGGACACGGACTCCCTGGAGCGGGCGGCGCAGGAGTTCGTCGCCGTCCGCCCCCGGCTCTTCGGCATCGCGTACCGCGTGCTCGGCAGCGCCGTGGAGGCCGAGGACGTCGTCCAGGAAGCGTGGTTGCGGTGGCAGGGAACCGACCGCACCGAGGTCCGCGAGCCCGCCGCGTTCCTCACCACCGTCACCGCACGCCTCGCGATCAACGTCGCCCAGTCGGCCCGGGTCCGGCGGGAGTCGTACGTCGGGCCGTGGCTGCCGGAGCCGGTCGACACCAGCACGGACCCGCAGGTGGGCGCGGAGCGGGCGGAGGCGCTCACCCTGGCCGTGCTGCACCTCCTGGAGCGGCTGAACCCGGTCGAGCGGGCCGCGTACGTCCTGCGGGAAGCCTTCGACTACCCGTACGGGCGGATCGCGCAGATCCTTGAGACGAGCGAGGCCAACGCGCGCCAGTTGGTGAGCCGGGCCCGTCGGCACCTGTCCGCGCCGCGCGGGGAGCCGGTGGGCCGGGCGGCGCACCGCCGACTGCTGGAGGTGTTCCTCGCCGCCGCGCGGACCGGTGACCTGTCGGTGCTCGAAGAGGTCCTCGCCGAGGACGTGGTCAGCTACTCCGACGGCGGCGGGACGCGCGGCGCGTCCAAGGTCCCCGTCGTCGGGCGGTCGCGGGTGTCCCGCTACCTCGCGGCGTTCGCCCCGCGCTTCTGGTCCGGTGCGGACGTCCGCCGGGTGGAGGCCAACGGCCTGCCCGCGGTCCTCGTCTCGAACGGCGGTCGGGCCGTGGCCCTGTTGTCCGTCGACGCGTCGCAGCGGGGCATCGAACGCATCATGTGGATCATCAACCCGGCGAAGCTGGAGCCGTACGTCACCGGGCTGGGGCACGAAGCGTGAACCGCTGTCCCGGGAGGGTCAGTTGGGCCCCCGCCCGGGGGTGACCAACCCCCACTCGTACGCGGTGATGACCAGGTGCACCCGGTCGCGGGCGGACAGCTTCGTCAGGAGCCGGCTGACGTGGGCCTAGGCGGTGGCCGGGCTGATGTGCAGCCGGGCGGCGATCTCCCCGTTGGACAGGCCGCCGCCGACCAGGGTGAGCACTTCCCGTTCACGGGCGGTGACGCCCTCCACCGGGGCCGGGCGGGGTGCGGCGGTCCCGGGGCGGGCCGCGAACTCCGCGATCAGCCGGCCGGTCACCTTCGGCGCGAGGAGGCCGTCGCCGGCGGCGACCACCTCGACCGCGGTGAGGATCTGGTCCATGTCCATGTCCTTGACGAGGAAGCCGCTCGCGCCGGCGCGCAGCGCCCCGTAGACGTACTCGTCGTCGTCGAACGTGGTGAGGATCAGCACCTTGGGGGGTGCGGTGGCGGCGGCGATCCTTCGGGTGGCCTCGATGCCGTCCATGCCCGGCATCCGGATGTCCATCACGACGACGTCCGGGGCCAGGTGGGCGGCGAGCCGCACGGCCTCCTCGCCGTCGGCGGCCTCCCCCGCCACCTCCAGCCCGGGGCGGTCGGCGATCAGGACCCGCAGCCCGTGCCGGACCAGCGGTTGGTCATCGGTGAGCAGGACGCGGATCATGCCACCGCCATCGGCAGCGGAAGGCGTACGGCCACGCGGAAGCCGCCTTCGGGACGCGGTCCGGCCGTGAACTCGCCGTGCAGCAGCGCCGCCCGCTCCCGCATGCCCGTCAGTCCGTATCCGGCGGCGCCGGGCAGCACCGTCGAGCCGCGGCCCTCGTCGGTGACCTCGATGGACAGGTCGTCCTCGCCGCGCTCGACGGTCACCCGGCAGGCGTCCGCTCCCGAGTGGCGGACCACATTGGTGATCGCCTCCTGGATGATGCGGTAGCCGGACAGTTCGAACTCCGCCGGCAGCGCCCGGTGCTCGCCGCGCCACTCGACGTCCACCCGCAGGCCCGCGTCCCTGCCGCGCGCCACCAGCCGTTCGACGTCGGCCAACACCGGGGCCGGTCCGAGCGGCGCGTCCCCGGCCCCGTCCGACCGGTCCGCCTGCCGCAGCGCGCCGAGCATGCGGCGCAGGCCCGCCAGGGTCTCCCGGCTGGTGTCCTCGATGGTGGCGAGCGCGCCCTCGCCCACGACGCCTCCGTGCACATGCCCCGCATCGGCTGCGGTCTCGCCGGCGGCACGTGGGACCGCATCGAGCCGATCGTCACCGAAACCCTGAGTGCTCGCGGCATCGCCACCACGGTCCACGACGTCGCGTGAGACGGCCGCGCCTGCGCGGGGTGCACGGGGGCCTGGGGGAACACCGCGCTGCCGCCGACGCCACGGCACAGTTCTTCGTGCGTCATCTGACATGAGGCCGGGCCGTCAAGCCACCGGCGGACGGTGGCAGTGCGGGTCCCCGCCAACGCGGCGGGGCCCGCACGGCCCCCGGTCCTGGGCCCGCATCAGCCGTGTCGCGTCTCCCTCTCAAGGACGGCGCGGAAGGTGTGCGGGGGCCGACCGGTGAGGCGTCGGACGGTGTCGGTGACGCGGTCCTCCGCCCCTTCGGCGATGGCACGGTCCAAGCCGGCCAGCATGGCGGCGAACTCCACCGGCACCTGTGCCGTGAGGCGGTCGCGCATCTGCTCGTAGGACAGACGGCGGTGGGCGACGGGCCGACCGGTGACCTCGGTGATGGTCGCGGCGATCTCGTCGTGGCTGAGCACTTCGGGTCCGGTGAGGACGAGATCGGTGTCGGGGGCTTGCTCGTCGGTCAGAGCGCGTACGGCGACGGCCGCGATGTCCTCGGCGTCGACGAAGCCGACCCGGCCGCCTTCGGTGGCGGTGCGGATGACGCCCTCGGCGCGGATGCTGTGAGCGTGCGCGTGCGCGCCGGTGAAGTTCTGCATGAACCACGAGGGCCGCAGTACCGCCCACTGTTCGAACAGATCGGGCAGGGCCTGGTGCACCGTTCCCACCGCCGGTCCGCCCTCGGGGACGGCCGAGGAACTCAGCAGCACCGCGCGGTGCACGCCGGCGCTGCGGGCCAGACGCAGGAACGGCAGCATGATCGCCGCGGGGTCGGGGTCGCCCACGGGCGGTACGAGATAGACGCGGTCGACGCCGTCGAGGGCGGCTGTGTGCGTGGCGGGGTCGTACCAGTCGAAGAGGACCGGCTCGGCGCCGTCCACCACGGTGGCCTGACGGCTGGCTGCTCTGACGCGGTGGCCTGCGGCCGTCAGTTGCGCGGCGGTGCGGCTGCCGGTGGTACCGGTGGCGCCGATGACCAGGGTGGCGTCGGCGGTCGTCATCGGCTGCTCCCGGTGAAGTCGGTGCCGGGTTCGAGGACGGCGAGGGGGTTCCAGTAGTCGCGGTAGGAGGTGAAGCGCCCTTCTCGTACGGTCACGACGGCGATGTAGGTCATGTCGAAGGGGGCGTCGGTCTGCACCAGTCGGCCGACGCCCCGCATCTCGACCACGATGGTCTGCGGATCGGTGGTCTGGTGGATCCGCAGGTCGGTGAAGTCGTGCAGGTCGATGCGGTCGGGGTAGTGGCGCAGGTAGTCGGCGACGGCCTCCTTGCCCTCCAGGCGCCGGGGCCAGCCCGCGGGGGCGAAGGGGAACTCCATGAGGCCGTCCTCGGCCCACAGGGCGACCCACGCGGGGATGTCCTTGTCGAGGAGCAGTTGCAGGCCGTGGCGGTACAGCTCCGCCGCAGACGTCGGTGCGGACACGGGTATCCTCCAGTCACAGAATCCGGACCCTGGGTCCGCTTGACGATACGGACCCGCGGTCCGGTTTGTAAATGGAGGACGTCAGGATGGACGAGCCCAGGTCCCGCAAAGACGCCGCCCGCAATCGCGAAGCCGTGCTCGCAGCCGCCGACGCCCTCTTCGCCCGCGGCGAAAGCCCCGCCGACATCACCATGGCCGACATCGCGGCAGCCGCAGGCGTCGGCAAGGGCACGCTCTTCCGGGCCTTCGGCGATCGCGCCGGGCTGCTGCGGGCGCTGTACGAGTCGCGGCTCGAACCGATCAGAAAGGCCATCGAAGCCGGCCCGCCACCCCTGGGGCCCGCGACCCCGCCGCGCGAACGCGTACCCGCCCTGCTCGACGCCGCCCTCTGCCTCAAGCTCGACAACCGGAGCCTCGCGCTGGCCCTGGAGGAGGGCGGGAGCAGCACCAGTCCGTACCGGACGGAGCACTACGAGCGGTGGCACCGCATGCTCCAAGGCGCACTGGAGCAGATCCCCGGCCTGACCGACGGCGGCTTCACCGCCCACGCCCTGCTCGCCGCCACGCGGGCCGACCTCGTCGAGCACCTGGCCGCGGGAGAGGACGTACCGCGGGAGAGGATGCGGGCCCAGTTGGCGGACTTCGTCGCCAAGGTCCTGACCTCGCACCCACCGCACGGCCGGGCCGCCGGGGAGTGACCGCGGACCGGACGAGCCCCTGATCGCCCCGGCGGTCAGTCCTTGCGTCCGGTCACGGCCACGGTGACGCCGAGGCCGATCATGGCCAGTCCGCCGACGCCGCCGACGAGGGAGAGCCGCTCGGGCGAGCGGGCGAACCAGCTACGCGCCGTGGCGGCGCCGAGCCCCCACACGGAGTCGGAGACGAGCGCGATCACGTTGAAGACCAGGCCGAGCACCAGCATTTGGAGCACGACGTCACCTCGGCCGCGGTCGACGAACTGCGGGAGCACGGCGGCGAAGAACACGATCGTCTTGGGGTTCGACACCCCGACGAGGAACCCCTCCCAGAACACGCGTCGACCACCGTGCGCGGTGTCGCCCCCGGCACCCTGACCGTCCGCTTCGGTCGCGGCCCGCAGCTGGCCGCGCCCCTGCCACGCCTTGACGCCGAGGTACACCAGGTACGCGGCGCCCGCCAGTTTCAGCACGGTGAAGAGGAGGACCGAACGCTCCACGAGGGAGCCGACGCCCAGCGCGACGGCGACGATCAGCGCGTAGGCCCCCGCGGTGTTCCCGATCACGGAGGTCAGCGCGGCGCGGCGGCCCTGGGCCAGCGCCCGGCCGATCACGAACAGCACGCTCGGGCCCGGGACCACGATCAACAGGAAGGACATCACGGCGAAGGCGAGCAGACGGTCAGCAGACACCATGTCACCCATGCAAGCACGGGGCGACTGCGCCCTTCCACGCCTTTAGCGGATCCTCTCGACGCGAAGGTACGCGCCGGCGCGCGCCGCAGCCGCGGCGGCGTGCGCGGCCCGGTCCGCGGCAGCTTCGTCGAGGCGGTCACCGCTGGCCAGCAGACGATAGTAGAGCGGGGCCGAGACGGCGCGGATCACCTCGTGGGCGTCGGTGCCCTCGGGCACCTCGCCCCGTGCCACCGCCTGTTGCACGCAGGGCGCCCACTCGGCGATGCGCGTCGCATAGAAGCGGTGCAGGGCCTCGGCGGTCTTCGCGTCACAGGTGGCCGCGGCGATGACGGCCTTGAACAGCGGCCCCTGTCGCGGGTCCGTCAACGTCCGCTGCACCAGGCGGGCGTGGGCCACGAGGTCGTCGACGAGCGCGCCGGTTTCCGTACGGGGCAGCGACTGCTCGGCCATGTCCTGGAGCAGGTCGGCGACGAGGCCGGTGACCGTGCCCCAGCGCCGGTAGACCGTCGTCTTGCCCACGTCCGCCCGGCGCGCCACGTCGGCGAGGTCCAGGTGGGCGAAGCCGCGCTCCGCGAGGGCGTCGCCGGCCGCCCGCAGCACGGCCGTCCGTACGCGCGCCGTCCGTCCACCGGGGCGAACGCTCCCCGGTTCCGCTTCAGTCGAACTCATAACGGGACTCCCGTTCCGTTAGCTTCTCCGCTACGCTACCGATCCTAACGGAACTCCAGATCCGTTAGGAGCCTTGTGGGCCGTTCCGCGAGCGGCCTTGGCGCGTTGGTCAGTGGTGAGCACGTTGGACACATCGGGCATCCGAGGAGCAGACATGGAACACAGGCGATTGGGCACGTCCGGACTCATGGTCCCCGTCCTGAGCTTCGGCGCCGGGACCTTCGGTGGACGCGGACCGCTCTTCAGCGGCTGGGGCAACACCGATGCGCGCGAGGCCCGTCGACTCGTCGACATCTGCATCGAAGCCGGGGTCACGATGTTCGACACCGCCGACGTCTACTCGCAGGGCGCCTCCGAGGAGGTCCTGGGCGAGGCGATCCGGGGCCGGCGGGACCGCGTGATCGTCTCCACCAAGGCCGGGCTGCCGATGGGCGACGGGCCGGGCGACGCGGGCACCTCGCGCGCCCGGCTGATCACCGCGGTCGACGACGCCCTGCGCCGGCTCGGCACGGACCACATCGACCTGTTCCAGTTGCACGCCTTCGACGCCGGCACTCCGGTCGAGGAGGTCCTGGCGGCCCTCGACGACCTCGTCCGGGCGGGGAAGGTCCGCTACCTCGGGATCTCCAACTTCTCCGGCTGGCAGGCGATGAAGTCGCTGGCCCTCGCGGAGCGGCACGGCCGTACGCGCTACGTGGCGCACCAGGTGTACTACTCGCTCATCGGCCGCGACTACGAGTGGGAACTGATGCCGCTCGGGCTGGACCAGGGGCTCGGCGCGCTGGTGTGGAGCCCGCTGGGCTGGGGACGGCTGACCGGGGCGGTCCGCCGCGGCCGACCGCTGCCGGAGGGCAGCCGGCTGCACAGCACGGCCGGCTTCGGTCCGCCGGTGGAGGACGAGTACCTGTACGACGTCGTCGACGCGCTGCACGAGGTGGCACTGGAGACCGGCAAGGCGATCCCGCAGGTCGCCATCGCCTGGCTGCTCCAGCGGCCGACGGTGTCGTCCGTGATCATCGGCGCGCGCACCGAGGAGCAGCTCCGGCAGAACCTGGGCTCCGTCGGCTGGTCGCTCACCCCCGACCAGGTGGCGCGGCTCGACGCGGCGAGCCACCGGACGGCGCCCTACCCGTACTTCCCCTACCAGCGCCAGGAGGGCTTCGCCCGGCTGAGCCCGCCGGCCGTCGCTCCGCCCGCACTGCCCCGGGAGGCGTAGCCGGCAGGGCCCGTGTGCGCCGGGCGGCGGCGCGCACGGGCCCTGCCGGGTTTCGGATCGGTCGTCGAGCCGGCGGATCAGCCGTCGATCATGGGGATCAACTGCGCTTCCTCGTAGTCCAGATGGGCGTTCAGCTCGGCGGCGAGCCGGTCGACCTCCGCAAGGACCGTCGCCTGCTCGACGTCCCGGGCGCTGACGACCTGCTGGAGTTCGTCGAGGAGCGCGGCGATCTTCCGGTGCTCCTCGTCCAGGCGTTCAAGGACGGCGGCGGCTTCGGGGCGCTGCTCGGCGATCGCGGGGAACATGCCCTGGTCCTCGGCGGTGTGGTGGGCGCGCACCCCCTGACACAGGGTCAGGCAGTTGACCCGCAGCTGCGCCCCGAGGCCAGGGCCGCCGGCGGCGACTTCGGCGCGGATCAGTTCGATCTCCCGGCGCATTCCGCCGTGGATGCTGGTGAGCATCGTGCCGAAGGACGTGGCTCCGTTGACGTTCGGCGGGCCCGTTTCGATGCCGCGCAGGGCGACGACCGGAATCACCCGGTCCGTCTTGGCCTGGTAGGCGGCCCAGCCGTCGGAGGTCTCGACGGCGCGGGCGTAGGCCCGGTCGCGTTCCTCGCCGGCGAGGACGGTCGCCTCGGCCTCGTAGGTGAAGACGCCGTCCTCGACGGTGACCCGGGGGTTGGCCACGAGGTTGTGGTACCAGGCGGGGTGCCGGGGCGCGCCGGCCGCCGAGGCGATGACGAGCACGCGCTCGCCGCCGTCGGGCAGATACGCGACGGGCGTGGTGTGTCGGGTTCCGCTGCGGGCTCCGGTGGTGGTCAACAGGAGCAGCCGGCTCCCTTCGAACGGGCCGCCCACCTTCCCGGCGTTGGCCCGGAACTCCTCGATGACCTGCTGGTTGAAGTCGTTCGGCATTCTCTGCTTTCTCGGTCCGTGGGTCTGCGTCGGCGCGCACTGCGCCGCTGACGTCCTGCGTCCGCGCAGGGCGGGGCGCCGCTTCGGCGCGCGCGTGCCTACGGCACGCGACGGACGACCGAAGCGGTGGAGGTGAAAAGGGAACAAAAAGAAGGGAGAGCGGTGTGGTTGCGGCGCTGCGCGACGATCACACCGCATCCGGCGCACGGAGAAAGGGCGCACGGCACATGGCGTCCACTTGTCTCACGGGGAGCACGACGCCATCAAGGGGCGGGCCTCGCGCCCGCGCCCGCCTCACTCAGAGGCCGGGCGTTCCTGGTGTTGTTGGCCTACGGCCGACCCGGCAGTCACCTCGTGATCCTATCCGTCCGGTCCGCGGCGGGACAACCGGATATCCCGGTGCCGCAAAGGCGCCGGCACGGGCCGCCCCGTCCCGGCGCCACGGCCGCGGTGCGACCACGTTCGGTGCGGCTCAGCGCTCCAGGACGAGGGCCAGTCCCTGCCCGACGCCGATGCAGAGGCTCGCCACCGCGGTGCCGGTGCCCGCCGCGGCGAGCTGGTGGGCGACGGCTCCGGTGATCCTGGCGCCGGACGCTCCGAGGGGGTGCCCGACGGCGATCGCGCCGCCGCGCGGGTTGACCACGTCGGGGTCGAGCCCGGGCCACTGGCCGAGGCAGGCGAGCGCCTGGGCCGCGAACGCCTCGTTGAGTTCGAGGGCCGTCACCTCGTCGAGGCGACGGCCGGCCTTCTTCAGCGCCCGGTGGACCGCCTCCACGGGTCCGGCGCCGAAGTACTGCGGCTCGATGCCGGTGACGGCCGAGGCCGCGATCCGGGCGAGGGGTTCGCGGCCGGTGGCGCGCAGCCCGGCCTCGTCGGTGAGGAGCAGGGCGGCTGCGCCGTCGTTCAGCGGTGAGGAGTTGCCCGCGGTGACGGTGCCGTCGGTCCGGAAGACGGGGCGCAGCGCGGCGAGCGCCCCGGCGGAGGTGGTGTCGCGGATGCACTCGTCCCGCGGCAGGTCCACTCCGTCGACGGCGACGACCTCCGCGTCGTACAGTCCGGCCTCCCAGGCGCGGGCGGCCTTGCGGTGGCTCTCCAGGGCGAAGGCGTCCTGCGCCGCGCGGTCGATGCCGTAGCGGTCGGCGACGAGTTCGGCGCCCTCGCCGAGCGTCACGGTCCACTCCTTCGGCATCGCGGGGTTGACCATCCGCCAGCCGAGGGTGGTGGAGTGCATCTCCTGGTGAGTGGCGGGGAAGGCGCGGTCGGGCTTGGGCACGACCCAGGGCGCCCGGCTCATCGATTCGACGCCGCCCGCGACGGCCACGGAGGCGTCGCCGACGGCGATCGCGCGGGCGGCCTGGATGACCGCCTCCATGCCGGAGCCGCAGAGCCGGTTGACGGTGACGCCGGGGACGGTGACGGGGAGCCCGGCGAGGAGCACGGCCATCCGGGCCACGTCGCGGTTCTCCTCCCCCGCGCCGTTGGCGTTGCCGAAGTGGACGTCGTCGATGCGGGCCGGGTCGAGGTCGGGCGTACGGGAGACGAGCGCCCCGAGCACGCCGGCGGCCAGGTCGTCGGGGCGCACGCCGCTCAGCGCGCCGCCGTGCTTGCCGATCGGGGTGCGGACGGCGTCGACCACGTAGACGTCGCGGAGGCGGTCGGTCATCTCGGGCTCCTTGGGCGAGGGGATCGGGCGCGGCCTCGACGCGTACCGGGCGACCCGCGGTCGATCCGACGCGCCCGGCCGGCCGTGCGCCGGGTGAACCATCGTTCACCACCCGCCGACGAGTTTCGTTTCAGGGCCCATTCATGTCAATGATCAAAGGGGAGGCGGGGTTCGGACGTACGCCCACGGGGTGCTGCGGCAAACATCGATATCCGGACAGGGATCTCCGGTCGACAAACCACCACCCTTCACCCAACGCCCGCCCCGCGGCCGTGCCGGCCGATCGCACGCGCACCGCCGGACCGTTCCGCGCACCCCCGGGAGGGCGATCCGGCACCCGCACCCCCGACGACTTCGACGCGACGGCCCGAGCCGGCGGAACGACCCCGACTCCGTACCGAAAACCCCGTACCGCACCGGGCGTCGCTCCGCGCCGGCGAGCTCGATCGCCGTCGCCGCACTGAACAGCGAGGACGCACTTCGAGCCCGGCGCCGCGGCGACGGGCACCCGTCCGCACCCAACCGGCCACTACTGACTAGCGGTTCAGTGCGCCGCGAGTCACCATCACCCCCGTCCGCCGTCTCCGCGACACCACCGCCCCCACCGCGCCATGCAGCAGCGATCAACCCAAGCGGTCTACACCACTGCTGAACGCGCGTAGAGCGACCGAAAGACGTCCTTGCCCCGAATCCATCCGGAGTCCAGGCTTCCAACCACGTCGATTGACAGGCACATGACCGAAACGAGTTCGGTCCGCCGCACCTCACCACCTCGATCGGCGTCCGTTGCGGACCCGCCCCCCAACGGGTCCCGAACCCCACCGGAGGACGAGTAGTGAAGAAGCGCACTTCCCCCCACGGCGGCGTTTCCCGGCGCGTACGACTGCTGGCCGTCGCCGCGGGCCTGGTCACCGCCACGGCGCTCGCCGCTCCCGCCGCCGTGGCCGAGTCGGGCAGCAGCAGCGCCCGCGCCACCACCGCGCAGCTGGCCCAGGCCAGCGAGGCCGTGCTCGACGCCGACGTGGCCGGCACCGCCTGGTACACCGACGCCGCGTCCGGCAAGGTCGTGGTCACCGCGGACGAGAGCGTCTCGACCGCCGAGCTGGCCACGCTCAAGAAGGCGGTCGGCAAGCAGTCCGGCGCCGTGGAGGTCAAGCGCACCGACGGCACGTTCAACAAGCTGATCGCGGGCGGCCAGGCCATCTACGCCGGCGGCAGCCGCTGCTCGCTGGGCTTCAACGTCCGCAGCGGGAGCACCTACTACGCCCTGACCGCTGGCCACTGCACCAACATCGCCAGCACCTGGTACACCAACTCGTCCGGTACGAGCACGCTGGGCACCCGCACCGGGTCGAGCTTCCCCAACAACGACTACGGCATCATCCGCCACAACAACGCGTCCGCCGCCGACGGCCGCGTCTCCCTCTACAACGGGAGCTACCGCGACATCACCTCCGCCGGCAACGCGCGCGTCGGCCAGTCCGTGCAGCGCAGCGGCTCCACCACGGGGCTGCACAGCGGCTCGGTGACCGGTCTGAACGCCACGGTCAACTACGGCGGCGGCGACGTCGTCTACGGCATGATCCAGACCAACGTCTGCGCCGAGCCCGGCGACAGCGGCGGCGCCCTGTTCTCCGGCTCCACCGCGCTCGGCCTCACCTCCGGCGGCAGCGGGAACTGCCGCTCCGGCGGGGTCACGTTCTACCAGCCCGTCACCGAGGCGCTCAGCGCCTACGGGGTCAGCATCATCTGACCCGGGCACCCGGTCGACGACCGGCGCGGGCCGGTGGTCCCTCCCTCCGCGGAGGACCACCGGCCCGCGCCGCTTCGGCCCGTCCGCACCGCCGCCCACGGAGCGCGCTCCCCCGCACCCCCTTTCGTCGCCTACGCTGTGCCACGACGACAGGACCGAGCAGGAAGGGGGACGACGTGCAGCAGCGCGCACGCACGAGCGGCTTCCTCAGGCTCCCGGCCCTGCTCCTCGGGCTCTGCGCGGCCCTGCTGGTGCTGCTCGGCGCCGCTCCGAGCGCCCGGGCGGCCGTCGCCGCCGGTGCGACCCTGACCACTCCGGTCGGCGCGAACCCCGCCACTCCGGACCGGGCGGGCAATGCACAGCGCACCACGGTGCTGCGTCCGGAGAGCCGGCGTGCCACCAACACCGCCGTCGACCGGGTCGTGGCCTCCGACACGGGCAGCCGCCCGCCGACCGCACCGCCCGCGTCCGCGCATCCGCTCACCGCCCTCCCCCAGCCGCCGCTGCTGCGCGGCGAGCCGGTGGGGCCCCGGCAGGAGCGCGGCCCGCCGCAGCGCCACCAGGACTCCCCCAGCACCCGAGCACCGCCCGCCACCCGTTCCTGAGCCGTGTCCCGGGCGCCCCGTGCGCACCACGGCCCAGCAGATGGCGCTTCGGCGTCCGCCCCGCCGTACCCTCGGCCCGAGCCGTGTTGCTCGCCGACCGCGGCACCGGTGACGGACGTCGACCCGGCGCGTACCAGGAACCACCGCACCGCCACCCCGCGGCCCGGTCCGGCCTTCCCGTACGCGCCCCGCGGCGCACGGAGCCCGGGGTTCGTTCCCCGACGGCTCCCGTGCTCCGGTCCTTGACCGTCCGCAGACGCCCGGCGTCTGCGTGCTGCCCGTGGAGTCCCCCTTGTCGCCCCGTGGAACGTCGTCCCGTGCCACGTTCTGGCGCGCGCTCGCCGCGCTCGCCGTCGTCGCCGTATCCCTCTACGTCGCCCTGACCGTGTCGCCCCGCCTCGGGCTCGACCTGCGCGGCGGCACCCGGATCGTCCTGGAGGCCCAGGACTCGCCGACCGTGAAGGCCGATGCCGCCGCCACCGACCGCGCCCTGGAGGTGCTGCGGCAGCGGGTGGACGCCCTCGGGGTGTCCGAGCCCTCGCTCGCGCGCTCCGGCGACCAGCGCATCGAGGTCGAGCTGCCCGGGGTGCAGGACCCGAAGGAGGCGGCCGAGGTCATCGGCCGCACCGCGCAGCTCACCTTCCACCCGGTCACGGCGGCCTCGCCCGGACCGGCCGGGGCACCCGCGGCCGACGGCTCCCGCGTGCTGCCCGACCCCGACGTGCCGGGCGGCTTCCTCGCGCTCGCACCGCCCGCGCTCACCGGCGACGGCGTCAAGGACGCCGAAGCGATCCTCGACGCCCAGTCGGGCCGCGGCTGGACCGTCGACCTGTCCTTCAAGGGGAAGGCGGGCAACGACTGGGAACGGATCACCGGCGAAGCGGCCTGCGCCGCGCCGGGCGACCCCTCGCGGCGGGTCGCGATCGTGCTCGACGACCGGATCGTCTCGGCGCCCGGCATGGAGCAGAGCGTCTCGTGCGGCGCCGGCATCGCCGGTGGCTCGGCCCAGATCACCGGGGGCTTCGACGGCGACGAGGCCCGGGAGCTGGCCGCGCTGGTCAAGGGCGGCGCCCTGCCGGTGCCGGTCACGGTCATCGAGCAGAGCACCGTCGGCCCCACGCTCGGCGCGGACGCCATCGAGGCCAGCGCCTGGGCAGCGGTCATCGGCCTGGCCGGAACCGGGCTGTTCATCATCGCCGTCTACCGGCTGCTCGGACTGCTCGCCACGATCGCCCTCGGCCTGTACGGGCTGATCTCGTACGCCGCCGTGGTCGCGCTCGGCGCCACGCTCACCCTGCCCGGTCTCGCCGGCTTCGTGCTCGCCATCGGCATCGCCGTGGACGCGAACGTCCTGGTGTTCGAGCGGGCCCGGGAGGAGTATCTGAAGCCGACCCGGAAGCTCAAGCCCGATCTGCGCCGACCGTTGCAGATCGGCTTCAACAAGGCGTGGAGCGCGGTCGCCGACTCCCACATCACCACGCTGCTCGCCGCGGGCCTGCTGTTCGCCTTCGCCATCGGCCCGGTCAAGGGCTTCGGCGTGACGCTCGCGATCGGCGTCCTGGCCTCGCTGGTGTCGGCGATGGTCATCACCCGGCTGTTCGCCCAGTGGGCGCTCGAACGCTCCTGGGTGCGCGAGCGGCCCAAGCTGACCGGCATCGCCTCCCGGGGCCGGCTGCGCACCCGTCTGGAGGCTCGCCCGCCGCGGCTGATGCAGCACCGCAAGCGCCTGCTCATCGGCTGCGGCACCCTGCTGCTGGTGGCCCTCGCCGGCATCGGCGTCCGCGGACTGGAGTTCGGTGTCGAGTTCACCGGGGGGCGGGTGGTGGAGTACGCCACCGAGCGGCCCGTCGACGCCGACACCGCGCGCCAGGCCGTCGCGGACGCCGGCTTCCCGCGGGCCGTCGTGCAGGCGTCGGGCGACAGCGGCATCTCCGTGCGCACGGGCGAACTGTCCAACGAGGAGCAGCAGGAGATCCGCACCGCCATCGCCGACGTGGCGGGCGGGGCGACCGTCGAACGGGACGACATGATCGGGCCCAGCCTGGGGAGCGAACTGCGCACCCAGGCGCTGATCGCCCTGGCGGTGGCCGTCGCCGCTCAGCTGCTCTATCTCACGATCCGGTTCCGCTGGACGTTCGCCGCGTCGGCGGTCGCGGCGATGGTGCAGGACGTGCTGCTGGTGGTGGGGCTGTTCGCCTGGCTCGGCAAGCCCGTCGACAGCGTCTTCCTCGCCGCGCTGCTGACCGTCGTCGGCTACTCGGTCAACGACACCGTCGTGGTCCTCGACCGGCTGCGGGAGCTGCGCCGCGCCTCGCCGAAGGCCGCCTGGCCGGACCTCGCGGACAAGGCGGTGGCACAGACCCTGCCGCGTACGGTCAACACCGGCATGGGCGCGCTGTTCGTCCTGATCGCGCTCGCGGTGCTCGGCGGGGACTCGCTCACCGACTTCTCCGTCGCGCTGCTCGCCGGCGTCGTGGTGGGGGTGGCGTCCACGGTGTTCACGGCGATGCCGCTGGCGGTGATCCTCCAGGGGCGCCGCCCCGAGAAGGACCGCACCCGGCCCGCGCGGGCCAAGGAACGCGACGCGTCGGGCGCCGTGGTGTGACGCCTCGACCTGCCGGGGGGGGGCGGGGCGGGGGGGGCGCGCGCGGGAGGGGGGGGCGGGCGCCGGGGGTGGTGGATGGTGTTTTGGTGCGGCGGCTGCCCCCCCCCCGCGGGCG